>CAYTNY010000022.1:0-28575 GCA_964439215.1 uncultured Spirochaetia bacterium
GCGGAGTGTTTTGTGTTGTAAAAGCGCATATTTTGTGATATAAATAAAATCTGATATTTTATAGAAAATGGAGGAGATTTATGCGGATTTCCGTTATCGGAACAGGATATGTAGGTCTTGTAACAGGTGTTTGTATAGCAGATCTGGGCAATGAAGTTGTATGCATTGATATAGATAAAAAAAAGATAGAAAACCTGAAAAAGAATATCCTGCCTATATACGAACCCGGACTTGAAGAATTGATCAGAAGAAATAAAAAAAGGCTCAAATTCACCACATCTTTGAGCGAAGGCATAAAAAAGTCCGATGTAATCTTTATAGCGGTGGGAACTCCGCCGAAATTAAACGGCGAAGCGGATCTTTCTTATGTGAAAAGCGCGGCTAAAAGCATAGGGAAAAATTTAAATTCCCGCAAGATCATTGTGGATAAAAGCACTGTGCCCATAGGCATGGGCGATCTGGTGGAAAGTATAATAGAAGACAATGCCCGGCCGAAAGCTGATTTTGATGTTGTTTCGTGTCCGGAGTTTTTAAGGGAAGGCAGCGCGATCCATGATTTCATGAACCCGGACAGGGTTGTAATAGGGGCGAAGAAAAAAGAAGCCGCAAAGGCTGTGGCTGAAATATTCCGTCCGTTGAGTACAAAAATAGTAATTACTGATCTAAGAAGCGCTGAAATGATTAAATACGCTTCTAATTCGTTTCTGGCGACCAAAATATCCTTTATCAACGAGATCGCGAATATATGCGAGCGCGTGGGAGCTGATGTGACCACTGTTGCGGAGGTTGCGGGAATGGATAAAAGAATAGGCAAATTATTTCTGAATGCGGGTGCGGGATTCGGCGGTTCGTGTTTCCCGAAGGATGTGGCCGCACTTATCAGCATAGCGAGAAACGAAGACTATGAACCGCTTATTTTAAATTCTGTAATGGAAGTTAACAGGCTGCAGAAAAAACATCTTCTGACTAAGATAAAACAGATGATGGGAACGGTTGAGGGCAAAAACATAGGGATCCTGGGCATAGCATTCAAGCCGGATACGGATGATATCAGAGAAGCTGTTTCCATTGAAGTCATGAACGCTCTTTTGGAAAAAGGATGCAGAATAAAAGCTTATGACCCGGCAGCGATGGGGGCGGCGAAAAAAGAAGTTAAAGGCGTAAAATTTGTAAGTGACGCCTATGCCGCGGCAGAGCAGGCGGAATGTCTTGTTATTCTGACGGAGTGGAACGAGTTTAAGGAACTGGAGCTTAAAACCATAAAAAAAATAATGAAGAAACCGGTGATAGTTGACGGCAGAAATATATATGATCCTAAAAAAACAAAAAAACTGGGATTTGAATATACGGGAATGGGCAGGAAATAAATGAACGGCGCAAATGCGCCGGTATTCCTGCGGCCCCTTGAAGCGGAGGCTGGCAAATGGCAAAAAAGAAGAAAAACAAAGAAAACCGGAAAGACAGCAAAGTTAACCGGCAGAAAGAAGATGAAGAATATTCACTGAAAGATTATCTTTATATAAATGTGGTTTTCTGGGCGTTTCTGCTTGTTGTTGCCATTGTGGTGTTTTTTACCACCGGAGGAAAATGGGACCCGGTTATGAAAAATGTTTTTGCGTTTATATTCCTTGTTTTTGGAGGAGGCTTTCTTTTTGTGTCGCTTTTTGATTATGTATATGAAAGGATGGCCGCAAAAGATGAGAAAAAATAAGAATGTTTTATTCCGCGGCGGCATGATGTTTTTGTGCGCGGTTATGATGTTTTCTTTTTCTGCTTTTGCGCAGACAGAGAATGCAGCGGAGGCTGCCGGCGCTGATTATTCCGGAGAGATAGAAGGAATAAAGAGCAGCATTGCCGGGCAGGAAAAAGAAATAAAAGATATTGCCGGACAGTACAAAGAACTGGGCGATACGCTGAAAAACGCGAAAGAAACCATAAATACAATGCAGGCTGAAATTGATATTATAAAAACGGACATAAAAAGCCTGGAAGAAAGAAGCATGGAAATAAAACATCTGATGAAGAATGTCAGCGAGCACAGGCTGAGAATTGAAAATATAGAAGAAAAGCATTCGGAAAACAGGGAAAAACTAAATGAAACAGTAATGAAATTTTCGGAGATAGAGCTGATTCTGGAAAAAAGAATAAATAAAATGGAAAGCTGGGACGACATCATCGGCATATTAAAACGGGAAATAAGCAACAATGAAAGAGAAATAGCCAGGCTCAAAAAGAGCGTGGATGAAATGCAGAGTATGTACGGCGGCAGCGGAAACTTTTTTGATTCTATTGCTCAATGGCCCTATACGGGAATAACCGCACTGGCTGTTTCGCTGATATCGTTTGCGGTTATAATAGCCAGATAAAATCAGATCTGAGGGAGACTAAATGAGCAGCAGCATGACCGGATGGGGCACCTGCAGAGCCTCGGGCTACACCATAAATATCAGAGGCCTTAATTCCAAATTCAGGGAGGTTCTTGTGCATCTTCCTCAGGAATTTTTCAGCGCGGAGCCTTATATATATAAATACACGGCCGAAAAAATATCCAGAGGGCGTGTGGATGTTTATATCAACATAGATAAGCCAAATGTAAGAAAAAAAATAAGACTGAACACGCCTCTTTTTAAAACAGCGTATAAATCATTTAAAAAAATGTTCCTGGAGGCGGGAATAAAGGAAAAAGTGCCGCCTGAAATGATATTAAACAGCGTTGAAGGAATTGCGGTCCTTGAAAATGCCGGCGATATGAAAGAGTTCAGATGGGAAAGGATAAAGCCGTATATAGAAAAAGCTCTTGACGATTTCATGCGTATGAAGGAAGCGGAAGGGCTGAAACTGGGAAAAGACATAATGAAAAGGGCCGGCATTATAAAAAAAGAAGCCCGGAAAATAAAGGCCCGATTCGCGGGATTTAAAAAAGAATATGCGCAAAAGACACTGGCAAAAATAGAAAACCTGATGGACAGGGAAAACAGAAAAAAATATCTCAGTTCGGATATTGT
Source organism: uncultured Spirochaetia bacterium (assembly GCA_964439215.1). Classification (GTDB taxonomy): domain Bacteria; phylum Oederibacteriota; class PGYV01; order PGYV01; family CAYTNY01; genus CAYTNY01. Next base: position 3,006 of record CAYTNY010000022.1, read on the forward strand.
TGAAGCGCTGGATAAGCATAATATAACGGAAGAACTGGTGCGGATAAATTCACATCTTTCGCAGCTGGAGCAGATAATAAAAGAAAAAGCGCCTAACGGAAGAAAAATTGATTTTATTGCCCAGGAGCTTTATAGAGAATCCAATACAATAGGATCAAAGATTTCTGACGCCGCGGTTGCCCACTGCGTCATTTCAATGAAGGAAAATACCGAAAAAATAAGAGAACAGTCAATGAATCTTGAGTAAACAGCCGGAAAAGGGATGAAATGAGCATACTTAATGTTGGTTTTGACAATGCGGTCGTAAAAGAGAGGGTTGTTTCGGTGCTGGCGGTTAATTCCACGCCCGTAAAAAGAATGATAGAGACCGCCGGGAACGCAGGAATGCTCATAGACGCGACACGCGGGAAAAAAGTAAAGTCGGTTGTTATAACTGACACAAATCATTATATTATTTCCGCAATACAGCCGGAAACGCTCATCGGAAGGATCACCGGAAAAGACCGTGATAAAAAGCCGAAAGAAAAAGGAAAGGAACCGGATAAAAAGTGAAAAGAGGCATTGTGTATGTTGTTTCAGCGCCTTCAGGGGCGGGAAAGACCACTGTTATAAAAGAGTTCCTGAAAAAACACAGGCATGATTTTGTGATTTCGGTTTCGGCGACAACAAGGAAGCCGCGCAAAGGCGAAAAGAACGGCAAAGATTATTTTTTCTGCAGCAGAGAGGATTTTCTGAGAGATATTAAAAAAGGCGGTTTTCTTGAATACGCGAAAGTTCTGGGGAATTATTACGGCACACTCAGGTCAAGCGTGGAAAGCGCCCTTAAAAGAGGAAAAAGTGTTATAATGGATGTTGATGTACAGGGTGCGAGACAGCTGAAAAAAAAGCTGAAAGGAGATTGTGTTACGGTATTTATACTGCCTCCTTCGTTCAGTGAACTTTCAAAAAGACTGAGGAACAGAAAGACAGAGGATAAAAAAAGCATTGAAAAAAGGCTGGCGCTCGGAAAAAAAGAAATGAAGGAAAGAAAAAAGTATGATTATGCGGTGATAAACGACAATGTGAAAAAGGCTGCTGATTATATGGATTCTATTTACAGGCTGGAAAAAGAGGAACGGAAATAAAAAGAGCCGGTTTCCGGGCGATTTGGGAAACGGGCGAAAAAAAACGGTATATAAAATCAGGAGGATGAAATGAAAAAGGTTGATTTTTCAATTGAGGATTTTAAAGAGAAAATGCCGAACAAGTACGCGGCAACACTTGTGGTTGCAAGCAGGGCAAAGGCTATAAAAGAAAACCCGGGTGATATTGAAGATGATGAAAGAAAACTCAAACCCACAACGGCTGCGGTGAAGGAATTCAAGGAAGACAGGCTTAAATTTGATAAATTTGACGTGACAAAGATAAATCTGGAGGATTAATGAAAAAAGTGGTGCTCGGCATAACCGCGGGCATAGCGGCATACAGGGCGGCGGATATTGCGGGGGGTCTGTCAAAGCAGGGTTTTGATGTAAGCTGTATTATGACAGAAAAGGCGAAAGAATTTATAACGCCGCTTACACTGAGAGTTTTATCCCGCAATCCCGTGTATGATGATCTGTTTTATGAGGCGAAAATGCCCGGAGCGCCGGTGAAGCATATAGACCTTGCCCAGAACTGCGACCTGATCCTGATCGCGCCGGCAACCGCGAACTTTATAGGCAAAACCGCAAACGGCATAGCGGATGACCTTCTTACCACGGTTGTTATGGCATCAGATAAGCCTGTGCTTATCGTACCGGCCATGAATACAAAAATGTGGCAAAACCCCATAGTGCAGGAAAATGTAAAAAAACTCAAAAGTCAGGGATATTATTTTATAGGGCCCGCCGGGGGGCGGCTTGCGTGCGGCGGCGAGGGCGAGGGGCATATAGAGGATACGGAGAAGATAATAAAGGCGGTTGCGTCCCGGTTAAAAAAAAACAAGAAAAATAAGACAGTGCTTATAACTTCGGGGGCTACAAGGGAATATATTGATGATGTCAGATTTATTTCAAATCCTTCCACGGGAAAAACCGGGTTTTATCTCGCAATTGAAGCGGAGAAAAGAGGCTATGAAGTAATATTTATTACGGGAAAAACAGGAAAGACTCCTCCGGCCGGAAAGATCATAAAAACCGAAAGCGCCGCGGATATGTCTGATGCGGTGAAAAAATATTATAAAAAAGCGGATATAATAATAGGCGCTGCCGCAGTGGGGGATTTTACCGCGGAAAGAAAAGCAGGTAAAATAAGCAGGCTCGCGAAAAACGGGAAAAAACAGGATGTCAGGATTAAGCTGGCCCCCACAAAAGACATACTTGCGGAAACAGGAAAAAACAAGGGATCCCGCTTTATTGCGGGTTTTTCGGCGGAAAGCGGGGCGGATCTGGAAAAAACATATGAAAAAATAAAACGCAAAAATCTTGATATGATAATATTCAATGACATTTCGAAAAAAAACTGCGGATTTGAAGGGGATGAAAACAGCATAAAGATAATAAACAGGAATAAAAAGACGGTTTTCAGCGGAAAAGGAGAAAAAAGCCGGCTCGCTGAAGTTATTTTTGACGCAATTGAAAAAAAAGGTGTGTAAGTGAAACCGTTAATCACAGCGGCTGTTTTTTTGACGGTTGTTTCCTGCGTTCAGGCATACGCGGCAGCCGGCGTGCACGCGGGACCCGGAAAAAATACAAGGCTGATAGTAAGTTTTAAAGACAAAATAACAAATGCGCAGAAAAAGACATTTGCGTCTGAACATAATATAAAAGATACCGAGAAAGAATCCATGATACAATTTCTGGAAAACAAGCACGGCTTAAAAAGAAAAAGCGTGCATAAAGGAGCTTTTTCTTTTTATGTTTATGAGGTTTCGGCCGCCGGCGCCGATGCGCTTATAAAAACCTTAAATAATGAAAGTATAATTGAATATGCCGAATATGACCGTATGCGTTATGCTTTTGCGGCGCCGGATGATTATTATCTTACGCAGGGGGAACAGTGGTGGTATAATAAAATATCAGCTTCAGCCGCGTATGACGCGGGGCTTATGCCGGGTGATGTGCAGGGAAATATAATAGCCGCTGTTCTGGATTCGGGCCTTTATGATGAACATCCTGATATAACCGGACTTACGGTAAATGGATATAATATAATAGATGATAACTATGATACTTCGGACCGCGACAGTGATCCCTGTCCTTATTCGGGGCACGGCACGATGGTATCGGGAATAATCGCGGCAAATACAAATAACGGCGCGGGTATTGCGGGAACCGGCTTTTCCACCGGCAATGCAAGGGTGCTTGTTATGCCTGTTGTTGTTCTTTCTTCCGAAGGAACGGGTTTTGATTCTGATATTTATAAGGGCCTTGAATTTGCGGCTGACAGCGGAGCGGACATAATAAACTGCAGTTTTGGCGGGCCGGGATCAAGCAGGACCATAGAAAACGGAGTCAATTACGCTTTTGAAAAAGGGGTTCTTGTTATTGCCGCGTCCGGCAATTCCGGGGAGCAGGAAAATTACTATCCCGCGGCATATTCAAATGTAATAAGCGCGGGTTCGCTGGATCGGAACGACGCTAAAAGTTCTTTTTCCACATGGGGCAAAATTGATGTTTCCGCGCCGGGAGAATATATAATGACGCTTACAAGATGTTCTTCGGACCCCTATAAAATAGTGTCGGGCACGTCTTTTGCGGCGCCGATGGTGTCAGGAGCGGCCGCGCTTGTTATGATGAAATTCCGTGATACTGATATGGGGCAGGTTCGCAGCAGAATAGAACAGTCCGCGGATGATGTCGGAGACGCCGGTTTTGATTCAAAAACAGGCTGGGGAAGGATAAATGTTTACAGGGCGCTTTTAACAGATTATAACTCGTATCCGCCCGCGCCGGAAGACGGAAAAACAAAAACGTATAACTGGCCGAATCCGTTTTCACCGCAGAGAAATATACATACGAACATAACATTTTTTCTGGATGAAGTGAAAGAAATTGAGATTATTATATTTGACGCCGGAGGCGGCGTGGTGAAAAGAATAACCCCGGATACCGGCGGTATGATAGAAGGCGGAAATACGGTTTCCTGGGACGGGAAAAACGAGAACGGCCGGGCCGCGGGGAACGGGACGTATTTTTACGTAATCAGATCACAGGGGCGGGTAATCGGAAAAAACCGGATAACTATTCTTAAATAAACAGAAAAAGGCAGGTATAATGGCGAAAGCAAAAAAAACAGTCCTTACAGTTTTTTTTATACTGGCGGCCGCGGCAGCCAGCCGCGCCGGTTCGGGCGGAGAGCCCATGGCGTTTTTAAAGAACGGCCTCGGTGTCAGAGCCATCGGCATGGGTGCGGCATTCACCGCTGTTGCGGATGACCTTTCAGGTGTTTTTTATAATCCCGCGGGAACTATACGCCTGAAGGACCTGCAGCTTATGGCAGAGTCTCATTTTATGAGTTACGGCAGAAGCGTCGGTTTTATATCAATAGGAAAGCCTTTTGCCCTGGAGGAAAACCTGTATTCAATATCATTATCGTGGCTCAACGCTTCAGCCGGAGATGATCTGGAATACAGAAGTACAAATTCCTATGAACCTGAAAGATATTTTTCCGATACATCCAATATTTTTCTTTTTAATGTTTCTACGGTCCTGAGCCGGGATTTTGCTATAGGCGGAAATGTGAAAATATTCATTAATAATATAGATGCGGCAAGAGGTACCGGTGTAGGGTTTGATCTGGGTTTTATAACCGAGCCTTTTGAGGATTTCAGGGCCGGCTGCGGATTTTCAAACATAAGCACGAACATTGCGTGGGACAACGGATCTGAAGTGGAAAATGTGCCGATTGTTTTTAACGGCGGTGTATCATACGTATTATCGGATCTTAAGGGAATAAAAGGTTTTGATATAAGAGCAGCTGCTGATGTCCTGTATACAGGATTTGATGTTTTTAAAATAAAAGCCGGAATAGAGGCAGGCATGAGAGATTTTGTATTTCTGCGTGCGGGCTATAACGACACGCTTTCAATGGGGCTGGGCATAATACTGAGTCCTACGGAAGTATTTACCGTGAAGTGTGATTATGCTTTTGTCCCGGATACAGCGGAGGCCGGAAGCGGTTTAAATCACAGAATAGGAATGAAGCTTGATTATATTTTTCCTCATTTTGGCAGAAAAGTGGAAGACAAGCACGGAAATATCGTGAGGCCGGATGAAGAAGACGGTGAATCCGGGGCGCAGGAGTATGAATGGTGAAAAACAGCACCGGAAAAAAAAAGATTTTGTTTGTGGAGTATTTTCCTCTTACGGGAGGCGGGCAGGTTGTTCTGGCCCAGCTGATAAAAAAACTTAAGAAAGATTATGATGTTAATCTGCTTATACTGAATAAAGGGCCCATCACCGGATTTTTGAATGAACAGAAAATAAAATATGATTTTATTCAGGCGCCGAAAAGCGTTAAGTTCAGGTATCTGCCGGGCATGCTGGGTTTTGAGAGAAAACTGCTGTCTTATCTGGCGGATAAAGAGCCGGATCTGATATCTGCAAACTGTTATTTTGCGGCAAAACTTTGCGTGTTTCCCGCCGGAATAAGGAAGATACCTGTTATATGGCACAAACATATAACAATAGAAAAAAAGTATTTTTCCTATCTTTCTTCGCAGATAAGGTTTTATTCCCGTTTTGTAAAAAAAATAATATGCGTTTCAGAGGCGGTTAAAGAAACCATGAAAAAAGCGGGCGTGAAGGAAGAAAAACTTGCGGTTGTTCATAACGGAGTTGAACTTCCGGATAAAACATTTAAAAGATCCGGGACAGAAACGCGGAAAAGGCACGGTGTAAAAGACAGCGAGTTTCTTGTCGGGGCAGTGGGCTTTTTAAGGAAAAACAAAGGATTTGAACTTTTTATTGACGCGGCAGGGATTGTTGTGCGGAAAAAAAAGAATATCAGGTTTATGATCGCCGGCAGCGCCGAAAAAGGAGATGAAGAGTACGCGGCCCGGCTTAAAAAACGCGCAGAGAACCTGAACCTCGGAAAAAAGTTCATATTTGCGGGGCACAGGGACAGATATGAGTATATGCCCGCGTTTGATCTGCTGTGTGTGCCGTCATACAATGAACCGTTTGGTATGGTTACAATAGAAGCTTCAGCCCTTGGAGTGCCCGCGATTGCCTTTAACACGGGCGGCTCAAAGGAAATAATAACTCATAAGAAAAACGGTTTTCTTGCAGGAAAAACAGACGCAGCGTCATTGGCGGCGGGCATCCTTGAGGCGGAAAAGGACAGAGAAAGGCTCGGGAAAATATCCCGGGCTGCCGCGGAAAATGTTAAAGATAATTTCACGCTTGAAAAACAGGCTGCGGAAATCCGCGGAATCATAGAGAAGGCCGTATAATGAAAAAAAGGATAAAAATTTCCGCGGCAATAATAACAAAGAACAGTGAAAGAACAATCAGCAGTGTTCTGGATTCTCTGTTATTTGCGGATGAGATCGTGGTTGTGGATTCAGGAAGTACTGATGCGACTGTTTCGATTGCGGAAAGATACGGCGCGCGGACGTATTATAAAAAATGGCAGGGATACGCAAAGCAGAAAAACTATGCTGTATCAAAGTGCCGCGGCGAATGGATACTGAGTGTTGATTCGGACGAAACAGTTTCCCGTCCGCTGGCCGCTGAAATCTCCGGCGCGGTAAATCAGGGGGGCGCTGCGGGATACTTTGTGCCTGTGGAGACATACTGTTATCCGGACAGAAGGCTGCGTTTCGGGGGCCTTTATCCGAACCTGCATATGCGTTTGTTTAAAAAGAACAAAGGAATGTTTCAGGACGCCCCCGTGCACGAGTGCGTTTCAGTAAAAGGAAAAACCGGGACCCTGAAAAAACCGCTGCTTCATTACACAAAAGATTCCATACATTCCCATATGGAGGCTGTTAATGCTTATACAGAGCTTGAAGCGGAGATTCCCGGCAGAACGCCCACGGGATATTCTATAATTATAAAACCAATGCTTTATTTTTTAAAACATTATTTTTTAAAAGCCGGTTTTCTTGACGGGATTGAAGGGTTTGTTTATCATAAAATATCAGCGTATTATATATTTATAAAAGAAGTGAAAAAAGCCGAAAAGCAGGGGTTTGACAGGCTCCGTGTGCTTAAAACAATATTTAAAAGAAACCGCTGATATTTTTTATTTATGTTTTTGTTTGTGTTTCAGGGCTCAAGGATTCTTTTGTAGATTTCCGCGGCAATCGGCGCGGCAACGTGCATTCCCTGTCCTTCTGAATCGCCCACGATCGCAAGTGCGTATTCAGGATCCTTGGAATCGGCAAACGATATGAACCAGGCGTTGAGTCCTTTGCCGCCGCCTGATGTGCCGGTTTTGCCCGCGATTGACAGTCCTTTTACTCCGGCTTTGTAGCCTGTTGCGTTTTTGTTCTCAACATCATAAACCATTATTTCGTTTAATTTTCGGGCGGTTGACGCGGAGACGGGATTTCTTAAAACTTCATTTTCCGCTTTATATATGAGTTTGCCGTTAATGTTGCGGATCTCTTTTATAAGGTAAGGGTTCATCATAACTCCGTTGTTTGCAATCGTTGCTGAAATGAGAGCGGCATGAAGCGGGGTCAGCATATATGAGAAATCATCGTTGGGTGACAGCCCGCAGGAATACATGGCCATTTCAAAACGGTTTTTTATCTGTGCGGGAACTTTGCTTGCCGCTGTCGGTATGGATATCTGTGTGTTTCTGAGCGTATCATTGAACCCCAGATCAAACGGTTCTCCGAAACCGAAGCGTGAATTATATTCAAAAAGCCGTCCGCTTCCCAGTTCAAAACCTATGAAGGCCATGCCGATATTGCATGATTCAGCCATTGTTTTTTTTATGCTGTCTACTTTTCCGTGCGTGGACCAGCACCAGAAGGCCTTGTCATTAAATACGGTTGAGCCCGCGCATCTTATCGGGAATATATCCTCTTCCTTTATCCCGTATTCATAAGCAGCGGCAAGGGTTATAAGTTTTACAATAGAGCCGGGTTCAAACAGTTTGTCGGCAGCCCTGTTTAACAGGGGTTTGTTTTTATGGAGGCTGCGGCTTCTGCGGTATTTGGAGTCAGACATATTATTCGGCCTGAAAGTGGGCTGGCTGTACATTCCCAGGATTTCTCCTGTTTTCGGGTGCAGGACAACTATGCTGCCTTTGTACCATCCCATTGCGTTTGCTATGGTCTGCTGGACTTTTGAGTCTATCGTGAGATATATCTTGTTTCCGGGGATATAATCTTTCAGGTGTTTTTCAAGCCCGGTAAGCTTGCCGTCCGCGTCATATCCGGTTATGTGTGCGGTTCTGTGGTCCATAAGATAATATTTTTTTGATTGGGAGGATATTAAATTATATCTTGCCAGCGGTTCGCCGTTTCTGTCAAAAAGATAATACATGGCTCCTTTGTTTCTGTCGTCTTCGGCCAGGGAAAGATTTTTTCTTGCGGGGGTAAATTTCGGATTGTAGGTGAGTGCCTTGGTGTAATACGATATTGCCGCATCTATATTGCCTGAGGCGTGCATGCAGCTGCCCAGCCCGTAAAGCGCTTTGTAATCCACTTTGTTGAGTCTGACCGCATGTTCAAATTCCAGCTGAGCCCTGTCGTAAAGCCCGCGCTCCAGATAGTACTCGCCGAACGCCGTGTGGCGCAGGGTTTTGTTGAGTTTAAGTCCTGCGGCGAGTGCTTCCGTGTAAAATTTTATGGCTTTTTCTTTGTCTCCCTGCCTTAAATAAACCGCACCCAGCCCGTCAATGGCAACCGCGCCGCCGGGTTTTATGTTCAGCGCCTTGTTAAAGTCTGAAATCGCGTAAGTCAGTCTGCTGTTTGATATGTTTTTTGCGCCGCTTTTAACCAGCAGCATATAGTGGATGTTTTTCCCCGAAAAATAAAAGAGAAGACCCGCAGCCGCTATTATCAGAACCACCGCATATAACAGTGTGTAATTTTTCTTTTTATAATTTCTTGAAGACAGATGTCCTATCGGTTTTTTCCGTATCAAAAGAAAGCCTCCTTATAGTTTATTGCCGTTGTTTTCATATAATAACAAAAGCAGGGAATGTAAACAAGAAAATTCAGCAAAGGGCCGGAAATTTCCGGATTGCAGGTTTTATTGCAATCCGGATCTTTAGACTTTCGCGCTGAAAGGTAAAATGAATTGCAGCACTTGAAGCATTCGGAGCTATATTAAAATACAGCCCATTTCCTGTTTAATCGTCAAATTATATCATACAGTGTTCAGCCGCTGCTTAACCCCCTCCAAGAGTATGTAACAGGCCGAAAGACTGCCTGCAACATACTCTATCCTCCCCCATAGAGGTGGAGGGGATACTAATTCCCTTTCCCTCGAGGAGCAAAGGATGAATGCTTTCATGCTTTGCCGGTATTTACTATAAATATAATCAGAAAAATACCGAAAAAGGAATAGGGAGAGGGTTAAGCAGCGGCAGGATACTTTGTAATACAAGTTAACGCTTAAAACAAGAAATGCGGGTAAGGGACAGCTCTATGGGAGAGGGAGGCGCCCTGCGAAAAACATAAATAACTGTGTGAATTAAGCGCTCCGGTATGTGCGGAAAAAAGGACTTTGATTCTATCAAGTGTTGCAATAAAACTTGCAATCTATATCTTTAAACTTTCGCGGGGATTTTTATTGAAAAATCAGCGGTTTTCCGTATAATACTCATATTCATTTGGCGCGGGATATTCCGGGCTAAATGCCGTAAAACTTATAAAAACAGATAAAATTACAACTAAATTCAGGAGGATCAAGATGAGACAGCTGTCTGAACTGCAGATTGAAAGAACAAAATTCAAACCCAGGCTTCCGAAAATATTAACATCGGGTTTTTATTCCATACGGATGAAGAAAGGACAGCCGACAAGATCCGCTGCTGACGCGGCAAAAGTTAAAGAACTGTTTAAAAACACTTATGGCGGGCCGGTTGTGACATTTGCGAAAGGAAAAAACAGCAAGCTGGATAAACGTGCTGTGAAAATAGGCGTGGTGCTGTCCGGCGGACAGGCGCCGGGCGGACATAACGTAATAGCCGGTCTTTTTGACGGCCTGAAAAAGGCAAATCCCAAGAATAAACTTATTGGTTTTCTCGGAGGGCCGCAGGGGCTTTTGGACAATAAATGGAAAGAAATAACCGGTCCATTCATCGACTGCTACAGAAATACGGGCGGATTTGACATTATCCAGTCAGGCAGGACAAAGATAGAGAGCCCTAAACAGTTTGAGAAAACAACACATACACTTCTGAAGAACAAGATAGACGCGCTTGTTGTTGTGGGCGGCGATGATTCCAATACAAACGCGGGGCTTTTGGCCGAATATTTCGCTGCTGAGGATACGGGCATAAACGTAATCGGCATACCAAAAACAATAGACGGGGACCTGAAAAACGCGCAGATAGAAACATCTTTTGGATTTGATACCGCAACCAAAACATACGCCGAGCTTACGGGGAATATATGCAGGGACGTGAATTCCGCCAGAAAATACTGGCATTTTATCAGGCTCATGGGGAGAAGCGCCTCCCATATAACAATGGAAGTCGGCTTTAAAACGCAGCCGAACATAGTGCTTATCGGTGAAGAGGTATTGGCGAAAAAAATGACACTGGACTCTGTTGTAAAAAGCATTGCTGATGTTGTGGTAAAGCGCGCAAAGCAAAAAAAAGATTTCGGCGTTGTGCTTGTGCCTGAGGGCCTGATAGAGTTTATTCCTGAAATGAAAAAACTGATAGCGGAACTGAATGACCTGGTGGCTGATTATGAGAAACAGCTGAAAAAAATGAGCAGTGTCGTGGACAAGAAAAAGTTCATATATAAAAAGCTTACTCCGAAGATGTCAAAACTTATGGAATCCCTGCCTGACGGCATAGAGTCACAGCTTCTTTTGGACAGGGATCCTCACGGCAATGTTCAGGTATCCCAGATAGAAACAGAAAAACTTCTGGCGGATATGGTGGATCAGAAGCTGTCAGCAATGAAAAAGAAAGGGCAGTACAAAGGAAAGTTTTCAAAGATATCACATTTCTTCGGTTATGAAGGAAGATGCGGCGCGCCGTCTAATTTTGACGCCAATTACACTTATGCGCTTGGCTATAACGCGGTTCTGCTGGTTTTAAACGGTATGACGGGTTATATGTCCTCGGTCAGAAAACTTACGAGGAAACCGGAGCAGTGGGAATGCGGCGGCATACCTCTTACGATGATGATGAATATTGAAAGAAGAAAAGGCAAAGAAAAACCTGTCATACAAAAGGCCCTTGTTGAACTTAAGGGCAGGCCCTTTAAAGAACTTGTAAAAGCAAGAAATAACTGGGCTGTAAATGAACATTATACTTTTCCGGGCCCCATACAGTATTACGGACCGGAAAAAATAGCTGATATGACAACAATGACGCTCGGCTATGAACAGGCGGGAAAAAAATAAGAGTTTTCAGGATTTGACGCATATGCGCAGAGATGCGGGCCGCCGGATCATAGGCGCAGGATCCTGCTGTGCCTGTAAAAGGCATAACGAATGCGCGAAAACAGGCGGAGCAGTGGAAAATACCGTGGATTTGGATAAAATATATTGTTAACAGCGGATGTTTTAAAAAAAACAATATTTAAAAGGGGCTGCTATGGTTTTAAAGAAAGCAGTAAAACCGGTTAAAAAAAGTATTAAAAAGAAAGCAGTTTTGAAAAAAGACGCTGAAAAAGACAGACGCAGGGGCAAACCCATAATATGGGTGCTTTTGGCTTTTATGGCGGTTCTTACAATATCCGCAAGTCTCAGGCTTATGCAGCCGGACTGGTATTCGCACAGACAGTTTCATCCTGATGAACGCTGGATAGTTTCAAGCGCCGTGCCGCAGATAAAGCACTGGGGGGATAAGCCAATAGGGCTTCAGTACGGTTCTCTTCCTTTATATATATTGTCTTACCATCACCGTATTTCGGGCTGGATGCACTCAAAAGGCATGATAAAGGATCTGGGCGCGGCCAGGATCGGGGGTGCGAGGGTCATCTCAGGAATAGTTGACACTCTTACAATAGCTGCTATTTTTCTGACAGCGTTGATATTATTCGGTCCGAAGACCGCGCTTTTGGCATCCGTTCTTTTGGGTTTTACGGTCCTGCATATTCACGCGGCGCATTTTTATACGGTGGATACATTTGTCGCATTTTTTATGGCGCTTACGGTCTATTTTTCCGCCCGGATATATAAAAAAGGAACAGCTGTTAATTATATATTTGCGGGAATATTTTTCGGCATGGCGCTGGCTTCAAAAACAGCCGCAATTCCCGCTGTCTTTGCGATTATAACGGCGCATATATTGAATGTTATATCCATAAAAGGCAGAACAAGGGCGGTGAAAGACAAACGCATAAACGCCTGGATAATGTTCGTTATATCAATTCTCGCGGCAGGACTGGTCTTTTTTATATGTATGCCCCACGCTGTTCTCAACTATGAGAAATTTGTAAAGGATCAGAATTATCAGCGGAAAATACTTATAACAGGGGAAGGCGATGTTCCATATAACAGGCAGTATCAGGAAACAACGCCTTATATTTATCAGATCAAGAATATGGTTCTTTATACCATGGGCATACCTTACGGAAGCGCGGCGTTTTTTGCGCTTTTCTTTTACATTTTAATGATGATAATGACGGTGAGAAAAGGCAAACTTCCGGATAAGGAAATTCTGATAATTCTCGCGTGGCTGATACCTTATTTTCTTATTGTGGGGCAGTCGTTCGCGAAATTCAACAGATACATGATACCGGTCACTCCTTTTCTGGCGCTTCTTACCGCTAAATTTCTCATTGATTTTTACGGTTTTGTAAAACGGAGATTCTGGGGGCATACGCTTGCCGCGGTTGTTCTTCTTGGGGCGGTGTTTTACGGTATTGCGTTTACAAATATATACAGGGAGCCGCACGCCTGGATAAAGGCTTCTGAATGGATATATAAAAATGTACCGGTTATGAATGAAAGAGCCGAACCTGCAAGAAAAACCACAATACTGAATGAAATGTGGGGGGACGACCTGCCCACGCATGCCAAAGGCGGCCATCCCGGCATGTATCATAATATTAAATGGGCGCTTCAGGAGCATGAGTTTAATGAGGGCCAGAGAAACAGAAAACTCCATGAATTATCCGAGAAACTTTCCGGGTCGGATTATGTAGTAATGGCCGATAAAAGGGCAAAAGGAACTTACCGCAGGCTTCCCGGAAAATATCCCATAAATTATTTTTATTACACCACAATGCTTAATGAACCCGAAAAATTAGGATTTGAGCCTGCTTTTAATTATACAAGTTATCCTTCGCTTTTCGGGATAACAATAAAGGACGATAAAGCGGATGAGAGCTTCAAACTGTATGACCATCCTAATGTTCATATATTCAGAAATACAGATTATTTTGAGGCGGAAAAGCTCCGGGAGATAATAGCCCGGGGGGCCATGGAAATTAAAGAAAAGTACGGCGCCGAAAAAATAGGCGCGGATAATCCCAATATAGGAACGGCAAAAGACAATGTTGTCCGTATTCTGCCTGATTTGTCGGTGTTTATGTGGTATATTCTGATACAGCTTTTTGCGCTTATGATTTTTCCGCTGCATTTTAAACTTTTCGGAAATTTTCTTGACAAAGGCTACGGCCTCGCCAAAATCACGGGAGTTTTTCTTTTTGCCTGGGTGAACTGGATATTTGTTTCATTTAACATATGGAACTTTAAGCAGGTGAATTTGTGGGTTCTTCTTGTGCTTCTTTTTGCGGGCAGCGCTTTTTATGTTTATAAAAACAGGGGGATGTTCACCGGCTTTTGCGCATCCCAAAGAAAGCATATTCTTTATACAGAAACACTTTTTCTGGGCGCGTATATGCTGTTTATCGCGGTTAAAATATGGTGCCCCGATATACATAATGTAGCGGGGCACGGATACGGCGGCGGCGGAGAGCCGATGGGGATGGCTTACCTTTCGGGAATATTTAATGACGTGAAGTTCCCGCCGCACGATCCCTGGATGTCAGGGTATACCCTGAATTATTACTATTGGGGGCAGCTGATGCTGGCAACAGCCGCCAAAACCGCGGGTATAATGCCGAACATCGCCTATAACCTCTCGCTTGCCATGCTTTTTGCGCTTGCTTTTATCGCGGCGTTTACCATGGGTTACAATCTGACGGGAAAATATAAATACGGTATTTTTTCCGGATTTCTTCTGGCTATGGCAGGGAATTTCCACACGTTTATTTTTGTTTTTGACAAACTGGCAAATGCCAATGCTCTTAAGCAATTCTTTTCCGGGATATGGAGGTTTCAGTTTATATGGGATCCGACCAGAATTTATCCGCATCCCGCAATTACCGAAATGCCGTTTTTCAGCTATCTTTACGGCGACCTTCACGCCCATAATATAGTTATACCCGTGACAGTTGCTGCTGTTGCGGTTTTGTACAATGTTATGATTTCCGCAAACAAAGGGATTTCGCTTTTTGGCAGTATGGGAGAAACGCGCAGATCCGCATTTCTCTGCGGCGTGTTTCTCGCGCTGCTTCTCGGCTCCATGAGCACAATAAATACCTGGAGCCTGCCGCCTGTTGCTGTTTTGTATATTATGGCTCTGTTCACGGCGTCTTTGCTGCTTTTCAGAAATATTAAATTCGGAAAAAAAGCGGGAATAGGCGACAGGGCTTTTGAAGCATCCAAACTGCTGTGGCGCCCCGCGCTTTTGCTCGCGGCTGTCGGAGGCGCGGCTTATCTGATGTTTTATCCTTTCCATGCTGATTTTCATTCGCCTTATAAAGCTGCTGCTAAATTTATTTCAGCTTCAGAGAGAGCTTCGCTCTTTGAAATGTACAAGTACTTTTCGGTGTTTTTCCTTATAATATCCGCTTATGTTCTTTTTGTATGGCGCGGCGGATATGATTCCTTTGCCAGGGCAACGGGTTTTATGAAGATAAAGAAATATGATCCTGTGAAAATCTCCCGGAATTTTAACAGGTCCATTGAAAAAATGTTTGAACTGCCGGGCGAAACAATAAGGGTCACGGCTGCTTTAATGGCTGTGATCATTGCCGCTGTCTTGTCTTTGGCGGTGCAGCCCACATTCGGGCCGCTTTTTATTATGATAGTTACTGCCGCGTGGATGATGTTTAAAGCAGACAACCGCAGCACGAAATTTTCCCTGCTTCTTGTTTTTGTCTCCCTGTGTGTGGTTTTAGGAACAGAGCTGCTGTTTGTCGCTGACGGCAGAATGAATACGGTCTTTAAATTTTATATGACAGCCTGGATATTTCTGGCGCTGGGTGTTCCGCGTCTTCTCTGTGATCTGACAGCGGAATATAAAAAGATATTCAACGGTTCCGCCGCGGACAGGTTTATGTACTGGGGCGCGGGCCTTCTGATATTTGCTGTTATGGGTGTTTTATATTTTACTGAATCGTCATCAGGGAAACCTGTTATGCAGAATACATATATAGCGGTTGTGTCCCTTGCCGCGCTGCCATTGATTATTTTCAGGAACCGGGCGGGAAAAATTCTGTTTGCGGGGGCGCTGATATTTATACTTATACCGGCGGTGATGTATCCTGTATTAGGATCCCTGATAAAAATGGACATATGCAGCCGCGGTTTTAAGCAGGAGCCGAGGATAGACGGCATAAAGTATATGGAGGATCTGGAACAGAGAAGGTCCTCGCGGGAGGATTTTGACAGGTATGACTATATGACGATCAAATGGATAAATGAAAAATTCCCCGTTATTGAACCGATACTTGAAGCGCCGGGGGACAGAATGTATTCAGGGCTTTCAAGGATATCGATTTTTACGGGAAATCCGACTCTGGCGGGATGGGGATATCAGGTTGGACAGCAGAGCGGACGCGGCTCTCTTGTAAATAAAAGAATAAGGGACGCAAAACGTGTTTATACGACGGACAGCACAGAAACGGCCCTGAATATACTCGCGGAATACGGAATAAAATATGTTTATGTGGGAACAATAGAAAAAAGACTGTTTCCCGCAAACCTTGATAAGTTCAACGAAATGGGAAATACGGCATACAGCAGCAGCGGAGCCGCAATATACAAAATAGATATTCCTGAAAAATGAGCCGGCTTGCTGAATGGGTAATTAACGCGGACAGGGAGCTTTTCAGAGCCGTAAATACGGGTCTTCATAACGATTATATTGCTTTTGCCGTAAAATATACCGCAAATGATGTTTTTCTTGCGGCCTGTGTTTTTGCCGGTTTTGCGATTATGTTCCGCAGGTTCGGTGAAAAAGAAAAGCTTAATACTGCTTTTGCGTTATGGGCCGTGATCGTTTCAAATATTTTCAATTCAAAAGTGTTAAAGGTTATATTTCAAAGACAGAGGCCCGTAGTTGAAATGCCGGATACAATAATGCTGGTAAATATGAGGTATTTGGGATACGCGTTCCCTTCAACGCATACCGCAATGGCCGCGGCTCTTGCAGCTGTTTTATGGCGGGATTATAGCCGGGCAAGGCCGTTTCTTGCGCTTTTTGTTTTTCTGGTGGCGTTTTTCTGCGTGTATTCCGGAGGCCATTATCCGTTTGATACCGCGGCGGGCCTGATATCAGGGACTTTTGTGGGAGCTGTATTTGATTTTCTGAAAACAAAGACTGCAGAAAGGAGAAACTTAAAGAAATGAAAAATTTTTTCGCGGCTGCCGCGGCATTGTTGGTGTTTTTTTCGTGCGCGGGGCCGGAAATAGAACACGGGCGCAGGGAAGTGCCCGAAAAAAGGTCTTTTGAAAATAAAAACAATGAAAAAAAACCCGAAAAGACAGTAAATGTTTTATGTTATCACAGATTTATTGAAAGGAAAAAACTTCCCGAACACAGAATAATAAGAGGGTACGGCGATATATATGCCATAAGCCCGGAAAAATTCGAAAAACACCTTGAATATTTCAGGGACAACGAGAATGTGATAAGTATGTCCCGGTACCTTGACTGGCTTGACGGAAAAGGCGACATACCGGACCGGTCGCTTATAATAACCATTGATGACGGATACAGGTGCACATATACAAAAGCCGCGCCGCTTCTGGAAAAATATTCAATGCCTGCGGTGTTTTATCTTTACAATGATTTTTTACCCGGCGGAAAAAATGCGCTTACAAGAAGTATGATACGCGGGCTTGTTGAAAGAGGATTTGAGATAGGCAGCCATTCAGCATCCCACCCGGTTATGACTTCGCACCGGCAGCGGCGGAAATTCGGCGGAAAAAAAACGCTCTTTGACGAAAAAGAATATATTGATTTTCTTATAAAAGAAACTATGGGCTCAAAAGAGTACCTTGAAAAGTATCTGGGAGTTCCGGTGAGGACGTTTTCTTATCCTTATGGAGCTTATTGCGGTGAAGTAATATCATTTGTGAAAGAAAGCGGATTTGAAGCGGCGTTTTCGGTGGTGCCGTCTTATAACACAAAAACTACTCCGCGGTACGCAATGAAAAGGCATATTGTGTATAATTTTACAACGATTGAGGATCTGAAACAGAAATTCGGAAAAAAACCGCTGAATGTTGAGATCATCAGCCCTGATGACGGATGGGCGGGGCCGGAAGGAAAACTCAGGCTTCAGGCCCGGATCGCGGATGATTCAAAGATAAATACATCAACGGTGCGTTTCAGGATGGGAAGGGTTACGCTGCAAGATTCTTCTTATAATCCTCAGACAAAAATGTTAATATATCAGTATAAAAAAGATCTGTCGCGGGGAGTTCACAGGCTCGCGGTTACGGCGAAAGGAAAAGACGGCGGCGATTACGAATATGCCTGGCAGTTTGTAAGAAAAAAACCGCTGGATAAAGAGTTTCTGAAAAAACGGCTGAAAGAGCTGAAAAAAACGCGGGGAGAAGAAGATGCCGGAAAAAAATAAAAAACAGGAGATTGATCTTAAAGAAAAACTCATACTTGGCCTGGACGTTGACGATGCGGCTGAAGCATATAATATAATAGAAAAACTTTCCGCCCATGTTAAGTATTATAAAGTGGGCCTGCAGCTTATTACCAAGGACGGGCCGCGGATGGTTATGACCCTTAAAAGAAAGGGGTGCAAGATATTCTATGACGCCAAGTTTTACGATATTCCCCAGACGGTTTATAATGCCTGCTATGAGGCGGTAAGGCTCGGTGTTAATATGGTAAACGTCCACGCAAGCGGCGGAGCGAAAATGATAAGCTACGCAAAAGAAGCGCTGGAAAAAGCATCAAAAAAACTTCAGGTGGAAAGACCCTGTCTTCTGGCGGTTACGGTGCTCACGAGTTTTGACAGCAGAAGCTATAAACAAAGTACAAAATCATCGCTAGGCATAAAAGAAATGGTGCTGCACCAGGCAAAAATGGCCAAAAAGGCCGGCGCGGACGGTGTTGTCTGCTCGCCCCGGGAAATAAAGATCATAAGAAAAGAGATGGGAGATGATTTTGTGATAGTAACGCCCGGCATCAGGCCCGGGAAAGTAAAGAAAGACGATCAGAAAAGAATTATGACACCCGAAGAAGCCATACGGGCCGGCGCGGATCATATAGTGGTGGCGCGGCCCATACTTAACGCGGAAGACAAAAAAGAAGCGGTGGAGAAAATAAAAAAACAGATAAGCGAGGGATATGAAAATGGAAGAAGAAAAAGTTCTTGAAGTATTCAGGCGCGCAAACGCTCTTTTGGTCGGGCATTTTCTTTTAACGTCCGGGAAACACAGTAATATATATCTTGAAAAATTTTCTGTGCTTAAAAACCCGGAACATACAACGCTTTTGTGCAGGGAAATAGCCAGAAAGTTCAAAAAATACAAGCCGGATGTTGTTTTAGGGGCGGCTGTGGGCGGCATTATCCTGGCTTATGAAACCGCAAGACAGCTGAAGGTGCCGGGAATATTTATGGAAAGAGAAAAGGGCAGGCTTAAACTCAGAAGAGGTTTTGATATAAAAGAAGGGGAAAAGGTTCTGATTGTGGAAGATATAGTGACAACAGGCGGATCCGTATATGAAGTAATTGATGAACTTAAGACAAATTACAAATGCGAAATAGCGGGCGTTGGGCTTCTGGTGGACCGCAGCGGCAAAGAAATAGATTTTAATGAGGGTGAGACATATGCTCTCGCAAGAATGGATATAAAAACATATGATGAAAAAGACTGTCCGATGTGCAAAAAAGGACAGGAACTCACGAAACGTGGAAGCAGAAATATCAAAAAATAAAAAAAACCGATTAATTCGGGGACGTAAAAGCCCGAAAAAAACGGAAAAGGGGGAAGTTAAATGATTAAATACAGATCGGTAATAGGTAAAGAGGTTTTTACTGTGGCGGAAGGAAAAACTTTTGGCAGAGTAAGAGAAGTTATGGTTGATCTTAAAAAACTTAAAGCAGTGGGTTTTCTGATCGCAAATAAAGATGAAATGTTCCTTGAAACAGGCGATATAACAACGTTCGGAGAAGCCTCTTTGGTCTTTGAAAGAGAAGAAATGCTTAAGCCGGGTTCAAAGATTCCGTCGCTATGCGTGAAAGGCAGGGAGCTTATGGGCCTGAAAGTTATAACCGAAAAAGGAAGGGATGCGGGAAATGTTTCCACTTTCTTTTTTGACGAGAAGGGTTCAATAACCCATATAGAGGTAAATGAAGGGCCCTTTGCGGGCAAAGGGCTGCTGGCGGGAACCGGCGTATCATTTGTAGGGCCCGACGCGGTTATTATAAAAGAAGATGCTTTTGAGCTTGCGAAAAATATGCAGTCAAGAACAAGCATAAAAAGAATATGGGGGAATATATCCAAGACAACAAAGGAATTTTCAAAAAACACCGGTGAAAAATTCAAGAAATATTCCGGACGCATAAAAAAGAACATGAAGCAGATAAAACCGCCGGATGATTCCGGGAAAAAAGACATCCGGGAAGAAAAAAACGGCAAAATAAAGAAAGAAAACGAAACATTGAAAAAAAACACGAAGAAGAAAAAAAAGGCCGCTCCCGGAAAAAACAAAAAGAAAAAAGCGGCAGGCAGATCAAAAAAGCCATGAAGCTTAAAAACACCGGGCCTGGCGCCTGACCTGAGGGTCACGGAGGAACAATGTTTTGTAAATACTGCGGGAAAGCCGCTGCGGATGATTCTGATGCATGCGCAAACTGCGGCGCAATACTGAATTACAAAGATGAAAAAGGCGGTTTGCGGGCGGATTATTTAATTACAAAGAAAAAAGAAAATGAACCGGTATGGGCCCTGGATGAAAGAGAAAAAAAACCGGCGCGGGGCTTTATATCTTTTTTGGGACCGTTTGGCTTTATAAGTCTTGCTGTTTTGTGTGTGTTTATCGGACATCATCGGATGTATTTTGGGCAGCAGATCATACCTGCGCTTGTTTTGTACGCTGCCGGCGCGGTCTTTGTTATTCTTGCCCGAACAGCCTCCCGGCAGCAGGCGTCAAAAAACATATTAAGCTTTAAAACCGAGATTTTTATGTTTATTTTTATAGTTTTTCTTGCCGTTTTTTTCAGGCTGCATATGATTCAAAGCATCCCCGCCGGACTTTATGCTGATGAAGCCCGCAATGGAGAAGTTGCCATAGGCATAATGCAGGGGGAAGAAGTAGAGGGGCAGAAACTTCCTGTTTATGTAGGCGAAAGAAGCCCTGAAAACGCGGCTATGTATAATTATTTCATAGCGGTGTTTTTTAAAATTCTGGGGGCAAATACGGACAATATAAGGATTGCCACCGCGTTTCTGGGCATACTCAGTGTGCCTGCTTTTTATTTTGTTCTCCGATATCTGTTTGGGGCGGGGGCGGCTGTTTTGGGGGGATTTCTTTTTGCGGGTATGAGCTGGCACGTTACTTTCAGCAGAATAGGATTTCACGCCGCTAGTGCGGTGTTTTTGTTTGTACTTGTTTTGTATTTTCTGTTCAGGGCATATAAAGAAAGGAAGTGGGGGGATTTTATGATTTTGGGGGCGGTTCTTGCGCTTTCGCAGAATACTTATATTGCGGCCCGTTCAATTCCTCTGCTTGTTCTGCTTTTTGCTTTTTATGTTCTTGTCAGGGAGCCGGAATTTTACAGGGCGAATTTAAAAAAAATATCGGTGTGTATGGCTGCGGCATTCATTGTGTTTCTTCCGATGCTCGGGTATATAATAAAACATCCGGACAGGTATATGGGGCGCGCCGGAACAGTTTCAATACTGAATGAAGATACGGTAAAAAAGTTTTATCACGGCAGATATACGGTAAAAGAAAGGCTGAAAGAGAACATTAAAGAGCATTTTCTCATGTTCGGCCTGAAAGGCGACGCTAATCCCAGGCATAATAAACCGGGCAGGCCGATGCTTGACTATATAACCGGAGCTCTGGCGGTTTTGGGCGCGGCATATATGATGCTGAGAATTTTTTCCCCTCTGGGTTTTCTTTCCGCTGCCGGATTTATAATTTTCATTACGCCGGGCATACTGACCATAGAGGCGCCTCAGTCATTAAGAACTATTCTGCTTGTTGTCATACTTATAATATTGGCCTCAGTGTCTTTGAAAAAAATTATTGATTATGCCGGCGAACAATTCGGCGAAAAATGCAGAATAACGGTTTTTATATCCGCGCTTTTGCTTGTATTCGCGGGCGGTGCGGCTAATTACGACCGGTATTTTAATGATTATGCGGAAGATCCCGCTGTATGGGAGGCTTTTTCAACCGCGGAGTATATAGGCGGAAAACTGATTGCTGAAAAAACTGAAGGATGGACCGCTGTTGTGAATAAGAATATATTTTATGCCCCGGGCTATACTTTCAGGTATTTTAAGAACCGGCACATAAACATTCCGGTTGAGCATTTTAATACGTTTGAGCATCTTCCGTATTCTGAAAAAACAGAAAAAGGAGTAATATATCTTTTGAGTTATGAGGAAAAAGTATATGTGGATACTTTTATGAAGGATATTTACCCCGGCGGAAAATACAGTGAAATAAAGCCGCCTCACGGAGGAGCGAGGCCTTTGTTTATTGTCTATGAAGTTCCGGCGCGGGATATAAATAAAAATATAAATTCGGAATTGAAAAACGGGATCACAGGATCCTATTATACAGGCAGCGAATTTTTTCCGGGCCGCCTCAGGCTGAAACGGACCGATCCGAATATTGATTTTAAATGGCATACAAGACCGCTTCGCAGCGGGGATTTTGCGGCGGAATGGAAAGGCAGCATAATTGCGGATAAAGATGGAAAATATTATTTCAGGACAGCATCAAACGGCTATAATGAAGTGGTTATAAACGGAGAAAAAATTATAGAAAACAGAAAAACACGGCGGGTATCCGGAGCCGCGGGGGCGGCGGTTCTGAAAAAAGGGGAAAATAAAATCCGGGTAAGATACATAAATAATACGGATGGATCAAGAATGCATCTTTACTGGCGGACGCCCGATGAAAACGGCTACAGGGCGGTCCCTTATGAAAATTTCAGGCCGGAAGAATAATTCACCGGAGGAAAAGATGAAACGGATAAAAGAGAAAGTACAAGGGAATCTTAAGAAAAAAGACGGGGATACTATGCGGAATAATATGTTTTCAAGGGACAGGGCGGTTAAATCCGATTCAGGCCCGTGTCCGGGCCTGAAAACAAAGAGAACCGCTTTAAGTTTCGGCCTGTTTTCGTCTGCGGGGCCGTTTGGATTTATGAGTCTGGCTTTTGCCGCTGTTTTTATCGGGCATCATCAGATGTATTTTTCAAAACAGACCGCACCCGCGCTTGTTATGTACGGGATCGCGGCATTTTTTGTCATAGCGGCCCATCTCGCGTCAAAAGACAGGGAAGAAAAAATAAATGTCGGAATAAAAACAGAAGCGCTGCTCTTTGCATTGGTGCTTGCCGCAGCGTTTTTTTTCAGGTTTTATATGATTGATTCGGTTCCGACGGGATTGTTTTCTGATGAGGCGCGCAATGGTGTAAGGGCCCTGGAGCTGATGAAGGGTGAAAAAATAGAAGGGGCAAAACTGCCGGTTTTTCTGGGTACGGAAGCATCTTCAAATGCCGCGATGTATATTTATTTTATAGCTGTATTTCTGAAGTTTTTCGGACCGGAGCCGGAAAATATAAGGATGACATCCGCATTTCTGGGAGCACTGAGCGTACCGGCGTTTTATTTCTTTTTACGTTATGTTTTCGGGTCATTTGCCGCTGTGCTGGGAGGTTTTCTTTTTGCGGGAATGAGCTGGCATGTTATATTCAGCCGTATTGGCTTTCATGCGGTATTTGCGGTTCTTCTTCTTGTACTTGTCCTGTATTTTCTGTTTAGGGCGTATAAGGAAAGAACGTGGCAGGATTTTATTATGCTGGGGGCTGTACTTGCTCTGTCTCAGTATACATATATACCGGCCAGGGCAGTGCCTCTGCTTCCTCTGATACTTATTGTTTATCTTGCGGCGGCGGAACGTTCGTTTTTTAAGGATAATTTTAAAAAAATGACGGTATGCGCGGGGGTCGCTTTGGTGATTTTTCTTCCGATGCTTGGGTATATAATAAAACATCCGGACAGGTATACGGGCAGGCCGCAGGGTGTGTCAATACTGAATGAAGATCTTGTGGAGAAATTTTATCATGGAAGATATACGGTCAAAGAGAGGCTTAAAGAAAATATAAAAGAACACCTGCTGATGTTCGGAAGATACGGAGACGGCAATGCCCGGCACAACAAGCCGGGCGCGCCCATGCTTGACTACATAACGGGAGCCCTTGCGGTTTTGGGTTTGGTATATCTGCTGTTAAGACTGTTTTCGCCGCTGGGCATTGTTATGATATCCGGATTTATTTTATTTATTCTTCCGGGTGTATTGACGATTGAGGCTCCGCAGGCCTTAAGGACGATTCTTTTAACGCCTCTGGCCGTGGTTTTTGCGGTTGTTCCGCTGAAAAAAATGATAGATTATTCCGGCATGCAGTTTGGAAAAAAAGGAAAAACAGCGGTTTCCGCGGCCGCGCTGATGCTGGTTATTGCGGCGGGCGCCATGAATTATGACAAGTATTTTAATCAATATGGAAAGTCGCCGCAGCTTTGTTTCGCGTTTCATACTCAGATGAGAGAAGCCGCGGAATATATGGAAGAACTGGACGGCAGCTGGCATGTGATAGCGGAAAAAGCTCTTATTAACAGCGAAGCGTGGGATTATCTGGGAAAAGCAATAAAGTTTGACCATTATTCGGAGTTTGACTACAGCGGCTCCATACCGATAGATCTTCCTTATAAAAGAGGATATATATATCTTCTGCCTGTTTCGCATATGCCACTTGTTGATGTTTTTGAGGATCTTTACCCCAACGGGACCTATGAGCCTTTTATAAACGAGCATGATCCCGGCCATATTTATTATTTTGCCTATAAGGTTCCGTATGAGGATTATAAACGCAGAATTAATGAAAAAGGCAGCTTTGGGCTGTCGGCAGAATATTACAGTGACGAGAATTTTTCTCCGCCGCCGGTGTTTGAAAGAGTGGATCCGCTTTTGCATTTTCAGTGGCATGTTACACCGGTGTCCGGGCGGTTTTCAGCGGAATGGACGGGGACAATAATGATTCCCCGAACAGGAAGATATTTCTTTGAAATAACGTCAAATGATTTTTCCGAGGTTTATATAAACGGGAAACTTGTCTGCCGCGAAAATGAAACGCCGAAAGGAGAAAATTATATGGATCTGAAAAAAGGAGAATATGATATAAAAGCAAGGTATTCCAGTTCAGTGACTTACAGCAGAGTGAGCCTGAAATGGAAAGGGCCGTCTGATGAGGAATATAAAGTGGTGCCTGCGGGGAATTTAAAGCCGGATCAGAAAAAAGGATGCGGCTGCGGAGGTTCGTAAACAAAAGGGAAACGGGCGGGGCTGAAATGTAAAATGAATTGCAACACCTGAAACATCCGGAGCTATATTAAAATACAGCCCATTTCCTGTTTAATCGTCAAATTATATCATACAGTGTTCAGCCGCTGCTTAACCCCCTCTATAAAATCCCCCTGCCCCCTTTTAGAAAAGGGGGTAAAAAAACAAAAGACTGCCTGTAACATACTCTATCCTCCTCCATAGAGGTGGAGGGGATATTAATGCCCTCTTACTCGAGGAGCAAAGGATGAATGCTTTCATGCTTTGCCGGTATTTACTATAAATATAATCAGAAAAATACCGAAAAAGGAATAGGGAGAGGGTTAAGCAGCGGCTGAACACTTAAGAATATACTTCAACGCCCAAACAGGAGATGTGTGCAACAGCCGTTTTTTGTAGGGGAGGGCCCATGTGCCCTCCCGGAACGCGAATACATTTTAAACGGGCTCACGGGTTTTGATCTTGCAGTATGCCTGCGGCAGTTAATTCTTATAAAAACTGCGCGCCCTAAAGGACGCGGCTGCCACACTTTCGCAAACACATTAAACCGATAGCCTCTCCCTTTCCCTCTACGGGAGAGGACAGAGTATGTTGCAGGCGGTATTATGCCTGTTACATA
>CAYTNY010000023.1:0-3570 GCA_964439215.1 uncultured Spirochaetia bacterium
TTGAACTTTGAACCTTGAACTTTGAACTTTGAACCTTGAACTTTGAACCTTGAACTCTTGAACCTTGAACTCTTGAACCTTGAACTATCACTTCCGCCAAGCATCCGATATGAACTTGGAACTCCCCCCTCCAAAGCAAAACCGGCGGAACGTCAAAAAGACATTCCGCCGGTTTTTATAACAAGGGGCAACACCAAAACCGCCTTGCGGCGGTTATTTTATTTATTTTGCTTCGGGATTCGTGGCTTTTTCCATCATCTCAAGCTTTGAATACCTTGCGTCAATAAAATTCTGAAGATTCTCAATTATCCCTTTATTTGAATCTTTAAGCAGGTGTTTAAACCTTACCTGTGTCTGCAGAAATTCTGTTATGGGTTTTCTTTTTTCTTTGGGAGTTTTCACCGTTATTTTATACACTCCGTTCTCAACTTCATAACAGGGCCATAAACCCGTTTCCACCGCAAGTTTGGACATTTTTATCGTCTGCGACATATGGTATCCCCATCCCGGAACGCAC
Organism: uncultured Spirochaetia bacterium; assembly: GCA_964439215.1. Classification (GTDB taxonomy): domain Bacteria; phylum Oederibacteriota; class PGYV01; order PGYV01; family CAYTNY01; genus CAYTNY01. The sequence goes on from CAYTNY010000023.1 coordinate 518, forward strand.
GGTGAATAAGTGTTTACAAATTTCGGCCCTTCAATTGACCACGCTTTTTCAAATTTCTTCGTGGCATCCATCCAGTAGCCTATGGTTGTCTGCGCCACATAAGGTATATCATGGGCCGCCATAATCTCTGTCAGGTTTTTCTGATGAACCTGTTTGCCCTGCACTGTTTTTCCCGCAGGCGAAGTTGTTGTATGCGAACCTATCGGGGTTGCCGACGAACGCTGAACACCGGTATTCATATAGGCGTCATTATTGTAGCAGATATACAGCATATCATGCCCTCTTTCCATTGCTCCTGAAAGGGACTGAAGGCCGATATCGTATGTTCCGCCGTCTCCGCCGATCGCGAGAAACTTCACATTCTTATCGTATTTCCCCTGTTTTTTCAGTGACTGATAAGAGCCTTCTATGCCGGAAGCGGTTGCCGCCGAATTTTCAAAAGCATTGTGCAGAAAAGGCGTTTTCCAGGCTGAATACGGAAATATGGTTGACGTAACCTCGAGACATCCCGTTGCCGAAACAACAACAATGGGATCATCCGTTGACGCAAAAACCTGTTTCAGAAAAACCGGATACCCGCATCCCGCGCAGGCCCTGTGCCCTCCTATGTATTTTTCTTCTTTTAACGCTGATTGTTTTGGATTTGCCATTATTCACCGCCTCCTTATTCTTTCAAGCCGAGGTATTTGATCTTTTCCGAGCCGCATTCAGAACTCATAAGATGCTTGTATACCTCAACGATATTTTTAATATATATCTCTCGTCCGCCGAGACCGTATATGTAGCTGTCCATAGGCTTTGCTGTTCCCGCGTCATAAAGCGCGCCTTTTATTTCAGTGGCAAGAGGACCTGCCTGGGCGCTCAATGATTCCGCCCTGTCAAGAACCGCAAGGGATTTTACATTTTTTACGGCTTGAGCTATTTCTTCAGCCGGGAAAGGCCTGAAAACCCTTACCTTGACAAGGCCGGCTTTAATTCCTTCCGCCCTGAGCTCTTCCACCGCAGCCTTTGCCGTTCCCGCGGTTGAACCCATGCAGATCACCGCAAATTCAGCGTCATCCATCCTGTACTTTTCGATCAAATCGTATTTTCTTCCGAAAACTCTGCTGAACTCCTCCGCGGTTTCCTGTATTGCTTTTTTCGCGTTTTTCATTGCTTCGTGCTGGGCTTTTTTATGCTCAATATAGTAATCAGTAAGAACAATCGAGCCGACTGTTATCGGATTTTCAACATCCAGCATATTATAGTCCGGCTTATAGTCTCCGATAAACTTCTGTATATCTTCCGTCGGATAAGTTTCAAGCCTTTCCATTCCGTGGCTTATTATAAAACCATCCGTTGAAACCATTGCAGGCAGCTGTACATCCTTATTTTCGGCTATCCTTACCGCCTGAATAAGCCCGTCATAGGCTTCCTGTGCGTTTTCCGCGTAAATCTGTATCCATCCGCTGTCCCTTTCGCCCATTGTATCCGAATGGTCGCAATGAATGTTTATGGGTCCGGAAAGCGCTCTGTTGACTTCCGCAAGAACAATGGGCAGCCTGAGAGCGGATACTATATAAAGTATCTCGTGCATAAGCGCAAGCCCCTGCGAAGATGTCGCGGTCATGGTTCTTGAGCCCGCTGCTGCCGCGCCTACACAGGCGGACATTGCCGAGTGCTCGGATTCCACGGCAATAAGATTTGTGTTCACAAGACCGTCATTTACAAATCCTGAAAAGATCTGCATTATTTCTGTTGCCGGTGTTATCGGATACGCGGCACAGACATCAGGATTTATCTGCTTCATGGCTTCCGCCATTGCCTCGTTTCCTGTTTTTGCCAATATCGTTTTCTGCATTATTTTTCCTCCGCTTAACCTATATTGTATTTTTCTTTTGCGTCTTTCAAAGAAACCATCAGGATCGCTGCTTTTTCTTCGTATGTCTTATTCTTTTCAGCCCCGTCCCACGGAGTTATTTTCGCGTCCGGGTCTTCTTTCAGTATTGCTTTCAGTGTCTTTGTGGATATAGGGCATTCTTCGGCGCATACGCCGCAGCCCTTGCAGAAATCATAATTGTATTCGGCTCTCTTGCCTTCTTTTACAATAACCGCATTGTCCGGACAATACGCCCAGCAGTTCATGCACTGTATACAGTTTTTTTCCTGCCAGATCGGAACTCTTGAACGCCAGTCCCCTGTATGAAAGTGTTCGGATGTACCGCTCTCAACAACACCGGCAGTATTTATGTCTTTCCATACCTTTATATCGGGTTTTTTGGTCATTGCGCTTTTACCTCCTCGTAGGCGGCCTTTATGGCCTCAAGATTCCCTTCAATTACTTCAGGTTTTGATTTGAATTTTTTTTCGAGTTTTTCTTTTGTATCTTTAAGGAAAGCATCCAGCGGTATAAGCTCTTTTGCGCCCATAAGCGCGCCCATCATCGGTGTATTGGGAATAGGCCTTCCGATCTTTTCCAGCGCTATTTTTGAAGCATCAATAACAATTACTTTTCCTTTCCAGTCAACCTTGTCTTCTATATGCTTTTTTTCGTAAGGCGTATTGACTATCAGGATCCCGTCTTCGGAAAGCCCTTTTGTAACCTCCACTGAATCAATCAGTGTTTCATCAAGAACCAGAACCACTTCCGGGGCAATCACAGGTGAATGAATCGTTATTTCTTCATCCGCTATACGGTCAAAAGAAGCAACCGGGGCCCCCATCCTTTCAGGTCCGTATTCAGGGAATGCCTGTACAAATTTACCGGCATTTACGGCAGCTTCTCCAAGTAAAAGAGCCGCTGTCTTAGCGCCCTGTCCGCCACGTCCATGCCATCTGATTTCTACCATATTTTTCATAAAACGGCACCTCCTATGGTGTATGGGAATTGTATTGCGGTTGGAATTATTTTGAAAATTAATTCACAAACCGAAAATCAGAATATATATTACTCCTACCCGAAAGAAAAATCAAGGGCAAAGAAGAATTTTTTGTTAGAAGAGGCTAACGGATGATAGTTCAAAGTTCAAAGTTCAAAGTTCAAGAGAACAAAAACATGAGTTTTGAGTTTTGAG
>CAYTNY010000023.1:3670-27317 GCA_964439215.1 uncultured Spirochaetia bacterium
CAAAGTTCAAAGTTCAAAGTTCAAGAGAACAAAAACATGAGTTTTGAGTTTTGAGCTTTGAGTTTTGGGAACTGCCAACCATCCAACCATCCAACCATCCAACCTGCCGGTTTTTCATCCATTCTGCATTATATACTCAAAACGGCAGATCCTCGTCGTCTTCTTCTTTTATGGGGCCTTCGCCGTAGATTTCTTCAACGCCTCCGGCTTCTTTTTCTTCGGGTTTCTTTTCTTCTTGGGGGGCGGCATCCACACCATTTTCTTCAGGCGCCGCATCAATGCCGTCGCTTTCGGAATATTTTTCGGAAACATCATCAACCGCATAAGGCTCCTGTGACGCGGAAAATTCTTTCTTTTTTTCGCCGGCTATATATTTTCCTTTTTCTTTAATATTGCCGTTTATGTCAAATTCCTCATACGGCCCGTTCATTTCATTATTTTCAAATGTTATTTCCGCTTTTAAGGCGCCGTTGGGATAAAAACTTGATACAAGCCCGGATATCACGCTTCCTTCCTTTTCTATTGAGCCGTCTTCCTTATATATCCATTTGCCTATATCCTGATTATTCAGGGAAAATACCATTGTTTTTGTGGAAGATATCCATTTTGTTTTAATCACCTGTATTTCATTGTCAAAATTCTGCGGCGCACCGCCGTAAGGCGCCACTCCCCGGCACCCCGGAAACTTTGTGCACCCGTAAAACTTCCCGAACTTCCCGGCCCTGAGCTTCATAGCCGCCCCGCACGCCGGACAAAGAGTAACTTTTTCCGCAGCCATATAATTTCTCCTTTATGTTTTTGTTTTAAATTTTTCCTCTGTCTGAGCGCTCAATATAATTGAACACGGTTAAATTGTCAACGGTTAGTTTGGGAAAGAGTTCAAGGTTCAAGGTTCAAGGTTCAAAGTGAGGACAAAACCGGAACTTACTGTTTAAAGTTTTATTATTTTGTTTTTCTTTGAACTTTGAACCGCCTTATCTTTGAACTTTGAACTATTATTTCCTACTCCCCCGGCAGTTTCACGTAATTGAACCAGAACTTTTCTATATATTTTACCAGTTCAATAAAGTCTTTCATTTTAAAAGGTTTTGTAATGTAGCAGTTGGCATTGTATTTATATGATTTCTTTATATCCGCGGGGGAATCCGAATGGGTAAGCATTATCACAGGAATGGTCATAAGCTTTTCATCTTCTTTTATTGATTTAAGCACATCGTGGCCGCTTTTTCCCGGAAGCTTCAGATCAAGCAGTATTATGTCGGGCCTCGGAGCGTCTTTGTATTTCCCTGTTTTTCTCAGAAACTTAAGGGCTTCTTCGCCTGTTGAAACCACGCTCAGATTATTCTGTATTTTTGTCTGTTTAAATGCTTCTATCACAAGCCTCACATCAGACGGTTTGTCTTCAACCAAAAGAACCGATAATTCAGCCATTTTCATCCTCGTGTTTTTTATATATAATAACACAGCCGTAAAATGAGAACAATCAGTTTTTCTTATCCAGCCATACTTCTTTAATGTATTTCACGGTTTCAATGAACTCATCCATACCCAGGGGTTTTGTAATGTATGAATTCGCCTGCTCGTCATAAGCTCCCGTAATATCATCCTTTGCGTCGGAGTTCGTAAGCATTATCACGGGAAGGTCTTCGTGTTTTTTCTTCTGCCTTATTGACCTTAATATTTCGTGGCCGTCCCTGCCGGGCAGTTTAATATCAAGAATCACCAGGTCAGGATTCAGTTCTTTTTCAAAAAGCTGTTCTTCGGCTTTTTTTGCGTTTTCCGCCAGGGTTATCTGCGCTTCTTCAGTTACTATTTTAAACGCTTCTTTCACAAGCTTGGCATCCCCGGGATTGTCTTCAACAAGAAGTATCTTCGGATTCTTCATTTTTAATCCTCCTTCTCTTTTTTTATTGTAAAACAGACTTTTGTTCCCCTTCCTTTTGACGACCTCACAAATATACTGCCTCCGTATTCATTAACTATTTTTTTGCATATGGTAAGGCCTATGCCGGTGCCGGGGTAATCGCGGTCGCCGTGCAGCCTTTCAAAGAGTTTGAAAATCTTTTCGTGAAACTCTTTTTCTATGCCGATCCCGTTGTCAGCCACGCAAAACTCCCAGTATCCTTTTTTGCTTTTGGCTTTCACGCTTATTTTAAGCGGCGTCTTCTTTCTGCGGAATTTCACCGCATTGCTCATAAGGTTTTTAAAGAGCTGCACCATTTCAAACTCATTTCCCAGAACCGAAGGCATTTTTCCGATTTCAAACTCCGTGTCCCCGGCCGCGGGGCTGTTTTTCTTTATCTCTGCTATGACTTCATTAAGGATCTTCCCTATATAAAGCAGTTCTTTCTTTTTTTCCTTCCTGCCGACACGCGAATAATCAAGAAGGCCCTGTATCAGCTCGTACATACGCCTGGCTCCCTGCATCGCGTACGCAATATATTCTTTTGCGTCATTCGGCAGCTCCCGGGAAAAGCGCATCTCCAGAAGCTCCATATAACTAGATACTGTTCTGAGCGGTTCTTTCAGGTCGTGGGACGCGACATAAGCAAACTGCTCCAGATCCTCATTTGTCCTTTCAAGATCCCATACGATGCGCTTTAACTTCTCCTCGGTGTTTTTTATATATGTGACATCCCGGCAGTTTACGATTACTCCCTGTATATAAGGATTATCAAGCAGATTCTGCGCTATAAAATGAAGAAATACTTTTTTTCCGTCCTTTCTCCGCACATACATTTCCCTGCTAATTGTTTCATGTTTTTTCCTGTTAATCATCCGAAAAAGACTTTTATTCTGTTCGTAAAAATCCAAGGAACCCATTTCATCATATTTTCTTCCTGTCAATTCCGCGGAAGAGTACCCCGTAATATCTTTGACAGCGCTGCTGAAATAAACAGCCTTTCCTTCTTTATTCAGAACAACTATTATGTCCGATGACTTTTCCGTAAGCGCCCGGTAATAGTTTTCGCTGTTTACAAGCGCCTTTTGCATCTTTATTCTTTCGGTAATATCCCTGTTGCTGACCCTCAGTCCGAGCGGTTTTCCGTCCCCGCTAAATACAGGCACGCATATATGCCCTATCCATTTTTCTTTTCCTTCCTTTGTTATTATCCTGAATTCCACGGGCTTCCCTTCTTTGCCGTGTTTCATTATCTCTTCATGATGTTTTCTGTGCTCTTTCCATATATCCAGGCTCTCGGGATGGATTATTCTTTCTTTAAGCCCCGGGTCCTTTATAAATTCCCCGCTCGTATAGCCTGTTATGCGGGCGCAGGACGGCGATACATAAGCGAGAGTGTTGTCGGGCCGCAGCCAGTATTCCCAGTCCCTGGTATGGTCCGCGACTGTCCTGTATTTTTCTTCGCTTTTTTCAAGCTCAATCTCCATTTTTTTCAGTTTTGTAATATCGTCAAATATCGTGATAAAATAACCCTTCTGCGGGCTGTAAGCCTTTACAGCGAACCACTTGCCAATAGCCTGTGAATAATTCCTTGTATTCCAGTTTTTTCCTGTCAGCGCGACTCTGCCGTGATTTTTTATCCATTCCGCGGGGTCTTTTTCAATGCCGGGAAGAACACGCGTAACTCTCTTGCCGATAACATTACTGCCTTTTAAACCCGTCATCATTTCAAAGGCCCTGTTCACCTCAACAAACTCATAATCAACAGGTTTCCCTTTTTTATCGGTTATTATCCTGTGCAGGGCAAACGCGGACGGCATATACTCAAAAAGCTCCCGGTATTTTCTTTCGCTTACCATTAAGAGATTGTCTTTTTCAATCCTTTCTGTTATGTCCTTGCATACTGCCATCGCATATTCTTTCCCCTGCAGGAAAATACGGGTGATTGTTATTTCCGCGGGTTTGATTCTGTTGTCCGCGCATTTTATGCGCTGTTCAAAAACCGCGGATCCATTTTTTCTGAAATCTCTCATTATCCGCGCGTTTTCCGCCCTGTTCAGAAATCCCGGCTCTGCTATTTCGGAAACATTCATTGAAAGAAGCTGTTTTTCGGAATAGCCGCAGCGCTTTATCATAACGTCATTGACAATAACAAACTTTCCCGGCTTTCCGTTTTTTTTTATTTCGTGGACAAAGAGCGCGTCAGCGCCGCTGTTAAAAAGCGTCCTGAATTTAAGCTCGCTTTCCCGGAGCTCCTGCTCCATCTTTTTCTTCCGGGTTATATCCATGACACCCGCTATGGCGCCCGCGTACTTTCCGTCCCTGCCGCGTATATCCGAAGTATGAAGCAGCGCACATAAAAGGCTGCCGTCTTTTTTTCTGAATTCAAACTCGTGATATTCCCTGACGCCCTTTTTTCTTTTTTTTAAATTCAGTTCCGCTTTCTTCCTGCCTCTTTTGTCCATAAATTCAAAGAGATGTTTTCCCTGCATCTCCTTTTCCGTATAGCCGAGCATATCAGCCATTATTCCGTTGACATAAACGGTTCTTGCGTTTTTATCAATCTGCCACACGCCTTCATTCAGGTGCTCAACAAGGGTTCTGTATTTTTTTTCGCTCTTTTCCAGGCTTTCCTGCATTTTTTTCTCAAATGTAAGGTCTTTTATTATGACCAGGATCTCTTTTATTGAACCGTCATATTTTCTGATGGGCATGAATATATCTTTTATAAGCCGTCTGCCCGACGCGGAATGCGTATAAAAAGGACTGTGCGCCGAGAGTATTTCCCCTTTTCCCGCGGATACAAGCGAATCCCGTATACTTTTTTGTTTTTTCCAGATAATATCTTTATACTTTAAACCATTGCCGCTGACTTCAGACGGCGCCTTTTGTCCGAACAGTTTTTCCGCGGCATTGTTCATATATAAAACAGGAAAACCCCTTTTATTCCCGAACATTATTATTATCTCTCTCATTGAATCCGTAATTGAACGGAAAAACTCCTGCTGCTCTTTGATCTCTTCTTTCTGTGTTTCATACTCTGTGGCATCTTCAAAAGAAACTATTGTATATTTCCTTTTTTCAATATTTATGACCGATGCGGAGACAAGAAATATTCTGCATGTTTTCCGGCCGTTCATATAAAAGAACATTTCCATTTTTTCTTTGATTATATTTTTTCCCGAACCGGTTATATTTTCAAACGCGCTTCCTGCCGGACAGTCTTTACACTTAACTCCGTGCCCGCATCCTTTTTTTACCGCCCCGGCATTCAGACATCCTATATATTCGCCGCACCGCCTGCCGGGTCCCGGCCTTCCGCATTTTTTGGAGTACACCCTTGCGGCGCGGTTTGCGGCCATAACCCTGCGTTTTTCATCCAGAATAAAAGTTATAACCGGCGAATTTTCAAAAAACGGGTCTTTTGAAGCTCCGGTTATGCCTGCCGGCTGTTTGCGCTTTTTTTTATCCGCCATCCGCTGCATCCTTCTTTCTTTTTTATTCCAAAATATTCTTGATCATATTTTTAAGCGTACTGAATCCGTGCGGCTTTTTTATATACGAAACAGCTCCATTGTCAAGAAGTTGTTTCTTTAATTCTTCATCTTCGTTTCCTGTACACATAATAACAGGAATATCCTTTGTGGTTTCCCCGCCTTTCAGGGCTTTTAATGTTTCCATGCCGTTCATTTTAGGCATATCAACATCAAGCAGAATAAGAACCGGCAGCTCCTCTTTTGCCGTCTGTATCCCTTCTTCCCCGTTGTTTGCCGTCAAAAGCTGATGCCCCTCGCCTTTTTCAATGTATATCCTTGCTATCTTCTGCTGCATCGGCGAGTCGTCGATCAAAAGAATCTTCATAAAAACACCTCCCTTGATTATTTTTTCTATCTTCAGACAGCCCGCCTTTAAAATCATTGTTCCATATTTTTTCCGTTTTAACAGCTGTTTAAGGCCGGCTGTCTCTTGTGCCGCTGATTATTATTCTGCGTAATCTATTATTGCTCCCGGGATGCCGTGCAGCGGAACAACTTTATCCACCGCCCCCGCATCTATTGCGGCTTTGGGCATACCAAAGACCACACTGCTTGCCTCGTCCTGAGCCATTGTTGCCGCTCCGGCTTCTTTCATCTTGCGCAGCCCCCGCGCCCCGTCAGTGCCCATTCCTGTAAGTATCACACCCACGGCATTTGCCCCCGCATATACCGCGGCGGAATTGAACAATACATCAACAGAGGGCCTGTGCCTGTTGACTCTGGGCCCGTCTTTTATTTCCGCAAAATAACTCGCGCCGGACCTTTTTATAAGCAGATGCCGGTTTCCCGGCGCTATAAGAACCTTGCCCGGAGATATTATGTCCCCTGTTTCAGCTTCCTTTACTTTCATGTCGGATATTTCATCAAGATGCGCCGCAAACGATCTTGTAAAAGTTTCCGGCATATGCTGCACAACAACAATCCCCGGCGTATTGATAGCGGACATTGATTCCATTATATAACGCAGAGCCTCTGTGCCGCCTGTAGACGCGCCTATCGCGATTATCTTGTTTGTTGTCCTTGTCATGGAAAGTTTACCGGGGGGCCCGGGGCTTTCCCCGCCGCGCTTTAATATTTTCGCCTTTGAAGCGGCCTGTATTTTTTCCGCAAGATCAAACGACATATCCCCGACCGTATAGGATTCACCCGGTTTGCACATAACTTCCACTGCCCCCGCTTCAAGCGCCTCAAGGGCCAGTCGGCTGTTTTTCGGCGTAAGAGACGATACTATAATAACGGGTACAGGATGAAAATGCATCAGTTTTCTGAGAAAAGTAAGGCCGTCCATGCGCGGCATCTCAATATCAAGTGTTATCACATCCGGTTTAAGCTTAAGTATCTTGTCCCTCGCGATAAAAGGATCAGGCGCGGTTCCCGCAACTTCAATGCCTCTGGCTTTTGAAAGCTCTGATGAAAGTATTTTTCTCACAATTGCCGAATCATCAACAATCAGAACCTTTATATTTGACACCTTTATTTCTCCTTTCAGTTATTTCTGTTTCTCAGACATTTTATTTCTCGGAATCCGCATAGGATATTATCGGCGAATCGTCAACCATAAAACCCTGCCCGGCTTCTTTCACAAGGCTCTGCCAGTCCTGTTTCTCGATTTTCGTGATCTGCGGAGGAAGAAGATTGATAGACGGCTCCTGCCCGTATTTCCGGGTAAGAAAATGCCCGCATACAACGTTTATAAATTCTTTCATCGCGTCAAATTCATGTTCCAGCGCCTTTGTGTCATTTTCCTCGGTCCCCAGGACATTTGCCGCTATGGCAAGACAGAATTCCATATCTGTCGCAATTCCTACCGTTCCTTTTCTGTCACCCGTGAATTTTATTGCGGCGTGAATATAATCGCCTCCCGCCTCCATCATTTCTTTTTCTCCGGCAGGCTCGCCGAACATAAGAGCATAACCGCCCATAACTTCAAGAACAACACTATTCAGTATTTCCACGTCATTCTGATCCATTTTTACCTCCAAGCACCTTTTCCGCTATTTCCTTTATGGACTCCGGCGTAAAAGGCTTTCTAAGATAGGCTTTTACTCCTTTATTCATCATTTCCTCTATTCTTGTCTCGCTGCCGTCGCTGGATACTATAACCACCGGAACCGTTTCCAGCAGTCCGTCCTCGGACATTTTCTTGACCATTTCTATTCCGTTCATTTTCGGCATATTAATGTCCGCAAACACCAGATCCACCCAGCTGCCTTTTAAGACATCAAGAGCTACCTCGCCGTTCTCGGCTTCATACAGTTCTCCTATGTCAATTTCGGCCAGACTCAGTATTTTTTTTATTATGGATCTTGTGGTGGAAGAATCATCCACAATCAGAAAATTATAAGCCACAACACACACCTCCTTTTTTATAATTCAACCATATGTCCGGCTGATTTTATCAGAACCATTCCTGTCTTTATGTCAAGATACATCGTCCTGGAAAGATTTCCGCCTATATCTTCAGCAGAGATAAAAACATCATTTTTCCACAGCAGTTTCCTCGCCATTATGTAATTTCTCTCCCCTATTTTAAATATCTTATCTTCGGCTCCGCTTGTTGTGCATCCCGCGATTTTCACTATTATCCTTTTTTTCTGCGCCCCAAGCCTGTACGCATCCTCAAAAAGCGCCGGGATCCCTGTATCAACAAACATTGACGGATTCTCCATTGCTTTTGCGGCATTCATTTTGGACAGGGGCAGCTGACAATGTATCATTCCGCCCACTTTTACCGCAGGATCGTATATTGTAAGGCCCAAACAGGAACCCAGAGAATAAGTAATAAGACGATCCTCTTTTTTCCGGGAAACTTTCATTTCGCCTATTCCTATCTGAACATCCATAATGATCTCTCCTATTTTATATATACAGACGGGCCCAGTCTGTTGAATTTTCCGCTTATTCCCACAAGCGATTCTGTATGGCCCACAAAAAGATACCCTCCCGGCTTTATGAGCCGGTAAAACTCCTCAACAAGCTTCTTTCTTATATCCCTGTCAAAATATATCATTACATTTCTGCAGAAAACCGCATCCATCGGACCTTTCATGGGAAAAGGCACCTCAACAAGATTCAGCCTTTTAAAAACAACAAGGTCCCTTATCTCCCGCTTAACAGAATACATACAGCTCCTTTCGGCATTAAACTTTTCCATATACTTTTTTTTCTGAAACTCCGGCACAGGCATAACTTTTGCTGCATCATAAACACCCTGATGAGCGGCCCCGAGCACCTTCGTGGATATATCAGTGCCCAGTATCTTTATGTCAAAATCCGGAGCGTCAAGCACGTCTTTTATCGCGAACGCCATTGTATAAGGCTCTTCGCCCGACGAGCAGGCCGAAGACCAGAATCTGAACCGTTTTTGCCCTTTGCTTTTCCATTCGCCGAGTATTTTTTTCAGCTGGTCAAAATGCGCGGCCTCCCTGTAAAAAGCCGTTACATTCGTCGCCAGTGAATCCAGCAGAAAAACCACCTCAAGACCCGTGGGATCTTCGTGAACATATTCATAATACTTTTTAGGGCTGGTGTACCCCAGGGCCCTCATTCTCTTTCTTATCCTTGCGGAAACCAGAGGTTTTTTGTTTTGAGAAAAAGTTATGCCGCATTTTGAATAAACAAATTCTTTAAGAGATGCGAATGTTTTGTCGTCTATCTGATCCATATCATTCATCGGGCGCCTCTTTTTGTTTTTTTCCCGTACAGCATCCATTTGTTCCTCCGGTTTTTTTGTCTCCGGGAGGCGGGCCGCGCCCCCCGGAGCACTATTTAAAAGTCTTTCAGATCATCATCGCTTTCAAGCGGTATTGCTTTTTTTGCCTTTGAACCTTCTGTTTTCGCGTCTCCGCTTTTCTTTGCGCCGGAACCGGAAAAATCTTTGCTTTTTTCCTTTTCACCCTTAAGTATTGAGTGAATATTCCGTTTCATGCCCTGCCCCGAAAAACCTTCTTTGCGTGTGCTTTGCCTGATAACGGCGCCTTCTTCATTATTCGTGATCTGCCCCGTTACCTGCCTTAAAAGTCTTACCATATCAAGCATCTCGTTTGCCTGAGAAGACAGTTCCTCGGAGGCTGAAGCTGATTCTTCCGCGTTTGCCGAATTTCTCTGCGTCACTTTGTCCATTTCAGCTACAGCAGAGTTGAGCTGTTCAATGCCGCGCGCCTGTTCTTCAGACGCTGCCGACACTTCAGATATAAGATTAGCCACCTTTGAAGCTGTTCCTCCGATTTCACCAAGTATCTTCCCTACCTCTTCACTCACCTGTACGCCGTTGTCAACATTTTTCTGCGAACCCGCTATAAGCTCGCTTGTATTCTTCGCGGCTTCCGCGGCGCGTTTCGCCAGATTTCTTACCTCTTCCGCGACAACCGCAAAGCCTTTTCCTGCCTCGCCCGCGCGCGCGGCTTCAACCGCGGCATTCAGAGCAAGAAGGTTTGTCTGAAACGCTATTTCATCAATAGTCTTGATTATCTTCGCGGTCTCCGCGGAAGATGTTTTAATTTCCCCTATTGACGTTGAGAGGCGCTGCATTGATTCCACGCCCTGCGATGCGGTCTTGTTCTGCTCCGATGCCATGGAGTTTGCCTGCCGGGCATTCTCCGCGTTCTGCTGGATCATTGACGTCATCTCTTCAAGAGAGCTTGATGTCTCTTCCAGCGAAGACGCCTGTTCAGACGCGCCCTGCGCCAGTTCCTGGCTGGATGCCGCAACCTGGCCCGAAGCTGAAGTCACCTGCTCCGCCCCGCCTGAAATTCCTTTTATGGCATTATTTATGGGAACAGTGATTGACCTTGCCACCCATACCGCTGTTACCACTATCAGTATCAGAGTTATAATACCGATCAGCCAGATAAAGCGTTCAAGCGCATTCGGCGCGGCAAAAGCCTCGTCTTCATTTATTTCCGCGATAAAAGCCCAGCGCAGATCCTTTATATTAAAAGGATCATAAGCCGATAGCACCATATTGCCGTTATAATCAATAATATGATCCATACCTTCGTTGCCCGCAAGCACCCGGTTGACAGCCTCTGTATCAACTCCGTTTCTTGCCACGTTTCCGGCCAAAGAAGCTTTTATGGAGCGGTTCGCAGGATCAAGGAACGAGTCTGACCTCATAAGTTTATCCGAGCCCACAAGATAAGTCTCTCCGGTGCTTCCCATGCCCGCGCGCGTCTGCATCATACCGTTAATGTCGCTTATGGGAACCTGCAGCACTGCTATAGAAACAATCTGCCCGTTTTCTTTAACAGGAGCGCCCAAGAACATTGCGGGTATATTCCCGCTCGGCGCGTAAAGCTCCATATCAACAACCGCGGTTTCCCCGGTGTTCATAACTTTCCGCCACAGCTTGGCAAGATTTGTATTTCTGTATTTTCCGGCGCTTAAATTCTCGCCGAAATCATTTTCCTTGGCGTGGGAATACATCACGTGCCCGTGGTCCGCGCATATAAGAAACACATCGTAATACCCCATAATATTTACGTAGTTTCCCATAAATTCATCTGTTTCCGTATAAATATCCTCGTAATTTTTCGTAAGCCCGCCTCCCCTTCCCGTGGTGTCAAAAGGGCCGTCAGCTCTTATATTCATTTCTCTGTGATATTCCAAGAGATCTTTTATCGCATTCTTGACATCCCCGCTTGCGGCCGCAAACTCCATATTATGAAAAGCTTCATCAAAATACAGATGCAGTTCGTGTTCTTTTGTCTCCTGTATTGCCTCCAGCTGATTAAACGCCTGTTTCTCCAGGGCGGTTCTTGCTCTGTCAAGGCTTAAAAGCGCCACAACAAGAAAGGGAACCGAGCCCACAAGGAGGAACAGAACAACCAGCTTCACTCCAAGATTCATATTTTTAAACATTTTTCACTCCTCCGTTTTTTCTTTATCTTTTTTTTTATCTTCTTCCATAAAAGTACATTTTGTTTTTGCCATTTCCACCAGTTCTTTTTCAGTCAGCACTTTTTCTATATTCAGCAGAATTTTTACGCCGTCTTTTGTTTTTGCCATACCCAGTATAAACTGAGTATCTATTTCCGTTCCGAACGACGGAGTCGCCTCTATTTCTTTTTCCGTAATATCCAGAACCTCTGAAACCGAATCAACAAGTATTCCGATCTGCAGCGGTTTGCCGTCCTTGTCTATTTCAACAACAATTATGCAGGTTTCGCCCGTATCATCTATAACCTGCATAGAAAACTTTGAACGAAGTTCAACAACGGGAATAACTCTTCCGCGAAGATTAATAACGCCCCGCACGAACTCAGGCGTCCTCGGCACGCTTGTCACAGGCATTATGCCTATAATCTCCTTCACTTTGAGTATTTCCAGCCCGTACTCTTCCTGCGATATCTTAAATGTAAGATATTTCCCGCCTTCAGCCGCTTTTACTGTTTCTGCCATTCATTTCACCTCCTTTCATTATCCTTCTTTTTATATCATTCTTTTTCGGCAATAAAATTTATCTTATAGCCGGTATTTTTTTCGTCTGCATTTTTCCTGTATTTCCTCCGGATGCATCCTTGAACATTCCCGCCGGATCTATAATAAGCCCTACCTTTCCGTCAGACATAATTGTACATCCGCCGACTCCGGGCCCCGGGTCGATCCCTTCCCCCATGGGCTTGACCACTATCTGATACTGTTCAATAATCTCGTCAACAAGTATGCCGGCGGGCTTCCCGTTCTCATCTTCCGCCACAACAATTATTTTTTCGGTATAATTTTCCGGCTCCTCTTTTTTTCCCGCAAAAAACTCGCCCGCCGAATACAAGGGAATAACAGTATCCCTGAAGTTATATGTTATTTTCCCCCCGGGCATAAATGTTATGTCTTTCCTCTGCGCTTTTGAGGATTCCACTATCGCAAGAGTAGGCATGAAATATTTCCCCCCGTTTATTGTAATAAGCATTGCTTCTATTATGGCCGTCGTAAGAGGCAGTGATATGACGAACTTTGTCCCTTTTGTTTTTTCTGTATGTATCTCTATCCTGCCCCGCATCTCCTGTATGTTTCTCTTCACAACATCCATTCCCACGCCGCGCCCTGATGTATCCGTCACCACCGAAGCGGTTGAAAAACCAGGTTTGAAAATAAAATTATAAATTTCTCTGTCAGATAATGTTTCTTCATCAGTCATCAGCGACATCGCTTTTGCTCTTTGAATTATTGTTTCTTTATTCAGCCCTCTTCCGTCATCCTCTATTTCCATACATACGTTCCCGCCTCTATGATAAGCGTTTAATTTAAGCTCCGCAGTTTCCGTTTTTCCCGCTTTTTCTCTTTCATGGGACGGCTCTATCCCGTGATCAACCGCATTTCTTATCATATGAATAAGGGGATCGCTTATCTTTTCGGCAAGATTCCTGTCAATTTCGGTTTCTTCCCCTAATATTGTAAAATTAATTTTTTTGCCCTGGCTTTTCGAAAGATCCCTTACAAATCTCGCCATTTTCTGAAAGACACCCGCAAGAGAAACAAGACGAAGCGACAAACCAAACTCATGCAGTCTTTTTGTTGTCTTGTTAAGATGCCCCATATTTTTCTGAAATTCCAGAATCTGAGATTCATCAGCATCAGAAGCGGAATGTATCATAGACTCGGCTATGACTATTTCCCCTATTGTATCAATAAGCCTGTCAAGTTTTTCAGAATCCACTTTTATTGTTTCTCTAAGCCTGGTTCCCGCGGCGGACGGAATATTTCCGCCCCCTGCCTGTTCTTCTTTTCCGCGGAACAATTCATCCGCAGGACCGGCTTCCTGTTCTTTTTCCTTTTCGCTGCTGTCTGCGCTTAATTCAGGATCTTTTTTTTCTCCGCCTGTCAGTTTCTTTATGCGCCCCACCAGTTCCGGGACACCTTCCGCTTTTTTTATTCTTCCGCTCCCCCCG
Organism: uncultured Spirochaetia bacterium; assembly: GCA_964439215.1. Lineage (GTDB taxonomy): Bacteria > Oederibacteriota > PGYV01 > PGYV01 > CAYTNY01 > CAYTNY01. The sequence continues at coordinate 16,996 of CAYTNY010000023.1, forward strand.
ACTCCTGTTTTTATGTTCTGTATCATTTTTTTCAGCATATCGTTTGATGCAAATAAAACATCTATAACATCAGGATCCGGCGATGCTGTTTCTTTTCTTATATTCTGCAGAAGATTTTCTGTTTCTTTCACCATTATATGTGTGTCTTCCAGCCCGAGAAAACCGGCCAGGCTTTTAAGTGTATGAAACGCCCTGAAAACCGCGTTTATTGCTTCAGGATTCTTTTTTTCTTTTTCAAGAACAAGAAGGCTTTTATCAACGATCTCGGCGTGTTCCGATGCTTCTGAGATAAAATCCCCTATAAGATCCATATCGCCCGTAAACTCATAAAATTCTTCATTTTTCTGCAGCGGCTCCTCATCCGCCGCTCTCGGCGCGCTGCCGGCGCTTTCCTTTATTTTTTCATCCGGCTCCGTTTTATCCGCCTGTGATTTTATCATTTCATAGAGCCTGTCGCGCATTTCCAAAAGAACATCCGCGGAAAGTGAATCTGCTTTTTTCAGATAAGCAAGCATTTCCTCCGCTGCTCTGCCTGTTTCTTTGATGCCCAGAACCGCGGAATCTTCTTTTATGAATATCAAAACATTTTTAAAACTTTCCAGCGTTTTAACATCCTTTTCCTTCTCAAAAATGAGAATCCCTCTTTCCGCTTCATCAAGCCCGGGTTCTGCCTTCTGCAGAAAATCTTTTATCATCCCTTTATTTACAGGTATATCATTTTCATCTTCTTTCGCTGTATTAAAAACTGTTTCATAACCCGCTTTTTTGCCGGTTATTTCCTCACACGCGGGTACAAGCATCCCTATAAGTGTTTCAAACTTATCTTTTTCGGGAATTTTTTTATCAGCGGTTTTTTCCACTATGGTGTTTAAGTTCTTAAAAAACATTTCCATCTTATGTCTGCCTGAATTTTTTCCTATTTTGGAAAGACGCACAAGCGAAGAATGAATAACAGCCAGTTCATCCGATACGCATTCGAAAAAATCATCTATATTAAGTTTTTCGGAAAATACCGTTTTTACGGGCTCTTCCGGAGAATTCAGGATCTCCTGTATACCCGCAATACCGCTGTTCACCGCCGCCGCCGCATCAGGATCTTTTTTTACTGAATTTTGCTGTCCGGTAATATAGTCAATACACGCGGCAGAAACATTATTTATTCTCTTAAAAATATATTCCTGCCTGTTTTCAGTAATCCCGGCAATTTCGCGGAATACGGGAAGAACCTCCCGCGAAAGGACGTCGCTGCCGTCTTCCGCCATAACAACACAAAGCGCGGCATTCTCAATAAGCTTTATGATTTTCCCAAGGATTTCTTCAGCCACAGCGCCCTCCTTTTTTGGAAAGCGCAAACACAACCGCGGCTTCTATGGTTCTTTTTATCATCTCTTTTTCCAGAGGCTTCACAAAATACGCAAAAGCGCCTATCTCCCTGATAAAGCGCTCGGTTTCTATGGAATCATCCCCTGTGATTACAAGAACAGGCATTTCTTCCTTTTCTTCTTTTATTCTGGCGAGAAGTTCATCCCCTTTCATTCCTTCCATATAAACATCGGTTATCACAACAACTATATTTTCATCTTTTATTCCGGCAAGCGCTTTTACGGCGCTGTTTACAGTAACAGGTTCATATCCCAGCTCCGCAATCAAAGCCTCAAACTGATTCCTTATAAATTTATCGTCATCCGCTATCAGTATTTTTTTTGTTTCGGTCCCTTTTTTTCTCATACCTAAGTTAAAGCAATTAGCGTGCCGCAAAAAAAAAGACGTTTCTTATGATGTTTTAATAAACGGCCGGCAGGATGCTGTCGCAGAAATGATACTTTTTCTCATTTTTGATACAAATCCGGAATAGGGTTAAAAACTGTGAAATCAGATAAGTTTATATTCAGAGAGTTTTCTGTAGAGTTTCGCCCTGCTTATTTTAAGGACTGAAAGAATTTTTTTCTTGTCCCCCCTGTATTTTGAATACAAAAAAGCCAGATACTCTTTTTCTTTTTCTTTTATGTACTTCTCCAGCGGCTGTTCGCCGGCGATTATTTCCGCGGAGGCTGCGGTATTTCTGAATTTTAACAGGTTTTTCGGCAAATCCGAAGGCTTAATTTCTTTTTCCGAAGATACAAGAGCCGCTCTGCTTATTGCGTTAAAAAGCTCGCGTATGTTTCCGGGCCAGGTATAATTCTGAAGCACAGCCATGGCCTCAGAACTTAAGTGTTTTTTTTCATTGCGGTTTAAATCTCTGTTTATTTTATTTTCCAGATGTTCTCTGACAAGAGCGGGAATGTCTTCTTTTCTCTCCCTTAAAGCGGGCATAAACAGCCTTAAAACGCTCAGCCTGTAGTATAAATCCGCCCTGAATTTATCCTTTTCTATCCTGTCCTCCAATATCCTGTTTGTCGCGGCGATTATACGAACATCCGTTTTTATTTCTTTTGTGCCGCCAAGCCTCCTGAACCTTCCTGTTTCAAGCACCCGCAGAAGTTTTGCCTGTGCCAGAATATCCATTTCGCCTATTTCATCAATAAAAAGCGTTCCCTTGTCAGCAACCTCAAATAATCCCCTTTTCATATTTGTAGCCCCGGTAAAAGCACCTGCCTCGTGTCCAAAAAGCTCATTTTCTATAAGGTCCGCCGGCATTGCGCCGCAGTTAATTTCAATAAAAGGCATATCTGCCCGCGGCCCTGATTTGTGAATGGCGGAAGCTGCCACTTCCTTGCCTGTTCCGCTTTCCCCTTCAATTAAAATAGGCAGGCTTGAACCCGCCGTCTTTTTTATAAAATGCCTCAATTCCTCTATAATATGGCTTTTCCCCGTAATATCCGTCAAATCGCGCCTCCACTTATCTCATTTTTGATATTATAACATCAAAGTGTCGCAGAATCAAGACAGTTCATAAAATAAATAACTTAAAGTTCAAAGGAATGAAGTTTTGAGTTTTGGGAAGAGCCAAGCACACAAACTGCTGATATCCCGAGTCTTCGGTATGGTTTTGCCAAACATCCAAGCCGCCAAGCCGCCAATATGAACCTTAAACTGCTCTCCGTTCTTCCCAAAACTCAAACCCCAAAACTCAAAGCTCAATTTCTTTCCCCTCCCCCACCAGGCTTATAAGGATCTCTCCTTCTTTTGGGGCTCTGTCCGAGCGCCGCGTAATAACAATGAGTTCTTTCTTTTTATCAATTATAAACAGCGGCATTGCTTTATGGCCGTGCACTTTTAAATATTCATCATAATCAAAATCCTCTGTTATCTTTGTTTTCTTTATTTTCGCGCCTGAGTCGCAAAGGTCATGTATATAATCAAAAGTCGCCCTGTCATCAAAAAGAAGCCTGCCGCGCAGTTTGCGCCTTACTATTTTCTCGGGCTTGCGCGACTCGTCTGTACTGATTATTCTGTAAACCTCCTGGCTGCCGAAAATCCTTCTGAAACGTATAACAGAAAGTATATTTACCTGGTCATTAGATGTCAGAGCCAGCATTTTACCCGCCCCCTCTATGGGCAGCCTGTCAAGAGTCTCTGACTGCATCACATTTATGTAATAGGCATTAAGGCCCTCAATCTTAGCGGACGTTATATTGGAATAATTCGTATCAACAAGTATGACCTCTATTCCTTCGGAGCTCAGGGCCGCCGCCATATCTCTTGCCCATTTATGCGCTCCTATCAATAACAGTCCCTGAGGCCTCTCTTTTGTCTGTTTAAGCAGTTTTCCCATATATCCGCTCCCCAGCCCGTAAATAACAATTGTCGCCGCAATCACCACAAACACAAAATAAGCTATTTTTTCATAATCAGGATAACCGATTTCCTCCAGCCTCAAAGCAAAAACAGAAGCCATTGCCGCGGCAACAATACCTCTTGGCGCCACGGAAGAAATAAAAAGCCTTTCCTTTAATGTGATTTTTGAAAACACAGTCGCCGCGAAAACAGCTGCCGGACGCACAAAGAAAATAAGAATTCCTATAAATATCAGCATTTCAAGATTCGCGTATTTATAAAAATCAACGGGCAGCCTTGCGGCAAGTATTATAAACAGAAGAGATATCAGAAGAATCCTCATCTCCTCAAGAAAAGCGAATACCTGGCGGGTGCTGACTTTGTCCTGGCTGGCGAGGTATATCCCCATAACAGTAGCCGCCAAAAGGCCGGCTTCATCCTGTATCATATTTGAAACAATAAAAACAACCGCGAGAATCATAAGCGAAAACGGATTCAGAAGAAAATCAGGAACCCAGTATTTTCTGGAAAATAACGTATAAATAAACCCGCCCGCAGCGCCCAGTGCCGCGCCTGCGGCGGCTGTTTTGCCCACCGCGGCAATTATTTCCCCGGGCTCGGCTTTTAAGCCGCCTGCAAAAAGGACCTCAAAGACCAGAACCGCGAGAATTACGCCGATAGGGTCTATTACAATTCCTTCCCATTTCAGTATCTGGCTCACTTTTTTAGACGGACGCAAATGGCTCAAAAGCGGCATTATGACCGTCGGCCCGGTCACGACAAGTATGGCGCCGAAAAGCACGGATAATTTCCAGTCCATTCCGAGTACATAGCAAGCGGCCATGGATGACAGCCCGAAAGTCACCGCGGCCCCGGTTGTTATAAGCCCGTTTACGGCGCCTCCTATTTTCTTAAGGTCCTTTATGTTAAGATTCAGCCCCCCTTCAAAAAGTATTATTGCCACAAAAAACGAAACCAGCGGAAAAAGCAGTTTGCCGAAAATCTCATCAGGATTAACAAGGTTGAAAACAGGCCCTGAAAGAAACCCAAGAACGATCAAAAGCAGTATTGACGGCAGGCGCAGCTGCCAGGATATCCACTGGGCGGATACGCCCAGAACTATAATTATTCCCAACTGTAAAAGCAGTTCTTCGTGCATTTACATACCTCTTTTTTTTCCGCGGAATATTCTGTTTTTTTCACTTATCCGCCGCAGTTTTTTCCCGGCGCCGCCGGACATCCTGTTCCATTTTTCCGCGTATTCTTTAATATTGAATTTCCTTTCAAGCCCTTTGGCATTCATAAAGCGTATTTTACCAAAAATATTTCTTTCAGTCCACGCTCTGTCGTGCTTGCCGAAGCACCAGGCAATGCCCGCGTATCCGTTCGGATCCCTTCCGTCCAGCTCGTATTTGTCATTCAGATACACAAGCGTTTCATATGCTTTTTCCGGGGCAGAACTCCATTCAATAACTTTTTTGCCCCAATACATTCTCATATATCCGTGCATATGCCCTGTTTGGCGCATCTGATTCTGCGCCGCGTTCCAGTACACATCGTGCGTTTCCGCATTTTCCAGCTGTTCAGGGCTGTATTTGTATTCCCTTTTATCGCCGGAATGTTCTTTAAGAGTTTTTGCGGCCCAGCCGGGCAGGCATTTTATACTGTCGTAATCCTTATTGTAAAATACAAAGTTCACGGCAAGCTCCCTGCGTATTATAAGTTCTTCAAGATACCTTTCAGAAACCCTCTGCCCCGCGCGCAGCACCTGCTCTGTTATATAAAGAGGCGATATCTGCCCGAAATGGATGTAGGGACTCATATACGAGACGCATTCCAGAGAGGGATCAGATGATTTTTCACCGTATTCCCCAAGCTTTTCATCCATAAACATTTTAAGTCTTTTCTTTGCTTCTTTTTCGCCGCCTTTGAAATAAGAAGTTTTACCCGGCAATTCGTCGATTTTGATATCTTTTAAAATCCGGAGCCGGTCATTGACGTTCAAATCTCCTTTGATTTTCAGGCGGCTTTTTTTGATGACACCGGTGCTTTCAAAAGGCGCTATAAATTCCGGCAGCAGTTTTTTTATTTTTTTTCTTATTGTTGCCGCGGAATATTCTTCCTTTGGAGATGCCGTCTCAACAGGAACAATAACATCGCTCTCAACCATATAAAAAGCGCAGTTTGTTTTTTCGGCCGCTTTTTCCCTCCACTCCCTCTGAATACGCGTATATCCCCTGTCCACAACCACCGCGGCGGCGTTTTTTAATAATTTCACAGCCTGCTCAAAGGGCTCTCCTTTATGCAGAGAAAAGCTTATTCCTCTTTTTCCAAGATTCTCCGCTGTCTCTTTCAGGCCCTCCAGCATAAAAATATAATGCCTCAATGCCGCTCCGGAATAAGAAGGGGTTATACCAAACACCGTATGCACGGGAAGTTTAAGTTCATTTGCCTTTAAAACAGCGAATTCAAGAGCGTGGTTGTAAGATGCCCTTTGCGACGCCTGCATCCGGTAAAGAACATAAGAGCCCTCTTTATTGTACTCTTTGGCGTTCAGTTTTCTGATTCTTTCGGCCTGTATCATTTATTATCAGCCGGCCTTCAGAAAAGCTCTTCGGGATACGGTTCAAAAAAAGACTGCCGCATAAGATAACGCTCATTAAAACGGATAATATACGACTTTAAAAGACTCACCGGCACTTCTATTCCTGTTTTTCCTCCGCGGTATTTTTCAACAACACCAAGAAAATATTTTTTTTCTTTCGCGGAGAGCCCGTCCTTGAAATAGCCAAGCGCGTGTTCAAAGACATTTATTATGTTTGATTCCCTGTATATTTTCGAAAAAAGCGCGTTCATTTCATTTTCATAATCTTTTAACACCGAAGCAAAATTCTTTTTATGTGAAGCCGCCGCAATTTTCCCCATCGCCCTCATACGCCGCTGATTGTATGACATAAAAAGAAGCTTATTCTCCGCGTGAAAATCCATAAGCGCTGAAGCTTTTTGCTTTTCTTTTATTTTTCTGAATTTCGCGGAAATAAATATCCGTTTGAGAAAACTATCCCTGAATTTCGCGTTATTAAGCCTGGATTCATCTTCCATTGCGGTATGCGGAAAAAGCTCCGCCGCCCGCCCGCCGAACATGCCGCCTGTCTTTAATTGATAAGCGCCCGTGCCGCCTTTGGGGTAAACTTTGACATTCATAAAACCGGATGACGGGGATTTTGATTTAAATATAAATCCGTCTATTTCATTGAGCCCGGATAAATAATTTTCCGTAAACTCTTTCATTTTTTCGGTGAAATCCTCTCCCGTAGACGGCCTTACAAGCCTTATATTTTCAAGCGACGCGTTATCCGCCTCCAGATGAATGGGTTTCCTCGGTATTCCCAGGCCTATTTCAACTTCCGGACAGGCTGTTATAACACTGCAGCGGTTCATTATCTTCAAAACTATTTCACTTCTTACTATGCCTGCATTGTATCTGCACGAACACTGTTCTATGCATCTGCTCACATATATTTTCGGTTTTAATTTATCCATCACACACTCCTTATTCACATCATCATTTCCTGCATTTCCCATCCATTAAAGGCTTTCAGGTCCTCCCAGTAAGGACTCGTGGAAAGATGCTCCTTATACGCTTCAAGAAAATCAAGCTTTGCGCTTGCTCCGCGCCTTTCATCCTTTGCCGTTATTTCAGCTTCCCAGGCCCGGTCCCAGTGAACCATCTCAAAAAAGTCCCAGGCTGAATCCCCGTTCCCGGAATATATCAAATCCGTCATATACTTCCAGACATATGAGATAAAACTGTTTTTGTTTTCATCCGCATACTGTCTCATTTCAGACTCAAGCGGCGCGTCTTTTCTCATAAAGGCTTCGGCAAAAACATAATCCCCGCCGGAATATTTCAATACAACTTTCGGAGCAATATCCGCGCCGAAAGCCGCCCACCAGTTCATCATGGTACAGTCATTCGCGATAATCTCAGGAACCCCGTCATCATCAAGATCTTCAAATTTCATGCCTTCGCTTAAACCGTGCAGCTGCGCCTTCATTTCAAAATCATCATCCATTGTAAATATCGTAAAAATATTTGCGCAGCTTTCGCCTTCAGAGTACTCCTGAAGTATAAAATTCGGTTTGCCGTCCCCCGTCAGGTCCGTATAAACTGTCTTATCCTCAACCACTTTAAAACCTGTTTTTTCATCAACCTCTTTTGTCAGAAGCGTTTTCCCGTCTTTTTTTATCTCCAGTATATGTTTCTCTTCTTTTTTTGTTATATTCACGGCAACAACATCCTTCTTCGGCTCTTCAGCCTTTTTTGCCGGTTCTTTTTCCGCTTTTACTCGTTTTTCCGGCTCAGGTTCTTTCTTTTCAGTCTCTTCTTTTTCCGCGGGCGCTTCTTTTTCTTCCGCGTCTTTGATCTTTTCCGCTGACGGCTCTTTCACTATCGTATCACTGACAGTTTTCTTTTTCCCCGGACACTTCAAAAGCAGAAGTATTATTATAAGTATGACCGCCGCGACAAGAAAAAATACCTTTTTCTGAACCATATTCCACCTCATCGGTTATTTTATAAATTAAATTATAACATACTTAATATGTTTTTCAGCAGCCTTTGCGGCGCCGGCGCTCTTCATATTTTTTATCTAATAACATAAACAACCGGATCCTTACCCGCATTGCCTGCAATCTCAAAATCCTTTTCCAAATCGCAGATTTCCCTCAAATTACCCGGCTCGAAATTCTCCGACGTAACAGCATAAAAATTTTTCTCTGCCTTTTCATTTAAGATCCTGCAGGAATCAAGCAAGCCTTCAGGAGACAGTTTGAAAGAAAAAACTTCCCCTTTTTCAAAATAATAATACTGCATAAGCCAGTAATTCACGCCATAACCCAGAACAACCCCATTCGGATCATCGGGAATCATTGATGCTGTTTCCCGGAAACTGTCATTCGCCCCGTAAAAAGCCCCGCTTCCCGGTTCTTTCAAAAAAACCGAAACGCATATCAAAACAGAAACAAAAATTGCCGCGGCATTCACCGCTTTTTTTGTTTTTTGCCCGCGAAAAATACCGGCCGCTTTTTTCAATGCCGCAGCCGATATAACCGCGAAAAACGGCACAAGAACAAGAAGATATCTGTCATAAATCGTACCTCCTGCCGCGGCTACCAGCCATAGAAAGATAAAGAATGAACCTCCGTATAACATAACAATCAGATCCCTTTCGCCGCATACTTTCTTCGTGCGCGCGCATACAAAAGCATAAGTCCAGAAAATAATTATCTGAGCCGCGCCGATAAAATATAAAAGACTGCTGCCAAGCGTACTCATAACTTCAAGCGGAGGTTTGCCCTCTCCCCCTCCCGGTATGTTATTGTAAAAAAGCCTGAACGAGTGAAGTTGAACAAGCCCTGCCCACAAAAATAAAAATAAAAACAGGGGCCAGAACCCCTTCCAAATGCCGGCAAAAGCCGTTTTTATGCGTTTCCTCTCAATAATAAACAGGTATGCCGCGGCCGGCAGAAAAAAGAAAAGAGCCGTAATCTTCGCCATAACGGCAATCCCCATAAAAATTCCTGCTGTTTTATATTTTTTTTCAGAAATCTTAATCGCAGATAAAAACACAAATAAAACCATCAGAGGATCAACAAAAACAGAAGGACCGAAAGATATAAAATAACTGTTAAAAACCGTAAAACAGGCTGCTGCCGCTGCCGCAAACAGACCAAATCCAACAGCAGCCCTGTAAACCGCCAAAATAATCACAGCAGTAACAATAATATTAGGTATTCTCGCCACGACATCATTACCGCCCCAAATCTTCATAAAAACCGCGATTATATAAGATAATATCGGAAACTTATCCGTATATGTTTTATGAAGCAGAATATCCTGTCCCGCGGCAACTTTAAGCGCCCAAAAAGAATACAACGCCTCATCAATATGAAGAGCGTGCCTGCCAAGTATCATCACCTGATACAATACCGCAAACAGAATTATACCTGCGGGTACGGCATAATCTTTCATAACCTTAAAAATCTGTTCTTTTTTCACTTCAAACAAATCCCCTGTCTTTACAGATGTTTTTCTTACGGATCAAGTTCAAGCACCTTTGCGAAGCCCGCATCCGCGGAATGTATTCTGCCCGCCTTATAATTCGCCTCGCCAAAACTATTCCACAGTACGGGATTTTTCGGGTTGCAATCAATAGCTATGCGAAAAGCAGCGTCCGCTTTTATATACTCTTCAGCCGCGTTGATTTGCTCCGCCAGAGCAAAAACAGTCAGCCCCGCGACAGCAGCGTCAGCGCCGAGCAGAATCCATTGTCCCCCATCGTCATCAGCCCGCGCAAATGAAACAGAAACAAAAAACACCATAAACAACATCATAATTTTTTTCATCAGAAACACTTTTTAATTTTTTATCATCCGTAAACACATTATACTACTTAACTCTACACTACACAACATAAACCATTTGTCAATACTCCGAATTTATGAAGATTCCCCTGTTTTTCAGGCCGGCGTTTAGATCCCGGATTTTAAAGCTATCCGGCGGCAGGGGCGCGCGGCAACGATGGATATAATGGATGAGGGTT
>CAYTNY010000024.1:0-27055 GCA_964439215.1 uncultured Spirochaetia bacterium
ACCATTCCCCTCTCCCTCTACGGGAGAGGATAGAGTATGTTACAGGCGGTTTTTTTGCCTGTTACATACTCTTGGAGAGGGTTAAGCAGCGGCAGGATACTTTGTAATACAAGTTAACGCTTAAAACAAGAAATGTGGGTAAGGGACAGCTCTATGGGATAGGAAAGTGTCCTGAGGGAAACATAAATAACTGTATGAATTAAGCGCTCCGGTATGTGCGAAAAAAAAAGGACTTTGATTCTATTAAGTGTTGCAATAAAACTTGCAATCTATACAATAATAGAGTAAAAGTCTTTTATCTTGACATTGCATCTGCCTTAATATACAATTTATGAAATTCTATCAAAATTTGAGGTGAGATATGTTGGAAAAAAGTGTTGAAATACTTAAAAAAGAAATTTCGCTGAACAGAACAGCGGAGAGAAGTTTATTGGTTGGTTTTTTTGCGTTTGTTATGTTTGCGGGGGCTCTTATAAGAATTTATCTTCCTTTTTCCCCTGTTCCGATAACAATGCAGACTTTTGTGCTTTTTATGGCGGTATATTATCTGGATCCTAAAGAAATAGGGATCTCGCAGATGCTTTATATTTTTGCGGGGATAATAGGTATTCCTGTATTTGCTGTTGGACTGGCGGGAGCATGGGCTCTTGCAGGGCCTACTGCCGGTTATCTTGCGGGATTTGCGGCGGCGGGTTATTTGATGGCATATAATAAGGAAAGAGCAAAAAAACACGGTGTTGCCGGAATGATAGTTCTATTTTCCGCGGGCATAGCTGTTATTTATGCTCTGGGAGCGGCGCATCTGGTTGCGGTATATAAGTTTAGTCTTAAAAATGCTGTTTTGACGGGAATAATACCGTTTATTGCGGGTGATCTCATTAAGATTTCCGCGGCTGCGGCTTTTCTGAAAATAAGAAAGTAAATTTGGTCCGGGGGCCGTATATGTTTGAAAAGAGGCGATGAATAATGAAGCCTTTTAACAGTCTTGTTACGAGCCAGGAGCTGAGAACGCAGCTTAGATTAACGCCTGAAATGCGGCTGCGGCTTGATGTGCTTCAGGCAACGCATCTGGAGCTTAATGATATTCTTAATAAAGAACTGGAAGAAAATCCTCTTATTGAAGATATAATAAGAGACGAAGAAAGCGCTCTTATAGAAAAAGACGGGCCCCGTGAGAAAGAAAAAGAACAGGATCTGAAATTTGAAAAAGATACCGCTAATTTTGAAGAAGCCGGCGAAGAATATTATGAAAATAACTTTGAACCCGAGTATTATTCAAAAAATGAATATCAGACGGAATATAATCCGGAACTGGGAAAAATAAGCGATAAAGGCAATATCGGAGAAAAAGAGAAAAAGGATCTTTATTCGGAGCTGCTCAGGCAGCTGAACCTTCTCAATGTTGCGGAAGATATTTATAACGCGGGATATATTTTAATATCCAATATAAATTCTGACGGATTTCTCGTATATACACCGGAAGAGATTGCAGAGGCTTCCGGAATGAAAAAAGAAGCGGTTTACACCGCTCTTGAAATTATAAAACAGTTTGAACCGGCGGGCGTCGGAGCGATGAATCCCAGAGAAAGCCTTTTGCTCCAGCTTAAGCTTTCCGGTTTGCGGGATTCCATAGCTTACCAGATAATTGATAAGTATTTTGAACTGCTGTCAAGACAGCAGTATTCAAAGATAGCCGCGGCAATGAAAGTATCTGAAGCAAACATAAAAAAAGCTCATGATATAATCAAAGGCTTTTCTCCTTATCCGGGCAGAAATTATTCGGCAGGTTCTGAAATGTATATAACACCGGATATAATTGTGGAGGAAAATGAATCCGGAGAGTATGAAATAAAGATTGCCGGCGAACTTCCGGAAATAGTAATAAACAGCGCGTTTTTGAAAGAATATAAAGCGAAAAAGCAGACCCGGACCTTTGTGAAAAAGTACGAAGAACGGATAAAGATGCTTATGCAGTCTGTGGAGGAAAGAAATAACACAATAAAAAAGACGGCAAAACTGCTTTTGGAAATACAGAATGATTTTATAAGAACCTATGATCCCGCGCTTATTAAACCTCTTACGCTTAAGGAAGTTGCGGAAAAAACAGGTGTCGTGGAATCAACCATAAGCAGAATTGTTTCAAGGAAATATATACAGCTTCCCGGCGGTGTGTATTCTCTGAAAAAGTTCTTTTCCGCGAAACTTCAGAGTTCCGGGGGAGAGATATCAACAAATCTGGTAAAAGACAGGATCAAAGAACTTATAGATAAAGAAGATAAAAAAGCTCCTCTTACAGATACCCGGATTGAAACGGCATTAAAAGAACAGGGAATAAAAATAGCAAGGCGGACAGTTACAAAATACAGGGAAGAGATGGGTATATTTCAGGCGAATATGAGAAAAAACGGTTTTAATAAGAATTGACATTGTAATGGTAATGTGTTATTTATAAGTGATATATTTGAACTGAAGGAGGTTTTCTTTGAAATTTAATATGACAGGAAGACACATAACACTGACTAAAGGTATAAAGGACTACACGAAAAAAAGATTTAAAAAACTGGAAGAATATTTTGATTTTAAGCAAAACGGGGAGCTTCATATTGTTATTGACGTGCAGAAATACCGGCATCTTGCCGAAGCAAATCTTGTTTCCAAAAAGCATAACTTCACGGCGAAAGTAGAAACAAAAGATATGTATGCTTCAATTGACAAACTTGAAACAAAACTTGTGGGGCAGATAAAAAAACATAAAGATAAACTGATTAAACCGGAAAAGAAAAAGGATAAAAAGACAGCGGTTCTTGATAATATAGTTTCAGCGGACAGTATGTCGGGGGAGAATTATCATGAAGTGGTGGAGGAAGACCTGGAGGCGGTAAAGCCCATGAATACGGAAGAGGCCATAGAGGAATTGGGCATGAGTAAAGAAAAAATATTTATGTTCTATAATGTGGATTTTAATAAGACCTGTATTTTGAGGAAACGAAAAGACGGAAAATACGGGATGACAATATCAAAATACTGAAAGAGGTGGGATTATTATGAGGATTCTGGATTTTCTGGACAAGGACAGCATTGAACTGGATTTAAAAGCAAAAGACAAAAGGGAAGTGATTGAAGAACTGGTTGATTCGCTTAAAAAAAAGAATGTAATAGCTGATAAAGATAAAACAATAGAGTCTCTTATGGAACGGGAAGAACTCGGAAGCACCGGCGTGGGGCAGTCAATAGCAATACCTCACAGCAAAACAAGCGGTGTTAAAGAACTTGTGGGCGTTTTTGGAGTTTCAAAAAAAGGGATTGATTTTGACGCGCTTGACGGCGAGCCTGTGAATATCTTTTTTCTGCTGCTTGCTCCCGAGGGTGCGGCAGGGCTTATGCTGAAAGCTCTTGCAAGAGTGTCAAATTTTCTTAAGAATAAGTATTACAGGAAAAAAATACTGGAAGCCCGGGATATGGAAGGCATTATTGCAATAATAGAAGAAGAAGAAAAAACAAAACAGTAATAAGTATTCTTCATTATTTAAGCCCCGGGAGGAAAATGCTGCATGAGTCATATTACGGTAAAGGATTTTTTAGAGGAAAACAGGGAGAAATTTCATTTTGAGGTTCTGACGGGGGAGAAAGTTTTAAACAAAAAAAAAATCATAGTATCTGATATAAACAGACCCGGGCTGGCGCTGTCGGGGTATTTCGGATATTTTCCTTTTGAGAGGGTGCAGGTCTTTGGAAAAACAGAATTTTCTTATCTGAAAAAGCTGGGAAGGGAAAAAGCCGAAAAAGTACTTGAACAGATATTCAAGAAAAATATACCGTGTATTATCATATCGCGGGAGCTGAAACCGCCTTATAATTTTCTGGTTTTGGCCGAAAAATATAAAACGCCTGTGTTCGGTACATCTATGTACACAACTCAGATAATAAGCGCAAGTATGATCTATCTTGAGAAAAAACTTGCCCCAAAAAAGACAATACACGGAACGTTTGTGGATGTTTACGGGGTGGGAGTTATGCTTATGGGGAAAAGCGGTATCGGGAAAAGCGAGATATCGCTTGAACTGATAAAAAGAGGACACCGGCTCATAGCGGATGATCTAATTGAAATAACAAGGCTCAATGACGAGCAGCTTATCGGGAAAGGGATGTCCGTGGTTCAGCATCACATGGAAATAAGAGGAGTAGGAATAATAGACATAAAAAATCTTTTTGGGATAGGCGCGATAAGGGAATTTCAGGAAGTGGAGCTTATACTGAGGCTTGAAGAGTGGGAGAAAAACAAAGATTACGAGAGGCTGGGGCTTGATGTGAAAACGGAAGAACTTTTAGATGTTAAGGTTCCCAATATAATACTTCCCGTAAAACCGGGAAGAAATCTGAGCGTGATAGTTGAAGTGGCGGCAATGACACAGAGGCTTAAGGATCGGGGCCAGAATCCTGCCAAAGAGCTTAATAATGCCATATTGAACTGGATGGAAAAGGAAAAATCATATGTTTGAGGTAAATAAATGGCTGTATCCCGGCATCAGGATAAAGAGATGGATATTTTTGTTTGTGCTGAGTATTATTGTTCTGGGTACGGGTTTATCGGGTCTTATGGGGCAGCTTGTAAGAAATATAAGGATAGAAGCCCTGAACATTGATGATTTCTTTTATCATCTTCAACGCCTTAAGTTTATAGATTTTTTCCTTTTGGCTTTGGGAATCGGAGGAATTGTTCTTGCCATAAGAAGGGTTTATTTTTCTGTACTTGCGATATTTGTTCCCAATAAGCAGGGGGAATTTATAAATATTGCCTATAAAAGAGCAAAACTGAAAAGAGGGCCCAAGATAGCGACAATCGGCGGAGGAACAGGGCTTCCCAATGTACTTAGAGGATTAAAGGAATATACTCTTAATCTGTCCGCTATAGTTACTGTTGCGGATGACGGCGGTTCCTCGGGACGGCTTAGAAAGGACTACCGGATCCTGCCGCCGGGTGATATCAGAAACTGTCTTGTTGCGCTTGCGGATGAAGAAACACTTCTGGGAAGGCTGTTTCAATACAGATTTGAAACGGGCGGAGATTTGAATGGCCATAATTTCGGCAATATATACATAACGGCTTTAACTCATGTTGTCGGGGATTTTACCAAAGCAGTAAATGAATCATCAAAGGTCCTTGCAATACATGGAAGGGTGCTGCCGGTATCGCTGGATAATATAACATTAAAAGCTGTTCTTGAAGACGGCAGAGAAATATCGGGGGAATCAAAAATACCCGAGGCAAACGGAAAAATTGACAGGCTGGAAATAATTCCGAAAAATCCTATGCCTTATGAAGAAGCTGTCTGCGCGATAAAGGAAGCTGATGCCGTAATAATAGGACCGGGCAGCCTTTATACGAGTATTATTCCGAATCTTCTGGTTCCGGGTATAAAGGAGGCTCTTTTAAACACCAAAACACTTAAAATTTATGTGTGCAATATAATGACACAGCCGGGCGAAACAGACGGCTATAAGGTTTCGGATCATTTAAACGCAATACTAAAGCATACAGGAGCCGGCAAGGTTATAGATTATGTCATTGCAAACAATAAAAATGCAAGGAGTGATGTGCTGAAAAGATATGAGAGCGAGAATTCGCATCCTGTGGAAATAGACAGGGAAAAGATATCGGATATGGGTATTGAACTTATTGAAACCGAACTTTTTGAAGACGGGGAATATATAAGGCATTCGGAAGAAATGCTTGGAAAAGCAATAATGAAGACAATGATAATATGATGAGGTATCTGATATGACGGGTCTGCTGATATGTTCGCACCATACGCTTGCTCAGGCGGTTGCTGATACAGCCGCGCTGGTGGTGGGTGAAAGAAAAAATGTGAAAGTTCTGGCGCTTTCAAAAGAGGATAATGTTGAAACATTTTCTCTGAAACTCAGAGAAACAGCGGAGGCTTTTGAAGACTGCGGAGGTTTTATTGTATTTGCTGACATGTTCGGCGGAACTCCCTGTAATGCGGCATTGAGCGCTTTTGGAAAAGATGAAAATGCAGGGATAATTGCGGGTTTTAATCTTCCGGTTATACTTGAAGCAATAATACGTTCGGGATCAGAAATGCGGGATGTTATCGGAGCGATAAAAGAAAAAAAAGACGGAACCATTGTTGATGTCAAAGAAATATTTCAAGGGAAGAGGTAAATAATGCCTATTTTGCTTGTCAGAATTGACGACAGACTGATACACGGACAGGTGGTTGTGGGATGGGCCCAGACACTGAAAGCCGACCATATAGTCGTGATAAACGATGAAGTTGTAAAAAATGACATGCAGAAATTTCTTTTCAGAATGGCAACACCAACGGATATAAATCTGTCAATTGTCAGTATAGAAGACGCCGCATCCATGATAAAACAAAGGGAATTTGAAAATGATAATGCAATACTTTTGGCAAAATCACCCCGGGATATATGCAGTTTGATAGAAGCCGGAGGCAGGATCCCGGAAGTTAATGTGGGAGGGATGCATTTTTCTGATGAAAAAATCCAGCTTTATGATGCAATATTTGTGGACAAGGACGATGTCAAGGCATTTGAACGTATGAAAGATATGGATGTTGATTTTGAAGTAAGAATGGTTCCGACGGATTCAAAAAAAGATATATTAAAAGCAATAAAAGCAAAATTTTATGGGAAAAAATAATGGGATTTGAACAGTTGTTGTCAGTTACAACTATACAGGTTTTATTGCTGGCTGCTCTTATAGGGGCGGTGCTGGAGATTGATAATTATTTTGTCGGAATGACTATTGTGTCACAGCCGGTTATAGCGGGTATAATAACAGGCGCTGTTATTGGAGATGTAAAAACAGGACTGCTTATCGGTGCGGTGGTTCAGCTTTTGTGGATAAATACTCCGCCGGTGGGGGCGTTTGTTCCGCCGTCCGCTACGGCGATTACAATAACAGCCGCGGTTTTTTCTGTTATCGGCATGAAGGTTATGAATATTCCGCCGGGAAATTCTTTTATTATGTTTTCCATAACGATAGGGGCGGGTATAGGTTATTTTGTCGGACAGATGGATATATGGAACAGAAAACTTAATACCGGAATAATACATAAATTTGAAAAAAAGGTAAAATCAGGGAAAGGGAATTATATTATATTGATACAGATATTTGCCGTATTCAGCAAGATAATACGGGATTTTGTCCTGTATTCGGCGCTGTTTTTTCTCGGCATAGTGCTGGCGGCTGAAATATTTATGTCAATGCCGATACAGATTCATAATGCTTTCGGCCTTGCGTTCTGGATGCTTCCTGCGGTGGGATTTGCGGTTGTTTTTGATATGTTCAAGACAGGCGCGGGTATAAAATTATATGCTGTCGTATTTCTTTTTTCGTATATCCTTTTCAGCATTCAAAATGTGAACATTTATTTTTTTGCGCTTGCGCTTGCGGTTATAGCGCTGATTGTTATTTATAACAGCATATGGAACAGGAAAGAGGCCTGATATGAAAAAGATAACTATTGGATCCCTTTTTTGGAGCGGTATAAAACTGAATTTTCTTCAGGCATCATGGAATTTTGAAAGGCTGCAGAATGCGGGTTTTTTATTTTCGGTTTATAATCTTTTGAAACGCATATATGGCGGCAATGAAGAAAATATGCGCATGGCGGTTAAGCGGCATCTGTCATTTTTTAATACGCATATTTTCTTTTCTTCCGCGGTTGTAGGTGTTGTCGCGAAATTGGAATCAGAATTAAAAAATGATAATGCGCGGGAAAAAGATACTTATATTGAAAATACGAAACTGGGGATCATGGGGCCTATGGCGGCTATTGGGGATTCATTGTTCTGGTCGGGAATAAAGCCGTTTGCGCTGCTTGTGGGTTCAGGAATGGTTATGATGTCAGGTTTTGATACAGTTCATATGATATGGGCCGCTGCGGTGTCGCTGCTTATATATAACATACCCAGAGTTCTGATAAAATATTATCTTTTATTTAAAGCATATTACAGATACCAGGAGCTTTTTCTCTTGATACAGAAAATAAGATTTCAGGACATAATGAAAAGCATAAGGATTGCCGCAATGATATTTTTGGGCGGAGTAATGGCCGGTTTTTTAAATCTACGAGAATATGACAGATTTCAGAACCCATATGCGGACAGTTTGATGATGATGAGTGTGTTTTTTCTGTCGGTTTTTGCACTGAAGAAAAAAGTTTCGGTGTCAAATATATTTGTTGCGGTTTTGATTATAAGCATAATACTTTCATATGCCGCGGGAGGATGATATAATGGAATACAGCATAAAAGTAAAAGTTGTAAATAAACTTGGTTTTCACTTAAGGGCTGTTGCTGTTTTTGTGAAAGAAGCCGAGAAATTCATGTCTGATATAAAAGTCAGGCATAAAGATGTGACAGCTGACGGAAAAAGTATTATGGGGCTTATGACCCTGGTTGCTGCGCAGGGAACAGAAATAGAGATAAGCGCTTCGGGAAATGACGCAAAAGAGGCGGTTATGAGCCTGAAAAAAGTAGTTGAAAATAAGTTTGGGGAGAAAGAATGATGTACAAAGGAGTGCCGGCATCGCCGGGAATAGTAATAGAGCGGGCTTATGTAATAAGCAGCGGGACTAAGTATATAAAAAAACGGAATCTTGGTGAAGATGAAGTAGAAAATGAACTTAAGCGCCTGGAAAAAGCCGTTGAGAAAACAAAACTGAATATTATAAATATAAAAGAAAAAGTGGTATATGATATAGGAAACAGTGAAGCGGGTATATTTGACGCATATCTTTTGCTTCTGGAAGATCAGATGTTTTCGGGAAAAACCCGTGATATTATACAGGAACAGCGTATAAACGCGGAATCCGCCCTGGATATGGTTCTCAGGGACTATACTGAGTTTTTCAGCAGAATATCAGACAGTTATTTAAAGGAAAGAAGCCGGGATATATCGGGGCTGGTTGATAAAATAGTAAAAAATCTCGCGGAAATGTCGTCAGGCGGGAGTGAAAGGCCGTCCGGCAGACATATAATTGTTGCGCATGATCTTACGCCTGCGGATACCGCGGAAATGGATAGATCCGAGGTCCGGGGTTTTGTTACGGAGACCGGAGGAGCGACATCCCATACTGCAATTGTGGCAAGATCTCTTGAAATACCCGCGGTTGTAGGAGTAAGAGATATTACAGGTACGGTGAAGACAGGGGATATGCTTATAATTGACGGAGAAAAAGGAATAGTAGCCGTAAATCCCACGGCCAAAGTAATGAACGCTTATAAAGCAGAACAAAAAAGGTATGAGGTTAAGCAGCGCGCCCTTAAAAGGCTGAAAACTTTTGAATCTGTGACAAAGGACGGACATTCGGTTAAGCTTTACGCAAATATAGAATTTCCGGAGGAAACCGGAAGCGCCTGTGAAAACAATGCCGACGGAATAGGGCTTTTCAGGACGGAATTTATATACATAAACAGGGTAAATCTTCCCACGGAAGATGAACAGTTTGAAGTTTATAAAAAAGTAATTGAAAAAATGTCACCGAAACCGGTTACGCTGAGAACAATGGATATCGGCGGAGATAAGTATCTGCCTTATTTTAAAATAAGGCCGGAACAAAATCCTTTTTTAGGGCTCCGGGCCATAAGGCTTTCGCTGGTAAACATAAATATATTCAAGCTGCAGCTGAGAGCCATATTAAGAGCGTCTGCTTACGGGAAAGTCAAAATAATGTTTCCCATGATCTCAACGATAGAAGAGATTGTTGAAACGAAAAAGATATTTGAGGAAGTAAAAGCGGACCTTGTGAAAAAAAGAGTTGAATTTGACAGAAACATAGAAACAGGGGTTATGATTGAAGTGCCTTCCGCCGTGATTATGTCAGGCGAGATTGCGGAAATGGTTGATTTTTTCAGTATAGGAAGCAATGACCTTATTCAGTATACTCTTGCGGTTGACCGGGGAAATGAGTCGGTTTCCGAACTGTATGAACCTTTGAACCCCGCGGTATTAAGAATGATAAAAATGACAGTGGATAATGCGCATAAAAAAGGGAAAAAAGTGTCTCTCTGCGGGGAAATGGCGTCTCATAATCCCAATGCTTTTCTTCTTGTCGGACTTGGGGTTGACGAACTTTCGGTGAATCCGTCTTCGCTGCTGTCCGTGAAAAAAATGATAAGAGGAATAAATTTCAAGGATGCCATTGAAACAGCGGACGTTATTCTCAAGAAAAAAGAGGAAGGCGAAATAAAAAAATATCTGTCTTCAAGGCTTAACAGGCTGCTTCAGCCAAAGAAAACCACAAAAGGAGAATCATAGAATGAAGATAAAAAAAGCGGTTATACCTGTGGCGGGGCTGGGTACAAGATTTCTGCCCTATACAAAAGCAGTTCCGAAAGAGATGCTGCCCATTGTTGATGTTCCGGCGATTCATCTTATAGTTGAAGAGGCCATTAAATCCGGAATTAAGGAAATTCTGTTTGTTACATCGGAAAACAAGAAAAGCATACCGGAATATTTTAAAAAAGATAAAAAACTGGAAAAAATGCTTAAAGAAAAAGGAAAATATAAAATACTGCGCGAACTTAAAAATGTCCCGTCGGATTTTAAAGCCTCTTATATTATACAGAAAAAGGCGCGCGGACTGGGTGATGCGGTTTTGCACGCGGAAAAATTCGCGGCAGGAGATTCTTTTGCGGTTTTTCTGCCTGATGATATTATTTTTTCAAAAAAGCCCGTGATGAAACAGATGATAGAGGCATTTGAAAAACATAAAAAACATGTTGTTTCAGTGGAAGCAGTGGAAAATAAAATGATAAGTTCTTACGGCATTATAAAACCTAAAAGAATAGAAGCTAGAATATATGAAATACTTGATATGATAGAGAAGCCTTCTATAAAAAAAGCGTACTCGAATCTGGGAATAGTAGGCAGATATATACTGCCGCCCGCGATATTTAAATATATCCGCGCTACAAAACCCGGGACAAAAGGGGAAATTCAGCTTACTGACGCATTAAAAGAAGCGATGAACAACGAAGGGCTTATAGCTCATAGATTTGAAGGGGATAGATGCGATACAGGAGATAAATACGGATATATAACAGCTGTTTTAAAATATGCGGCAATGAAAAAAGAATTCAGTTTGAATTTAAAAAAAGATATAAAAAAAATATTTAATTTAAGCGGCAAAAAAAAGTAATATGAGTAGAATTATCGTTGTGGGAGGAGTGGCAGCGGGAATGAGTGCGGCTGCCGGGGCAAAAAGAGCCGATGAAACGTCTGAGGTAACTGTATTTGAAAAAGGCAGGGATATATCCTACGGCTCGTGCGGGCTTCCTTATTTTATCGCGGATAAAGACCAGAAACCGGAGAAATTAACTGTTTTTACTCCTGAAACAGCGGAAAAGAAAAAAGGAATAAAAGTCAGAATAAATTCCGAAGTTGAAAAAATAGATATAAAAAGAAAAAAAGTTATTGTGAAAGATGTCCGGGGCGGCGGATCCGCAGAATATGATTATGACCGGCTTATAATTGCCTCGGGTTCTGTTCCGGTTAGTCCCGGGATAAATGGAATTGACCGGGATAATGTTTTTTTTCTGAAAACGCTTGAAGACGGCATTAAACTTAAAAAATTCATGCAAACCAAGAATCCTGAAAGCGCGGTTATAATAGGGGATGGGCACATAGCTTTTGAAACAGCGGAGAATTTTAAAAAAGCAGGAATTAAAGATATCACAATTATGGGAAAGAACCGCCATATCTGCTGGTGGCTGGATAAGGATATTGCGGAAGTTGTTAAGCATACAGCGGAGAAAAACGGAATAAAAGTAATGGAAAAACGCGCGGTGGACAAAATAACACATCTTCCTGGCGGCAGGTCAAAGGTTATTTCCGGCTCTCAGGAGATTGAAACAGATATGGTTTTTATAAGCCTCGGTATGCGGCCGAACTCGGAACTTGCCCGGGCGGCCGGTATAAAGACGGATTCCAGAGGATGTATTGATGTTAATGAATATATGGAAACCTCTGTGCCCGATGTTTATGCGGCAGGCGACTGCGCCAACGTTTTTTTTATACCGGAAAAAAAATACATTTTTATGCCGCGCGGTACAACCGCGAATAAACAGGGCAGAATTGCCGGATATAACGCCGCGGGAATTAAAAGAGCTTTCGGAGGAATTACGGGGGTTATGATTTTCAAGTTCTTTCATCTTGAAACGGCAAGAGCCGGATTGTCGGAGGAAATGGCTGTTCTGAAAAAAATAGATGTTGTTTCGGCGCATATAAGGTCCAGGACCCACGCCGCGTATTATCCGGGCAGTGAAAGAATACATGTCAAAATAACGGCAGACAGGAAAACAAAAAAAATAATAGGGGCTCAGATAACGGGTGGACGCGGCTCCGGGAAAAGAATAGACATTTTGTCGCTTGCTTTGTATAATGAGATGGAAATTGAGAAAATGAAAGACATGGATATGGCTTATGCGCCTCCTTTTGCGCCTGTATGGGATCCGGTTCTTATTGCTGTAAACGCCCTGGCAAAGGAACTTGCATAAAAAAAACACCAGGGGTTCTGATAGTGGCATATATAATCAGTTTTAACAGTTTTCGGACAAAAGAGATGTTAAAGCCGTTTTTCCGGGAGTTTGACGGAAATATTGATCCCGATGCGGTATGCTTTGACGGGGCGTCTTTTGATCCGCATAATCCTCAAGGCGGGCTGAAGATAAAAGTTAATCTTAACGGAAGACTTTCATCCGGAATTTTTGATATGCTGGGGAAAAAAATAAAAGAGGAAACAGATAAAGAAGCTGTTTTTAAAATACGTTTTGCACCGGAAATAAAAGGCGGCTGGCTGGTATCTGAGTACTGGAAATATATGGCGCATGAATCCGGCGAGATGAGGATATGGCTGGAGCATACGAAAGGCCGTTTTGAAAACGATGCTGTTTATATAACCTGCGATAATGATTTTATTTTCGGAAAAATAACCCCTGAGAAAAATAAAAAAGGGATCAAGAGGATGGTTGCCCGTTATTTCGGCATAGAAGCCGATGTAATAATTGAAAAAAGCACAACCGATGCACCGGTGAAAAAGAAACAGGAGCTTTCCGGTTCAAATATACGCATTACCGGCTCTAAAAAAAAGACATTTAAAAGCAGACTGATCGGGGAACTTCCGCAGGGGGGGCGGGAAACGGCAATAGAGGATATCTTTGAGGCGGGAAAGTATGTTATTGAAGGATATATTTTTACGGATGACCGTTATAAACGGGAGCTTAAGAATAAAAAAGGAACATATCTCCTTACCTTTTATATTACAAATAATATAGATACAATAAAAATAATAGCTTTCGCAGAATCCTGGGATGCGGCAGTGGAAATGATCCCTGATATGGGATATGTCAAAGCGGGCATAGATGTTATGTTTGATGAAAGAGAAGGCGAATTGACGGGTAAAGCAAGGAAGTTATGCAGTATAGAAAAGAAAGAAAAAAAAGATACTGCCGCTGAAAAAAGAATAGAACTTCACGCGCATACAAAAATGAGCGCAATGGATGCGGTTATGTCCGTGAAAGACTATATTCATACAGCATCAGAATGGGGGCATAAAGCAGCGGCTGTTACCGACCACGGTGTTATTCATTCTTTTCCCGAGGCTTATAAAACCGCTCAGAAAGCCGGTATTAAGCTTATTATGGGAACAGAAGGCTATCTTGTAAATGACAGTGATGATTTCAAAAACAAGAATACAAAGCCATACCATATAATAATACTTGTCGCGAATAAAACAGGGCTGCGGAACTTATATAAAATAGTATCCCTGTCCCATATAGAGTATTTTTACAAGAATCCGCGTATATACAGAAAGATAATAAATGAAAACAGGGAAGGGCTTCTGCTGGGAACCGCCTGTTATCTTGGAGAAATGTACCAGGCGGTTTTAAAGGGAGAGAATGATAAAAAAATAAAGGAAATTGCGGAATTTTATGATTATTTTGAGATTCAGCCTGATACAAATAATGAATTTTTAATACGCGAGGGGCGTGTTAAAGATATGGAAGAACTGCATGATATAAATAAAAAAATATGCGGATACGGAGAACTGTATTCAAAGCCTGTTATAGCCACGTGCGATGTTCATTTTCTGTCAAAGAGCGACAGAAAATTCAGGGAAGTTATAATGCTTGCGATGGGATATGACGAGGCAAAAGCCGAGCTTTATTTCAGAACAACCGATGAAATGCTTGAGGAATTTTCATATTTAGGCAGCGCTAAAGCAAAAGAAGTTGTGGTGTCTAATCCGGAAAAGATCAATCAAATGATTGACAGCGGCATACAGCCGGTTCCGGATAAACTGTTCCCGCCGGAGATAGAAAATTCGGATAAAGTTATAAAAGAGGCCGCGCTGAAAAGAACCAGAGAACTTTACGGCGGGTTGCCGGCGGAGAATATAAAGAAAAGAATAGATAAAGAAATGGATACCATAATGAAGAGGAATTATTCAATTCTTTATTTTATAGCGGGCCGGATGGTTGAAAAATCAAAGAAAGACGGTTATGTTGTGGGATCGCGCGGATCTGTCGGGTCATCTATGGTGGCTTTTTTGTGCGGAATCTCGGAGGTTAATCCTATGGCTGCGCATTACCGGTGCGGAGAATGTTTTTTTACGGAGTTTCCCGAAACGGATCTTGCGGGTATTGACCTCCCCGGAAAAAAATGCCCCAAGTGCGGGAAAGAGCTTGAAAGAGACGGATTTAATATACCTTTTGAAACTTTTCTGGGTTTTGACGGTGAAAAAATACCGGATATAGATCTGAATTTTTCCGGCGAATATCAGGAAGAGATACACAGGTTTGTAAGAGAACTTTTCGGTGAGGACAAAGTCTATAAGGCAGGAACCATAAGCACTCTTAAAACACAGGCGCTGAAAAAAGATTTTATGGGCAAGTATATGCTGAAAACAGGAGCAAAACCAAGAAAAGCGGAGCAGCAGAGGCTTGTTAACGGATGTCTGGGCATTAAACGCTCAACGGGGCAGCATCCGGGCGGGCTTATGCTTGTTCCGGCGGACAAGGAAATATATGATTTTACTCCGATTCAATGGTCCCCGAAGAAAGATTCAATCACAACTCATTTTGATTACAGCTGGATACACGATGCACTTGTGAAAATAGATGCGCTCGGACATGATATGCCTACAAGCCTGAAAAGGATATGCGAAGGAATAGGAAAAAAAGTGGATGACATTCCTCTTGATGATCCGGTTACAATGAAACTTTTCAGCGGCATAAAAGTTCTGGGTGTAAATCCTGAAAATTACGATGTTCCCGTCGGAACTCTTGGGGTTCCTGAATTCGGGACGGCATTTGTAAGAGAAATGCTGCATTTTTCCAAGCCAAAAACGTTTAGTGAACTGGTGTACATCTCCGGGCTTTCGCACGGGACGGATGTATGGCTGGGGAACGCAAAGGAACTCATAAAGAATAAAATAACAGACCTGAAAAATGTCATATCAGTCAGGGATGACATTATGAACTATCTTATGAAAAACGGTATTGACTCAAAAACAGCTTTTGAGATAACTGAGTTCGTCAGAAAAGGGAGAGGGCTTAAACCGGAATGGGAAACGATTATGAGAAAGAATAAAATTCCTGAATGGTATATTGACTCATGTAAAAAGATCAAATATATGTTTCCGAAGGCTCACGCTGTGGCCTATACTATGATGTCGGTAAGGATCGCTTATATAAAGAAGCATTATCCCGTATATTTTTATGCGGATTATTATAACAGATCAAAAGAGGGTTTTGAATATGAGTTTATGGATATGAATATGGACAGTATAAAAAAAAGAATAAGAGAGTCAAAATGTAATATTAATGCCGATAAAAAAGAAAAGGACAGAATAAAGGTTCTGGAAGTTCTTTTTGAAATGAAAGAACGGGGTATAGAATTTGTTCCGCTTGATCTTTATGAATCCGATCCGGATGTTTTCAAAGTGAAAAAAGAAAAAATCATTCCGCCTTTATCAGTGATGCCTGAGCTGGGAAAACAGGCCGCAAAACTTATAGAGTCGGAAAGAAGGAAAGAACCTTTTTCATCGGTGGAAGAGTTCAAAAAAAGAACGGGTGTGAATAAGAATGTTCTGGAATTTATGAAAACCAACGGTTATCTGAACGATATGCCCGAATCGGATCAGACGGTTTTATTTTAAGGTGCGGGCATAATGCGTATAAGCCGAACAATAATAATGTCTGTTTATGTTTTTCTGCTGTCTCTTCTTGCGGCGGATATTCTTTTTTCGGGGAGGGCGTTCAGCTGGTTTTATCTTCTTCCCGTTATTCTGCT
Source organism: uncultured Spirochaetia bacterium (assembly GCA_964439215.1). Taxonomy (GTDB): domain Bacteria; phylum Oederibacteriota; class PGYV01; order PGYV01; family CAYTNY01; genus CAYTNY01. The sequence goes on from CAYTNY010000024.1 coordinate 16,346, forward strand.
TTTAACACTGTACCCCTATGTATGCGATGATATTCAAATAAAAAAAAATAATTTTCTTTATATGATTCTCTTTTTTTCGGGGATAATAACAGCGGCTTTGGGCCAGTATCTGTTTCTTGTACTGCCGCGGGATGCTTCCGCTGCCGGCAGTTTTGTGTTTTTGGCGTCGGCTTTTATGATAATAAGCGCAATAGTTCTTAAAAAGAAAGATTATTATAAGCCGGAATATCCCCGCGATAAAAGAATAGAAATTGCAGCGGCAGGGCTGCTTTTTGTAATTGCTTTTGCTTTGAGGATATATGCCATTGATAAAATACCTGTCGGGGTATGGTTTGATGAGGCGCAGAACGGCAATGAAGTAATCAAAATGCTGAAAGAAAACAATCTGGAAGTGTTTATTCCCCGTCATACACAGATGCCGGCAATGTTTTTCTGGATTTCCGGGCTGTTTTTTAAATTATTCGGACCGGAAGTTTTTTCGCTTCGTTTTGTTTCGGTTTTTACGGGCAGTCTGAGTATTGCTGCTTTTTTCTTTCTTCTGCGCTATGTACTCGGAGATTTCAAACTTGCGCTTGCGGGAGCGTTTTTACTGGCCTTTTCCAGATGGCATATAACTTTTTCACGCGTGGGTTTTCTTGGAATGCAGACTCTTTTTATAGAAATATTATTTGTATATTTTTATTTGAGAACAATAAAAGAAAAACGGTATTTTTACGCTGTGATGGCAGGCCTGGCCGGAGGGCTTAATCTGTATACTTTTTCCGCCGCTAATCTTGTTCCTCTTGCCGCCGGGATGCATATGGCCTTTGTTTTTATAAAAAAACCCTCGGGATTTATCGCGGAGAAACTGCGGCCTGCGGCAGTTATGGTTCTAGTCGGCCTTATTGTATCCGGGCCGCTGCTGATATACGCTGTGAACAACTCGGAAAATGTCACGCGCAGAATAAATGATGTCGGCATCGTCAAAGATATAAAAAAAGAAAAAAGTCTTTATCCTGTATTGAAGAACATATATTCATATGCACATACTTTTCATCTGGCGGGCGATTATAACGGAAGGCATAATCTTTATAAAAAACCGCTTCTTGATATCATTTCCGGTATTCTGTTTGCGGCCGGATTTTTTGCCGCGTTTGCCGCAAGAGGAGGAGGTTTTTTTCTTGTATGGTTCCTTGTTATGATGCTGCCCGGCATACTTACAATAACAATTGAAGCTCCTCAGGCATACAGAATAATAGGCGCCATACCTCCGCTATATATTCTTATTATGTTTGCGCTGAGGGAAACCGGATCGTTCTTATATGCGCTGAAAAAAAACACGGTTTATTTTAATGTTTTCCTGGCAGCGGCAGTGTGCTGCGCCGGGATTATAAATATAAATCAGTATTTTGTAATATATCCCAAAGAAAAGTCCGCTTTTATGGATTTTTCTCCCGGGCCGACAAACATAGCAAAACTTATAAATGAAAAAAGCGATGATTATTACTTTTTCGTTTCCAAAGCGGATAACATGTACGGGTTTTATTCATGGGAGCAGGCAGCAATGCTGAAATTTTTGACGTATAATAAAGGAAAGTTCCGGTACATCAGCGAGGTGAATGGTATAAACCGCGGGATTACAGAGGAGAAAAAAGGCGCCGCGATTGTTGTAAGGCCATCGGATGAAGAATATATAAAGATGATAAAAGAGAGTTTCCCCCGGGCTTCAAAAGAAAAGTTTGTAAATGATTTTAATGGAGAAATAATTTTTATATGTTATTATATTAATTTCAAAGATATTCCAAAGGATGATAGAAATAATCTGATTTATATATATGGTGAGGAATAGCGAGAATGAAAAAGGCGGAAAAATGAAAAAAACAGTTATCTTTCTGGCGGTTTTTCTGCTGGCGCAGACAATAGCCGCGGAAACAGGACCGCTGACACATAAGTTTAAGTTTTATACGGTGTCTGAAGGGAAAAAAGTGCCGGGCCGTGAACGGCCGAATTTCGGCTACCGGCTCATGAAAACATTTCCTCTGCGTGTAAAGGAGTTTACTTTTCCGGCGCCGTACATAGATCATAATGCACTGCAGATAAAAAAGACAGCAGAAGAGGAAATTCTGACTCAAATAGCCGAATGGAGGCATAAAAACGCCTATCATATTGTAAATACTGTTTATGATTATATAGTTAATAATATTGAGGATAGAAAGGTAATCTATGAAATAAAGGATGATTTTCATAAAATTTACTATTCCGGCGCCGGGGTCCTTAAAGAGAAAAAAGGGAGCAACCTGGAAAAATGCCGCGCAGCAGTGGCTTTGCTCCGCTATTTTACTATACCTTCAAGGATTGTGGGGTATAAAAACAGATATGCGGTTGAATATTTTTTAAGGCCCCTGGAAGGAGACAGCCTGTGGCACGTTATGGATTTTTCAGAGCCTATAGATAGAAAAGAAAAAATGTATATGCCTGTTGAATGGCATCCCGTTGATAAAAAAGAGCTTTTGGCGGTGCAGATTACCGCAGGAGAGGCGTCTGTTGTAAAAAAAGGAAGCAGAGAATTCTTTTTCAGCGGGAAAAGAACCCGCAGTGAAATACAGGAAATATTCAGGGGGTTTTATGAAAAAAATGCGGTGCCGGAAAGCGATTACAAAGCGGGCAGGGATTTTTATCTTATAAGGGAAACAGAATATGAAATAACAATGAAAGATAAGTCCGGAGAAGTCAGTATAAATTTTGTCATGCCGCTGGTTAACAGGGATGTTTTTAAAAAAAGAAAAGATAAAGGGACGCTGGCAACCGGAGGTTTTTATGTCAAAACCGAAGATAAAGCGCTCGGTATAAAATTCAAAAGGGCTCACACCAGAAAAAACCCTCCGCAGCGCGGTATGGTATACCATCTGCCGGTTGTTTTTTCTGTCAAAAAATAATTCACTTGAAAAACAGGCAGTATTAAGATAATATGATAAAAAACAGCAGGAGGACAGTATGAAGCAGATAGTGCTCCTTTTAGGCTCTATAATTTTTCTTTTTACGGGATGCGGGCAGGATGTACAGCTTACTGTTTATAATTCAACGAATGTTACCTCCGCAAATGGATGGGTATGGCTCCAAATGGCGTCTGACAGTATAGAACAGCGGCATGCCGCGACAGATAATGCTGATACTGTAGAGCAGCTTAATGAGTCAAACAGTTTTACGGTTAAAATAAAAGAGAACGAGATAGTGAATGTTCATATAGAAGGGGGCGTATATACAAGAGATTCGGAGGGCACTGTTACGGGTTCTGATGAATTTGAAGCCGATTCTTCTCCTTTTACTGTTTTTGGAGGATTCCCGGATGCGCCCAGATGGTTTGCGTCCGCAAACAAAGAGTCTGTAATCGTATTCAGAAGATAATTGTATGAACCATGTTTTTGAAAAAATATTCAATCGTCTGAGAAAAGATATTGTCAGAGGCATATCAAAAAGAAAACTTTCAAAAAATTCCAAGGGCGATATTACCAAGTATTTTGACAAATATGCGGAAAAAAAAATAATATCCGGGCTGATGAAGTATTTTAAAAAGAGGGCATATATAATATCTGAAGAAATTTCGAAGCCTGTTCTTATAAATAAAAAATATAAAAACGATCCGTATTATATAATAATTGACCCGGTTGACGGCTCTGAAAATTATTTAAATGATATTCCGTTTGTATGTATGGGGATTTCAGTATTTGACAGCAAATTTGAACCGGTTTATGCATTTGCCGGAAATTATTATAACGGCCACTGCTATTATGCGGATGAAAGACAGGTGCGGTATAACGGCAGGCCGGCAGGGAAGGAAACTTTTGAAAAAAAATATCTTATTATGACATTTTCCGAAAAAAAACTGATTAGCGGGCGCGGTTTCAAGAATTTCATGAAAAAGTTCAAAGGTATTCGTTCAATGGGCGCAACTATAGGAGAAATAATGCTTGTTGTCAATGGAGGGGCTTCTGTTTTTGTTGATGTTAGAAACAGGCTTACGCTTGAAAATTTTGCTCCGTTTTTTCTTGCGGAAAAACATGGACTGATAAAAATGACCGATGAAAAAGGCGGTAAAATAATTATTAAGGATATGTCTCTTTCGCGGCCCTATAATATAGTTGTTTCGCGGGGTATAAAAGGACGCAGTGAAATAATAAAAGATCTCAAAGGAATAAATGTATAAATTGCTTCTCGTCATGTTTTTTTTCAATGAATTATTTTTCTTGACATAACGGGATTATGTGTTAAATTCGGAAAAAATGAAAAGGAGATTAACGATGATGTTTGGAATATCTGAGATTTTTGGAGAATCGCCTTTCAAGGCTCTTTATCAGCATATGCTGAAAGTAAAAGATTGTGTTGAAAAACTTCCGGAATTAAAGGATGCTTTTATAAAAAATGATCAGAAAGAAATAACAGTGATTTTTGAAGAAATATGCAAACTGGAGCATAAAGCTGATATTGTGAAACAGCAGATAAGAAATCATCTGCCTAAAACTTATTTCATGCCTGTTGACAGGGGGGATGTCCTTAGTTTTCTTACGGCTCAGGATGCCATAGCTGATGCGGTTGAAGATGTTGCTGTCCTGCTTACCATGAGAAAGACACAAATACCGCAGGCGCTGAATGTTTTTTTTGAAGCGTTGTTTGACCGGGTTTATGAAACCTGCTGCCTTACATTTGAAGCAGGGGGTGAAATCAAACAGCTTGCAGAAACAGGCTTCGGCGGTTATGAGGCTTCAAAAGTATCGGGGCTTATAGAAAAAGTGGAAGAAAAAGAATGGCGGGCGGATAAGGCTCAGATGCGGCTGTCTAAAAAACTTTTTGAAGTTGAAGATGAAACAGATCCTGTATCAATTCTTATGATTGATAAAATAATAGTAAGACTCGGAAAAATCGCCAATAACGCGGAAACAGCCGCGGATATAATGCGGAGTATGCTGACTAAAAAAAAATAGACTCGTAATAAGGAGAAAAACTATTGTTTGGGTATGAACTGATTGTAATATTTGCGGTAATAGTGGCTTTTTACAGTGCGGTTAATATAGGCGGAAATGATGTTGCGAATGCAATGGGAACCTCTGTTGCTTCAAAAGCGGTAACCTATAAACAGGCGGTTTTAATTGCCGCTGTATTTGAATTCGCCGGCGCTTTTTTTGTGGGATCCCACGTTACAAATACGGTCAGAAAAGAAATGATTGATCTGACTCAGTTTGTAGGGGAGCCCAGGCTTATTATTTATGGAATGACCGCTACGCTTGTCGGAACAACAGTGTGGATGAGAATCGCAACTCATTTTGGGTGGCCGGTATCCACCACCCATTCAATTGTAGGCGCTGTTATTGGCTTTGGGATTATAGCAAAAGGATTGGATGTTGTTCAGTGGGGAAAAGTTACGGGAATCGCCGCCAGCTGGATAATATCTCCGATATCGGGCGGCATCATGGCTTTTCTGATATTTACATTTATAAGAAATTTTATACTTGAGGCCAAAAATCCGGTAAGAAGAACAAAGATGATAGCACCCTTTCTTGTGGCTATGGTTATTTATATTATAATGCTGTCACTGGTTTATAAAGGGCTTGCCAATATCAACCTGGATCTTTCTTTTAAAACAGCTTCTATAATGGCTTTGGCAGGGGCCTTCCTGGGGGGGATAACCGCAAAAATTCTTATTGAAAGACACTTTAAAACCGTTAATAATGACGGTGAACTGAATTATAAGAAAGTGGAGAAGATATTTGCGGTACTTCAGATAATCACAGCCTGTTATGTGGCTTTTGCGCATGGCGCAAATGATGTTGCCAACGCGGTCGGCCCGCTGGCGGCAATAATAACCGTAGTAAAGACAAACGAAGTTATGATGTCGGTTGCGGTTCCGATGTGGATCCTGGCATTGGGAGGCGGAGGCATAGTCTTGGGGCTGATTGTTCTCGGTACGCGGGTAATGGAAACTATCGGAAAAAAAATAACGGAAATAGTCCCGAGCAGGGGTTTTACGGCTGAATTCGCGGCGGCAACAACGGTTCTTATATGCTCGAAAATGGGCCTGCCTGTCTCAACAACACATACAATCGTGGGAGCTGTTATAGGAGTTGGTTTTGCAAGAGGAATAGGGGCGCTGAATCTAAAGGTAATCGGCAGCATTGTGAGTTCCTGGTTTATAACACTGCCGGCCGCAATGCTTTTTACCATAATAACCTATAAGATTATATTGTTTTTTTCTTAAAAAAATAAGAAAAGTTGTTTTTAATCTGAACTTTCAACGGGATAACCCGCTTTAACCCATTCGTTCCAGCCGCCGAAAAATATGGCTATTTGTCTGTATCCTTTATCAAAAAGATTGTATGCGACTTTGTCCGAGATATGACATCCGATGCCGTTGCAGTATGTTACCAGTACTTTATCCCGCATTTTATTTTTATATTTTTCAAAGATATCCGGGAAAGCGTTTACCTGGATGGGAACTGCGCCTTTGATGTGCCCCGAATTATAGGAATGAATATTTCTTGTATCTATAAAAAGGGCTTTTTGAGAATCAAACAGCTGTTTTGCCTCTTTTAAATTTATTTTTGGAATTTCTGTTTTCTTTTCTGCTTTTTTAAATAAATTTTTGCTTTCAGGAACCGGGGTGTTTTCGGCTGGTTGGATATTTGACGTGCTTTTTACCGCAGATGCCGGGTGGATCTTTATTTCAGATGTTTCATTTGTTTCGGGGTTTATGATTGTAATAACATCTTCGGAGGTTGCTGATTTTATGATGTTATTTTCAGCAGAAGGAGTGCTGCGGATTTTGGCTGTTGCTAAAGCCAAAGCAATAATAATAACCGCAGCCATGGAAGAAATTATAAAGGTATTTTTTAATTGTTTTTTTGAACTGTTTTCGGATATTTTTACCGGATTTACTGTAATTAAAGGTTTTTTTTTCTTCTTTTTTGGGGGCATATATAAACTATCCTCCTTGAAATTTTATGATTCTTATTTATATAATATTTTATTAAAAGAAAAATGTCAAGAAAAGACTTGACCGGTTATTTTAAAACGGATTTCAAAAATATAATTGACAAAAAAACTATATATTGATATACTAAAAAAAATAACGTCATAGTTACATTTAGTTAATGAAAGAGAGGTTAAATATGAAAGAAAAACTTATAGGAATTGGAGCTGCCGCAAAACTGAGCGGTCTTTCTGAAAGAACATTAAGGTACTGGGAGTCTTTAGGGCTTATAAAACCTGTGCGGCTGCCTTCAGGGCACAGAAAATTCAGTAAAACAATGATAAAGAAGATAATTGCGATAAAAGATATACTTGAAAAATATAATCTGCGTATAAACGATCTTATAACATCGTCAAAGTTCCTGCAGGATGATCTTTTAAAGGATAAAGTGGATACACCGGATGTTTTTGATCTGAACATAACCCTTGATTCCGAAATCTATGAACATGCAAAGAAAACAGGGAAGCTTCATCCTCTGACAGGGCTGCCTGACGCATTGTTTCTGCAGCAGGAGATAGAAAGAAGAATAGATACGGATAAAAAGATAGCAATATGCTATATAGATATGAAAGATTTTAAATATTATAACAGAAAATACGGATATGAAAAAGGCGATGGTGTTTTGAAATTTCTCGCGGGTCTTATTTATGATGTTGTGAAGGAAAACGGCGAAAAGGAAGATATAGTCGGATACAGAGGAGCGGATAATTTTGTAATACTTACATCGCATGACAGATATAATAAGATATGCACGGAGCTTATCAAGTCTTTTGACCTTCTTGTGGAGCAGCATTATGATAAAGAGGACAGGGAAAGAGGTTTTATTGTTAATCACACAAGACGGGGGGAAGAGGTAAGGACCCCTATTATGATATTGTCGGTGGGTGTAGTGTGGAATATGAAGCGCGATCTTACTCATTTTGCGGAGGTTGAGGATATTGCTTCAGAATTGAAACAGTACGCTCAAAAATTTCCCAAAAGTGAATTTGTTGTTGATCGGAGAAGCGATTGAACCGTATTTAACGGTTTCCGGCCGCTTTTTTTAGAAAATATATATGGGTGTCTATGTCGGTTCTTTCCGGATGATATTCTTTCAATTTTAAAAAATATTCAAGACTCTTTGAATATCTGTGTTTCTTGTAGTAGATTACAGCGGTGTTATAAAGAGCTTTATCGTAAGCAGGATCGGCTTCAAGGCTTTTTTTATACATTTTTAATGCTGATGCAGTGTCGTTCAGATTGTAAAAAGCATTTCCCATATTAAAAGGATATACAGGGTCCCGGTGAGAGATTTTATGAGCCAAATGAAAAAAATAAAGAGAATCTTTGAATTTTTCCGCGTTTTCCAGGAATGTCCCCGCGGTGTTTGCCGCAATGGAAAGATCTTTTATATAAAGTTCCCGTGTTTTTTTGTCCGGAATGCCGCTGTAAGTGCCCGCGATATTCCGCAGACTGTAATATTTCCATATGTTTTTCAATGCGTGTATGTATTCTTCCGAGGCATCCGCATGTTCTTTGGGTATGACCCTGTAAACGTTTCCCTTGGGCATTAATGTAAAATAAGCCTTATCAACCGCGCCTTTTTCCGGTTTATTGTATGAAAAATAAACCGGCATGGAACGTATATTCATTTTAATTATGCCGTCAATTATGGGGCCTATTGATTCTTTTCCCATTTTTTCCGTACGGAATGCCGGCAGGCGTATATCCGGATTTTGTTTTTTTAAACTGTCTCTGACCCATTTCATTGGAAGAACGGCTGAACCCGCAAGTGTTACATCAGGGCGGTGGTTTTTTACGTATTTCAGGTACCACAAAGGAAAAACAACGGCGTCGCCTGTTATGAAAACAAGAGATCCGGGCTCCAGCGAATCAAGTATGTTTTTGTTGTAATCATAAGCGAAAAAATGACGGGAATGATTATGATGCGGAAAATAAAAGACGATACTGAGCAGTACTATTGCCGATAAAGCGGATATTTTCAAAAACTTTTTCCTGAATAAAGCATCAATGCCTATGGCGGCGAGAACCGAAACAGGAAAGTAAACCGGCGTCAAGTAGGTTTCCATTATATAAAGGCGTTTGGGCGTCAGGTTGAGATATATGGAAACAACCAGAAGGAAAATTAAAGGGATGCCGGCCAGAAAATAAAAGAAGGCCCGGTTTGTCTTAAACATCCGGAAACATCCCGCTCCTGCAAACAGCGCCCCTATGTAAAGGAAGTTTTCCAGCAGTGAAGAGAAAAACTTTCCGGACTGCCGCAGAGAGCTTATGACGGAACGGCTGCCTTCTGCTGTTAAATACTGATATCTCGTAAAAACCTGAATAAAACGCTCCAAAGTGTCGGGGCGGCCCCAGTTTATAAGCGCGGTTTCCGCTCTTATAAAAAGCGCCAGGTAAGCGCTGAAGCCTATGCAGAAAAAAATGAATGAGAAAACAAGAGTTTGGATGTTTAATTTTCCGGTAAAAGAATTTTTGTAAAAAAGAAACAGGTAAGCGGGAAGAATAATAAGCTGAGACATATAATGATTCGTGAAACTCAGTCCGTAAACAAAAGCAAAAAGAAAAATCAAAGTTCTTGTGTTTTGTTTTTTGTCAAAGGTTAAAAGGCATATATGAGAGAGTATGATCGTAAATAGAATGTTTAAAATATAAATTCCGCCTTTTGCCGTTATGGACTGCTGCCATATAAAGAAACCGAAAGAAAAGATCAGCGCCGAGGATAACGCCGGAAAAAAAGAATCCTTCTGCGGGAAAAAAGTTTTATACAGCCGCGAGGTGAATAAAAACAGGGCAAAAAAGGATATCAGAGAAAGAGCGGCGGAAAGGAGATAAACTCTGTATGAAATATCACCGGCGGGAAGCAGTGTAAAAGTTTTAGACATGAGGGTAAATAAAGGATAGCCGGGCGGATGCTGTATCCCCAGTATATATCCCGCGGTTATTGTTTCTCCGTTGTCTCCGTGATAAACCGCGGCAGGGATGCAAGACAGATATATATATATGACTAAAAAAGCCGAAAAATACAGAAAGAGTTTTTTTTGCAGGGTTCTTTGAACCATTCCTTTATTCGCTGAAATGTTTTATTAATTTAAGTATTTTATCCCTGGAGCCTTCAATAATATGGAGACCCGCGGCATAACGGCCGAAAATTTTATATGCGTTTCTTTTTGTCCACTCTATACGGCATAGAATTTCAAATTTTTCGTTATCAATGGCTTTGTCGTGTACGCTTACGGTTATTGTGGTTCTTTCAGGAAAAAGAAAATCACAGTTTATCAGCATACCATCCGCGCTGACATTAATGGTGGTTGCCCGGAAAGATTCGCCGGTATGGAGCTTTGATTTTTCGCCTGTTATATCATCAGGGAAGTGTTTTACTTTGCAGGAGACACCCAAAATCTGAGTATAGCGGGGATGTCTGCGGGATTCTTTTTCCGGTTTTTTCATTTGTCCACCTTTTCTTTTTTTAAGGCATTATCAAGAAACCTTTTATTTATTGGTACCGGAGGTCGGATTTGAACCGACATGCCTTTTCAGGCGGGGGATTTTGAGTCCCCTGTGTCTACCATTTCACCACTCCGGCGTTGTTTTATAATACTATAAAAAAACAGGTATTTTGTCAATCAATTAACATTTATAATTTTATGAATATAGATTGCAAGTTTTATTGCAACACTTCATAGAATCAAATTCCTTTTTTTTGCACA
>CAYTNY010000025.1:0-27007 GCA_964439215.1 uncultured Spirochaetia bacterium
ATAAAACCGCTTGCCAATATAACAACCTTTCTCATTTCACACCCCCAAATTCTTTAATAAACCAATAATACAACCCCAACCGCAGAAAGTCAATAAATAATGCGATTGGAGTTTTATAGATTGCAAGTTTTATTGCAGCACTTCATAGAATCAAAGTTTTTTTCGCACATACCGGAGCGCTTAATTCATACAGTTATTTATATTTTCCACAGAACGCCGCTCTCTTCCTAACCCTTTTTCGGTATTTTTATCATTATATTTATAGTAAATACCGGCAAAGCATTAGAGTATTCATCCTTTGCTCCTCGAGGTAGAGGGAATTAGTATACCCTCCACCTCTATGGGGGAGGATAGAGTATGTTACAGGCAGTCTTTCGGCCTGTTACATACTCTTGGAGGGGGTTAAGCAGCGGCTGAATACTGTATGACATAATTTGATGATTAAACAGGAGATGGGCTGTATTTTGATATAGTTCCGGATGTTTCAGGTGCTGCAATTCATTTTACACTTCAGCCTCATTTTTTCAAAACATAAAACTCATCCTCTGTTTTTAGCTTCTGTCTTTTTCACCCCCCTTTCAGTGAAAGGGGGGCAGGGCGGATTTTTGTCTAAGGTTTGCATTATTGTCCCGTCATTAAAAACTAAATCCCCCTTGCCCCCTTTTTGAAAAGGGGGTAAAGACATAAAACTGTACGTATAGATAGTTTTATCCCCTCCTTTCCCTCAGTTCTTCCCAAAACTCAAAACTCACTTCTTTTCCTTTAGTTCTTCCCAAAACCCAAAACTCAAAACTCAAAGCTCACTTCTTTTCCCTCAGTTCTTCTCAAAGCTCAAAACTCAAAGCTCAAAACTCACTTCTTTTCCCTTTCCCATTCTCCCTATTCCCCCTGTATTAATCTCATTCCTTCCGACAGATTATACACATTCCCTGAAACAGCGGGCATACCGCCCCTTGACCGGTTCAAGCCGTTTATTATTATATAATTTTCCCGGGCATAATCCGCCGCATCATCCAGAGAATAAAAACAGGGGTAAATTATTTTTCCCCCGCTTCCTTTTTCCGCCGCGGAGAGCACCTTGACGAAAATATGCTCCTGCTCGCCCGGGTCAACTGAAATTTTCATACTGTCCGCTCTGACAACTGTATGCCTGCCTTCCAGAACCGTGTATCTTACATTCTCCGTATCCCTGAATATATTTTTGACCCTGAAATTTCTTTTCAGTTCATTCACATTTTCTTCATTTCTCGTATTGTATACAGCCAGCAGATCAACATTGTTGATGCCGTGCTGTTTCATGTATGGAACAATTTCATATTTTATTCCCGGCGCCGCTTTTCCGGAGTCACATCCGATCACAAGAACTTTTTTGTTATCCTTTGTAATATGAAGAACGGCATTTATCCCGCCTGAACTTATGTAATGCGCGGAATAGCCGGACACGGGCATAAAAATATGAACAATTCCCCATATAGCAAGAATAATACCCAGGCACACTTTCAGCGAAACTTTTTTTATCTTTACATCCACATCATCATAAGGAAGCATCAGAAAAAATACATAATAAATAATTATGAACAGGACAGGCAGTGATTTTATTGAAATCGCGGCGTACGGAACACTTCCCAGAACATTTACAAAAAACATGAGTATTTTTATCAGCACCCATAAACTTGCGCCTAGTAATTCAGCGGCATAAGGCAGTATCATTCCCGCTCCCCACATAACAAAACCCAGGATCGTTATTGCCGACGCAAGCGGAACCGCCACAAGGTTCGCTATGACCGCGATAATCGAAAAATGATTGAAAGTATCTGCCATCACGGGAAACAGGAATATCTGTGACATAACAGTAACGGCTATGATCTCAAATATGCCCGCATGCCCAAATGAGAACCGTTTTATGTAATCTGAAAAATACACTATCCCCGCGGTGGCAAGAAAAGACAGCTGAAAACCCACATCAAACAGCTGCCCCGGGCTTATAAGCAGTATTACCAGCCCTGCCGCAGCCAGGCTGTTTAATATATCCGTGTCCCTCTCCAGCATTATCCCCGCAAGTATGAATGATGCCATTACCGCAGCCCGTGTAATTGACGGGTCGCCTCCCGTAACCAGAGCAAAGACCCATACACACACAAGCGTCAGCGCTGCGGTATACCTTCTGCGCATTCCTATAAGTTTAAATATAAGGAAAACAAAAAGAGCAACCAGCCCGACATTCATTCCCGAAACCGCGAGTATATGAACCGTTCCCGTTCTTATAAACGCGTTGTGAATATCATCGTTTAATACAGCCTGATTTCCCAGCATTATGCCCTGCGCGATTTTCGCTTCCTCTTCGGGTATATAGGAATCTATTATTTTTTCAAATTTTTTCCTTAAATACTGTGACAATGAAAAAAACGGATTTACAAACCCCTGCCCCGCGGTTCTTGCGTTATAATCCTGCGCATACAATGTTACATAAGTCCGTTTATGTTCCAGATATTCCCTGTAACTGAATCCTCCGGGATTTTTTGCCTCAAAGGGCCGCGAAAACCTTCCGCTTATTTCCAATATATCCCCGTAAGAAATATCCTTAAAAGTCTTTCTGCCAAGGGTTGCCATAACCCGGCCCGCGGCTTTTTCATACTCTTTACCGTCATATTTCACGGCTCTGACAGTTCCCCTGAACTTTATTTTATTATCCGCTGTTTTGGGTATTGTTGAGACTTTTATTACGGCTTTTTTTATTTTTCCGGGCTCTGAAACAAGATTTTCAATATACGGAGAGTGCATATGATAAAAAACCGCGTGCATAACAAAACCCGCGGCAAACGCATAAAGAAATATTTTGTTTTTCTTTGTATACATACTGAGCCCTGAAATCAATCCCGCAAAAAGCAGACAGAAGACAAAACACGCCCCAAAAGAATGAAAAAGCATATAAGCCGCAAAAAGACCCGCCGCATAAACAGAAAACAGAAAAATAACAGGCCTGTTCATTCAAAAACCAGATACGGCGCTATTTTCCGCGCTGTTACGGGGCCTATACCCTTAACTTTGATCAGGTCCTTTTTTTCCCTGAAAGAACCTTCTTTTTCCCGGAATTCAATTATTCTTTTTGCATAAACAGGGCCTATACCCGGAAGTTTCATAATTTCTCCCGCATCGGCGGTATTTATATTTATGCGCAGCTCCTGCGTTTCTGCTTCGGGTATTTTCGCCTTAACAGGCGCAAATACATTGACAAAAAAACCGAATATGATTCCAAAGAAAATAATGACGAGAACCGTCTTTTCCTGTCTTGTAATTTCCCCCATAATTCAGTCCCTCTATATTTTTTATATTCCTTTCCGCTGATTTTCAGTCCCGGGTTATTTTAAATCTTCCGGCTGCCTTTGCATACCCCATATGTACAAAATTCATCACAAAATCCTCAAGCTGTTCAAACAGTTTTTTTATTTCCTCCGCTTCTTCCTCCGAAAACCTGCCCAGAACATGATCCGTGCTTTTGCCCCTTAACCGCGGCCTGCCGACACCTATCCTGAGCCTGACAAATTCCGGAGTATTCAGCCGTTGTGTTATATCCATTATACCGTTGTGCCCCGCGGCGCCCCCGCCTATTTTAATTTTTGCTGTCCCAAATTCTATATCCATATCATCGTGGACAACAAGAATGTTTTCCGGCGGTATTTTATTTTTTCCCGCCCAGAAAACAACTGCTTTTCCCGATAAATTCATATACGTAAGCGGTTTTATAAAGACCACTTTTTCACTGCGGATCGTCTTTTCCGCGGATACGGCAAATTTATTTTTTGAATCAAATTCAAATTTCAGTTTTTCCGCCATATGGTCAAGAAAATCAAACCCTATATTATGTCTGGTTCCGGCATATTCGGGATCTTTATTTCCCAGACCGGCAATCAGCTTCATGTTTTATTTTTACTTTTTATCTTCTTTTTTCTCTTCGCCTACAACTTCAGGCTCTGCTGCAGCCGGTGTTTCCTCGCCCGCTTCAACAACTTTGCGCGCTCCAACAACCGCAAAAAGCTTATTATCCGGATTATCCATGATCTCAACTCCCTCAGGCACGGGAAAATCCTTTACTTTTATCTCATCTCCGACATTTAATCCCGAAAGATCCACTTCAAATTTTTCAGGAAGCCGGCCGGGTTCGCATTTTATCTTCATTTTTCTGGCAAACGCCTCCAGAACTCCGCCCATTTTAACACCTTCCGGAACACCGCTGCCCACTATCGGAACCTCAAACCTTGTTTTTTCGCCTTCAACCAGCTGATGAAAATCCGCATGAAGAATTTCTTCCGTAGCGGGGTCCCTGCGTATTTCTCTTATAGTCACGGTTTTTTCCTCTTTTTTATCCCTGTCCGTCAGTTTAAGAGTAATAAGAATGTTTCCCTTCGCAAGCGTCTTAACCGTTTTTTCAATGTCCTTTATCTTTATTTCTATAGGCATTGTTTTTGTTTCTTTTCCGTATACCACAGCCGGAATCGTTCCGTCCTTTTTCATCTTTTTGGCCGTGTTTTTCTTTTCTCTTGATTCGGCCTCAATAGTTATCTTTTCCATCTTAGATCCTCCTGTATCAAATTTGCCTTTTATTTAAAAAGTGCGCTTATTGTTTCTTCGTCATGTATTCTTTTTATTGCTTCCGCCAAAAGCTCCGCAACCGACAGTACTGTTATTTTTTTCACTTTTGAGCGGTCATGCTGCGGTATGGTATTCGTGACAACAACTTCCTTTATAGGCGAATCCGCTATTTTCGCGATTGCGGTGCCGGAAAAAACACCGTGCGACATGCATGCATAAATATCCTCTGCTCCTTTTGCCTTTAAAAACTTTGCCGCCTGCACCAGTGTTCCGCCGGTCGCGAGCATATCATCCGGTATTATTATGTCTTTGCCCTTTACATCGCCTATTATATGCATTGCTTCAACCGATTCCGGCCCTCTTCTTTTCTTATCAACAACAACCAGAGAAGTATTAAGTTTTTCCGCAAAATACCAGGCTCTTTTTATACCTCCGATATCAGCGGTGGATATTACGGGTTTTTTCAGTTTTTTCTTTTTAAAATATTCCAGAAAAACCGGCGCAGCCAGCAGATGATCCATTGGTATGTCAAAGAACCCCTGTATCTGGTCGGCATGCAGGTCCATTGTCAGTATACGGTTGGCTCCCGCGCTTACCAGAAGATTCGCGACCAGTTTCGCGGAAATCGGAACCCTGGGCTGGTCCTTTCTGTCCTGTCTCGCATATCCGTAAAACGGAAGAACAGCCGTTATTCTTTTCGCCGAGGCCCTTTTAAGGGCGTCCATAAGAACAAGCAGCTCCATCAGATTGTCATTCGGAGGCGCACAGGTTGACTGCAGAACAAAAACATCCGCTCCTCTTACATTATCATTTAACTTTACATTTATTTCACCTTCAGGAAATTTTCCCACATAAGCATCATTAAGCTCCATGCCAAGATGCTGCGCTATTTCTTCGGAAAGTTTAAGATTCGCGTTTCCCGAAATCAGCATTATTCTGTTCTTTTTTGACTTCCTTTTTAACGCTTTTTTCTTTTTTATCACGCTTTATTTCTCCTTCTTTAAAAACTTATTTTTCTTTTCAGTCTGCCTCGCTCTTGCTATGACAAGCGAGCCTTTTGAAACATTTTCGGTTATTACCGAACCTGCGCCCACGACCGAACCGGCGCCGATCTTTACAGGCGCTACAAATACAACATTGCTGCCTGATTTCACGCCGCCGCCTATTATGGTTTTATGCTTTAATCTTCCGTCATAATTTGCCGTAACCGTACCGGCTCCTATATTTGTGCCGGCTCCTATTTCAGCGTCTCCTATATAACTTAAATGCGCAATATTTACATTATTTCCTATTTTTGATTTTTTAACCTCAACATAATTCCCGATTTTACAGTTATTGCCTATAACAGTCTGCGGTCTTATATGCGCACAAGGCCCTATAACACAGTTTTTTCCTATTTTCACAGGACCGGTTATGACAGTAAAAGGTTTAATTACCGTATCCCTGCCCGCAGTTACCTCTCCTTCTATAAAAACAGTATCAAAATCAACAATAGTTATACCATTTTCTGCCATCTTTTCAAGAACTTTTTTGTTTTTCATTTTTGAAGCCTTCGCAAGCTGGATCCTGTTATTTACCCCCGCAAGCTCGTTTTGGGGCAGAACCGCGGTATGCATCGGTTTCCCGTGTTTTGCCATGATCTCCGCCGCATCCGTAAGATAATACTCCGCTTTTTTTCTGTTCAGCCTTATTTTGCTGATATATCTTTCCAAATCCGTTCTCTTTACTATATATACCCCGCCGTTAACAAGTTTTATTCTTTTTTCTTCCGGGCCGGCGTCTTTTTCTTCAACAATTTTCTGTACTTTCCCGTTTTCCCCGGTTATTATCCTTCCATAGCCCCCGGGATTTTTCGTATAAGAAACACCAATTATACCACTCACGTTTTTTTTTGTAAACTCTTTTATTAATTTACCTATGGTTTCACAGGTTATAAGAGGCGTGTCGCCGCTCAGTATCAGAATGCCTTTTTTCAGCCTCTTCCGCGCATCAAACACGGTTTTTACGGCATGTGCGGTCCCCAGCCGTTTAGTCTGAACCACAGTGCTTATTTTTTTACCCGGGAAATCCGCCTTCAAATACTCCTTTATTTCTTTTTCGTTTTTTCCGGCAACAACAACAATTTCCGGAATTCCCGCTTTCATACAGGCTTTTATTACATGCCCCAGCATAGGCGCCCCGCATACATTATGCATTACTTTTGAGTTTTCTGACCTCATACGGGTTCCTTCACCCGCCGCCAGTATAACAGCGCTTATATCAGTCACCGGACGCTCCTGACGGACAGGCGCCTTCTTTGCCTGTCTTGCAGTCCCTGCACGGTGTTTTTTCGCTTTCTTTTTTGTTGTTCAGGGGTCTTTTGTAATCAGTTTCATAAAAACCGCTCCCCTTAAATATAATTCCCCCTCCTGTGCCTATGAGGCGTTTTATTTCTTTACCGCCGCATTTGGGGCATTTTTCAAAAGCATTTTCCTTCATTGACTGTCTGACTTCAAAGATACCGCATTTTTTACACTCATAATTATAAGCAGGCACTTTCCAACCTCCGTATTTTTTTACAAACCGGGGCGTTCCCGGCTGTTTTTTATTTACGCACATATTCCCCGCAGGATTTGGCGTTCGGCCTTTCCGGACGCGCGCACGTATTCGGATGATTATACCTGCAGGTATCGCATAAAAATCCATTATCCATCTTTATCATAAATTTTCTGAATGCGTTTTTTATCCGGCTCCACATACTTTAATCCTTTCCCGAAATATCTTTATAATTATAAATAATCCGTGAAAAAAGTCAAAATTATTTTTTTTTCTTTGTCTTCTTCAGCCATACAGCCGGATTATGCAGGTGTTTCAAATCACGGTTCACAAGCATCAGAAAAGAAAATATAATCAGTGAAAGCGAAAGCATTCCGTTTATGATATCGGATCCTACTCCGAAAGAAAGCAGATAAAAAACAGCAACCAGCACCGGCGACCAGAAAACAGGCATTCCCCTGTAATAAGCTCCGCCCGTGCCGCTCCGCGAAGCCAGATCATCAAACGCCGCTATCCTGAGTATTCCGCAGAGCACAAAAAACAGCATAACTCCGCTTGCCAGATTGCTGTTATACTGCCAGTGATAAAAAAATATACAGGGAGCAACAAGAAAAACCATGCCGGATACAAACGCTTTAAGCGCGCGGGTAAATCCTTTCATTTTCCCTCTATTCCTGCGTTTTATATAAATATTTGCCGCAAGATACATCCCCGTGGCCATAAAAAGAAAAAACAAAGCAAGATCCAGATTTTCCCGGTTTGAATTAAAAGTTGACATAACGCCGAACGCAAGAACCAGAAGTATTAAAACATCAGCCGTGCCTAGTTTTACTATAAATAACGGTATATTTTCTTTTTTTGCCGGCATTTAATCCTCCTTTAAATCAACACCGGAAATAATCCGGTATCCGTATTGTCCGCTTGTCATCTTCTTCTGATCATAATAAAAAGAATTATAAATCCCATAACATTAACAAGCATTACACCCAGAACCGAAAGAAAGAATCTGCGCTCCATATCATCAACTCTTTGTTTCAAAAGCTGCGTTTCAACATCAAGCATTTTTTCATCCATCATCTGTTCCGGCAGCATTTTTGTTTTTCCGGGATCAGGTTTTTGTATTATAACCCTTTCCCGTATTTTTTCCGCCGGCTCTTCTTCTTTAATAACGGGAGTTTCTTCCTGCCCTTCTATCATAACGGTTATTTTATCTCCCGCCGCCAAAACCGCGGGCAGCATAACCATAAAAACCGGAATGCAAAAAAAATATTTTTTCATATTAACCGCCTGTTTTTTAATATTATATCACAAAAAACAGGGATTATGCCCATTTGAAATTACCTCATTAAAAAGGCCCGCGTGATTAATTGTGATGCTTCCCGCCCCTGTATTTTATATATTTAATCCGTTCTTTTTATTTTGCGCGCCTTCAGAAGATAATATCCTTTATTTATGTATTTTTCTGTTTTCAGGCCCGCTTTTTCCAGCATTGCATTCATGCTGCGTTTATCCGGAAGACTGTATTTACCGGCGTCAAAGCCGTATTGTCTGTGCATTTTATTTATAAATCCCATTGGCCGGCTGTGGGCTATAACAAGAATCCCGTTTTCCTTCAGCAGCTCCATAAAACAATTTATAAATTTCTGTTTGGGATAAAAATGCGGAAAACAGTTAAAAGCCGCCACCGCGTCAAGACTGCCTTTTTTTATGCCTGTATCACAGGCGCAGCACCTTAAAATTTTTATATTTTCAAATTTTTCTGTATTTTCTTCGGCGCATTGCAGCATTTTCTCGGATACATCCGCAAGATAAAGAAAGCCGTTTTCTTTTATATGTTCAAGAATAAACGGTGAAAATTCCCCTTTCCCGCATCCCGGCTCCAGAACTTTCATTCCTTTTTCCAGGCCCATGGCCTCGGCTATTTTCTTTATTCTCTCTCTTTCTCTTCCGGGAGCACACCATTTATTCACATATGTTCCGGCAAGGCCGTTGAATATTCTTCTGTTTTCAGGCCCCATATTTTCTCCTCTTCGGAGAAAATATCACGGCAGTCATGAACATTGCCGAAACAAACAATATCACAGAAGCGCTCACGGGCCAGTCAAAGATATAAGAAACCACAACACCGCCCGCACCCGCGGCAATGCCTGAGATCCCGGATATTACAAAAAACTTTTTCATTCCAAAGGTCAGCTGGTGCGCAATTGCCGGCGGAGTGATTATAAGCGAAAAAAGCATCAGCCCGCCTATTATGTCAAGATTTATTGACACAACCGCTCCCGTAAAAATAAGGATCGCGTAATATATGAATTTTTCATTTACTCCGTTGGCCCTTGCCATTTCCCTGCTGAAAAGAACAGCCGTGATCGCCCTGTACATAACGGCGGTAAATATTATAATTACGGCCACAGAAAGCGACAGGAGCATTATTTCAGCTTCAGAAACCAAAAATACGTTCCCCCAGAGGTAGCTCATAACCTCCGTGCCGGTATCTCCTATTATTCCTATTCCCAGAAACGCCAGCCCCATCATTGCGGAAAATATAATACTGACGGATATATTCGTATTTACCCCGCCTTTATCCGCAAGAGGGCCTATAAAAAAAGCAGACGCCATGGATACTGCCAAAGCGCATATTTTGGGCGGTAACCCGAAAATAATCCCCCAGATACCGCCTGCCATCGCGGCATGGGAAACCGCAACACCTATGAAAGGTATGCTTAAAAGAAATATAAATACACCTATAAGCCCGCACTGAAGCCCCGCAAGAGACGTCACGATCAGGGTCCTTAAAAAAATATCCTCAACCATATATATATTCCCTCACATTTTTCATATTAAACGTATCTTTTGCGCTTTTATCCGATATAAGTTTTCCTCTTTTTATAACCGCTATCCTTCCGCAGGATCCCGGAATCATATCCATAAGATGAGTAACAAAAACAACCGTTATTTTATGCAGAGCGTTTATTTTGGAAAGAGTATTCAGCAGCACCTTATACGCGTAAGGATCCAGATTTAAATTGGGCTCGTCAAGAATGATTACTTCCGGGTCTCTCGCAAGAGCGCCGGCAAGCATTATCTTCTGTTTTTCACCGCCTGAAAGAGTTCCAAAAGGCTGTTTTAAAAGATGCCCCACACCCATTTCCTCCACCGCGCCGTTTATGTTCTTTTTATTGCTGTTTTTGATTCCCCATCCGTTTATAACGGCGCAGGCTATCACATCGCCCGCGGAAGCAGGAAAAAATTTATCCGTATCAAGCCCCTGCGGTATGTATGACATCTTTTTGCCTGCCTCAGCCGGGCGGAGCGCTGTATCAATACCGCATACAAACGCTTTTCCCGCGGAAGGGGGCCTCATGCCCAGTATTGTTTTTACCAAAGTCGTCTTTCCCGACCCGTTCGGGCCCAGCACCGTCAAAAACTCGCCTTTTTTTATATTGAGATCTATCCTGCTGAGCAGTTTTTTTCTGTGCACCGCCACTGAAATATCTTTCAGCTCAATATCATAATTCATTTTATCAGTTTCTCCGCCTGTCTAAGATTGTATTCCCACAATCCCTCAAATCCGGGGCCGCATTCCTTTACACCCGGGAAGTTGGAAAAAATAATCTTTTCTTTATTCAGCCTCCGGGCAAATATATCCGCGGCTGCATCGTGCGTCCCGGCGCTGTTGCTTGCTATAATATCTATTCCGCTTTTTTCTGCGCTGTTTATCATTTTTTTAAGCTGTCCGGGAGACAGAGATTTCGGATCCCCGAAAACACCTTTTATCTCCATGCCGAAATAATCCGCAAGCCCTTTCTGCATTCCGGATACAAGAACCTTGAATTTTCCGTTCTGTATTTTCCTCACTGTATCCGAACTCTTTTTCTCAAGCTTCTTTATTTCCTCCGTTTTTTTTCTGAACTGTTTTTTAAATTCATCTGCTTTTTCCGGAAAAACAGATGACAGAATTTCTTTTGTTTCCCCGAGGGCCCGTATATAATTATCCGGAATCGTCGTATCAACCGTTCTTATCACACCGACAGCAGGCTCGTTCTTTATTTTCCGCATTTTCTCAGCCAGAGCCTTCTGAAAAACATGCACAATAAATATGTCTGCATCCATTATTTTTTCAGCGTCAGAAGGCTTAAGGTCAAAATGCCCCGGGCACGAATCAGGCGGTATAAGAACCGCTATGCGCGCCTGCGGCATAATATCGCGGGCCAGCGACGCGGCCATTGTGGTTGACGCAAGAATATTTGCCCCGCCGCCGGGCTCTCTGCTTTCTCCTCGGCAGCCTGTCAAAAACATCACAGCCGCGGCTGCTATTAATATTTTTTTCATTCCACACCTTTTCCTGTATTTTTTTAATATCCCGCACAAAAATTAAAGTTTTATCGTCATCCCTGATCTTATGATAAATCCGGCAGCAGGGTAGCCCGCGGTGGTTTCATATTTTACATCAAATATATTCTCTATCTCCAGATAAAATCTTTTTTCATGGTCCTTTTTCTTATCCGTACCGCTTATGCTCAGATTAAAAACCGCATAATCATCAAGTTTGTCTTTTTTATGGTCCGAATCGTACCTGTCTTTCACAAAAACACTTTCTGCTTTTATTTCAACCTTCTTAAAAAGCAGTGCTTGCATATACGCTTTTGCGTTTAAAAACGAATGAAACGCGGTTTTTTCACGCGGGTCAGAATAAGAAAATAATATCCCTGTTTTCACATGCCTGCCCATATTCACCCACGCATCGGTTTCCGCTCCCCGTATAAGCGTATAACCCATACTTTTAAGCAGGCCGTCAGAAGGGTCTGTTCTGTAAATATTATTCCCTTCCGTCTGATAAACAGACGCAAGCGCGCCCCAGCTTCCTTTTTTTTCAAACTTCAAGCCCGCTTCATACTGGCTGTAATCCTCAGGAGCAAGATCTTCATAATCCGCAAAAATAAGAGTTCCGGCCGCGGGTGTTTTATATCCTGTTGAAAAATTCGCGAAAACATTTATGTTTTTAACAACTTTCGCATCCAGCCCCAGCTGCGGTATGAATTTATCCCCCCATTTATCGTTAACAGCGTACCTTATACCCGCGGACAGCCGCAGTGGCCCGGCTTTCTGAAACGACATTATATACGGCGCCCATTCATGCTCGTAAGTTTCAACTTTCTTTTTCATTGCGGGCATGGGCGGAAAATTTTCAAAGAAGCCTCCGAAGAGCTGCCAGTCAAATCCCGCTTTTGTCCTGTTCCCCTCGGCTAAAGCAAACTCTTCAATTACCTTAATCCCATAATTCCGGTAGGAATTATAACTGCCGGGTATGGGTACATTCATCGGAGTTGCGCTTTCAATAAAATCATTGCTGCCTGAATCTGAAAACAGTATTATTCTTCCGGATACAGAGTCATAATTATGTTCTATATTTATATCCATATCCCTTTGAATGGTCTGATATGCTTCTCTTTCCCTTGTCCATTCGCTCCCTTCGGGGCCCGGATTGTATCCGTTTATAAAAGAATACCCGCCTCCCGCGGAAGCGTACCAGTTTTCATTTATTTCCCCGCCCAGTCTCGCGGAATAATTTTCAAGATAAGCGTCCGAATTGGGCCTGTGCCCGCGGGTTGAACGGTGCCCCGCGGAAACATTCAGGTCCAGCCTGTTTTTTTTCGCGATTGTATTTATAGAATAATTCTGGGTGTAATAATTCCCCACAAAACCGTTTATAACTGTTTCAGCGCCTTCTTTTTCCGCGCGTTTTGTTTTTATTTCAATTACTCCCCCCACTGCCTGATTGCCGTACTGAACCCCTGAGGGCCCTTTTATTACGTCAATACTCTTTACATTATCAAGCGAAAGCGTATCAAACAGAGGATGTTTCCACAGACCCATATATTTCGGCCTGCCGTCAACAACAGCAATAATGCCCGAATTGGGGTTGTTGCCTGTTCCCCTTATTTTTATGAACGAAGGATTTGCCGAACCTACCCCGATATTTATCAGCCCCGGGGACGACACCTGCACCCCGGGAACTTCCTTTAAAACACCCGCGGCATCCCATTCATTTGTATTTTCCAGCAGTTCTTTGTCAAACGAATAAATCACCTTTGCGTCCGGAGCTGTTCCTGCCGGACTTTCATTTTCCTGTTCTTCCTGCACAATAACTTCGCCGAGATCCTGTCTCTCAGCCCCTTCATCCGCAAAAACCGCAAAAGCCAAACATAAAACAACCGTAAAAACAAAACATAGCCTTTTCATATGCATCTCCTTTAATTAAGTTTAAATATTAATGTTATCCTTTTCTTTAAAATGTTTTCCTTATGCACGGCGGGTATTTCAGGATACGGAGCGGCCCGCTTTACCGTTGCAAGCGCTTCATTATCAAGAATATCCGCGCCTGACGAAGATACCAGCTTTACCTGCCCGATGTCCCCGCTTCGTTTTATTTCAAATTCAGCCGTAACCTCCCCTTCTACTCCGTGTTTCCTTGCTGTATAGGGATATTTTCTGGCGTTTTGTATCCTCTGTTTCACCATGTCGTTGTATATCAGCATCTGCTTTTCGTCTTCGCCCGATGCCCGGTGTTTTTCCGGATTTGACATTCCCTGTGTTTTTTTATCCGTTTTTTCCTCTTTCTTTATTTCTGAAACATCGCCCAGAATTTTTATTTCCGGCAGTATCATATCAACGTTTTTTCTGTCTTCTTTTTCCAGCCGCACAGGTATTGTTTCCGCGTCTGAAAATCCGCTTCGGGGCATAAAAAGCACGGCCGCATGAAGTGCGGCAGACAGCAGAACAAAAACCGCAAAAAATCTTCCGCTCATTTTTCTTCCTTTGTAAGTATTACCACGTTTCCCGAATGAACATTTTTTATCCCGTCCATAACCTTTATCGCGGCGCCGTATAAAACAGAACTGTCGGATTTAAACATAACCGTGTTTTCGCGGGACCTTTGCAGTTCTTTTTCAAGGATATCTTCAAAATTTCCCGCACCGGCCGCATTTTCATTTACAAAAACATCCCCGTCCTTTGAAACAGAAACAATAACGGTTGAATGCTCCTGGAGCGGAGCGTGTTTTGCGCCCGGCAGATTCAGTTCTATGCCCGGCTGCATTATGAAATTTGCCGTAAGCATAAAGAATATAACCAGCTGAAAAACTATATCTATCAGCGGCGTTATATTTAAATGTATATGAACTTTTTTCCGGCCTTCAAATTCCATATTCTATTTCCTCTATTATTTCGGATTCTTTTTTATCCGGCTTAAACTCCCCCATCCTCAGCCACTGCTCAAGATATGATACGGCATCTTTCATTTCCGCTGTTATTTTTTCGGTCTTCCCTTCAAAATAATGATAAAAAATAACCGCAGCTATCGCCACAGAAAGCCCGGCTGCGGTTGTTAAAAGCGCCTCCCATATGCCGCCCGCCAGTATGGAAGCGTCAACCCTGCCGCCCAGTTCCTGTATTTTCATAAAACTTTTAATAAGGCCTGTTACCGTTCCCAGAAGCCCTATGAGCGGCGCAATATTGGCTATTATACCCAGGCCCCTCAGATGTTTATCAAGTTTTCTTATTTCCGCGGAACCCACACGTTTCATTATATTTTCTTTTTCATGCGCGGAAAGTTTCCGTGTTTTAATCCCGGCCGTGAGCACTGCTGACACAGGAGAACCCTGCAGGGTGCATACTTTTACCGCTTCATCGTATTTTTTCTTTAACAGTTCTTTTTTTACGTTTTTTATGAATTCATCCGTAGTGTTTTTCACCCTCCAAAAAACAACCGCCCGTTCCATTATGATTGCGGCCATAATCACGGAACAGACAAGTATCGGCCACATAAGCGGCCCGCCTTTTAAAAACAATTCAAACATTTTTTCCTCCGGTATTATTTAAGTTCTTTGCCTTTTGTGGCTATGCTCAGTTTTCCGTATTTAACGCCCTTCACGGAAATCAGCCGGTCGGCTATTTCCCTGAGTTTTTTTGTTTTGCCCCTGACTATAATGACATCCAGGCAGTTGTCGTGGTCAAGATGCACGTGGGTGTCGGATATTATGAGATCATGAAAATCGTGCTGTATTGAATTAAGCACCGTTGAAAGATTTTTTATGTGGTGGTCATAGACAATGTTTATTGTGCCTATTGACTCGGCATTGCTGTCTTTCGCCCATTCCTCTTCCACTATTTTGTTTCTTATCAGGTCGCGGATCGCCTCGGACCTGTTTAAATATCCTTTTATCTCCGCAAGCGCGTCAAACCTCTTGAGCAGAACGCTGTCCAGCGATACGCCGAAGCGTATAATTTTTCCCATAACGGCTCCTTTGCGTTTCAAGTAACACGAATCTTTAAAATCGTAACACAATATATGCCCGGAGTCAATCCCTCTTCCGCCAATCAGCAGTTCTTCATATTTTTATTAACATATTTTTAACGTTATCCTTATATTATTATATTTTTTTTATTCTATTATCTGTTAAAGACTTGCACTGCGGAGGCTTAAATGAAAAAAGCAGATCTTCACGTACACTCAAAACATTCCGACCACCCTTCAGAATGGTTCCTAAAAAAACTGGGAACAGCAGAATCTTATACCGATCCCGATTATATATATAAAACATCCATTGAAAACGGTATGGATTTTGCAACAATTACAGACCACAACAAAATAGAAGGTTCATTATATCTGGCCGAAAAATATCCGGACAGGGCCTTCAGCGGAGTTGAGGCAACCACATACTTTCCCGAAGACGGCTGTAAAATACACATTAATATTTTTGACATAGACAAAGCAGCCTTTGCGGAAATAGATTCCCTGCGCGCAGATATTTACAAGCTGCGTGATTATATAAAAAATAAAAACCTGTGTTACACGGTAAACCACGCGCCATATTCTGTCAACGGCAGGCTTACCGCGGCTCACCTAGAGAAATTAATACTTCTTTTTGATGTTTTTGAGTCCAGAAACGGCGCGCGCGACGCGAATTCAAACAATACCTGGACGAAAATATTAAGCAGCCTGACAGAAGAAGACATTTTAAAACTCTTTCAAAAGCACAACATAGAGCCCATAAGCTCCGACCCCTGGATAAAAGGATTCACGGGCGGCTCCGATGACCACGCCGGGCTCTTTATGGGGAAAACATACACGCAGTCCTACGCGGATTCAAAGGCGGACTTTATAAACAACATAAAAAATAAAAAAACAATGGTCTTTGGCCGGCACAACAGCTATCAGTCCTTTGTATTTTCGATATATAAGATCGCTTACGACTTTTCAAAAAGCAAAGGGCGGAATCCTTCAAAAAATCTCTTCAACAGCATAACAGAACTGATTTTCGAAAAAGAAAATCTTACTTTCAAAGATAAACTTAAAATAAACCATTTTAAGAAAAAAGCAAAAGAAAACAAAAACAAGATAAACGCGCTCCTGATCGAACTTGTTGAAGAGGCCGGGAAGAATTCAGGTTCTTCAATAGAAGAAATACCCGATATTCTTTACTCAAAAATCTCCGTACTTGCGGACGAATTCCTGAAACTGCTTTTCTGCTCGCTTGAAGACGATATTTACTCCGGCAATATTTCCGGAATAATAAAAAATATTTCATCAGCTATTCCGGGTATTTTTCTTTCCATACCTTTTTTCAGCACTTTAAAGCATTTTTATAATAACAGAGCCATTTTAAAAGGGCTTGCGGACGAATACTGCCCGGAGGAAATCTTGAATTCAAAACGGATTTTATGGTTTACGGATACCATAAAGGACCTAAATGGAGTCTCTGTAACCCTTCGCAGCATAGCCCGCTTTTCCCACCAAAGCGGGAAAGAGCTTATGATCGCTTCCTGTCTTGATGAAAAAGATGCAGGCGCGGACCTGCCTCCGAATATTATGAATCTGCCCTTTATTCACTCCTTCAAACTTCCGTACTATGAGAATTATGGGCTTAAACTGCCTTCTGTTCTTTCCTCAATAAAAATGATTTCGGATTTCAATCCTGACGAAATATATATTTCCACGCCCGGCCCTGTTGGTTTTATGGGGCTCTTGGCCGCCAAAGTACTTAACATCAAAACAGCGGGCATCTATCACACAGACTTTGCAATGCAGTCAAAAGATATAATAAATGAAGAATCCGTGGAAAAAATAACCGAATCGGGAATTAAATGGTTCTATTCGGTTATGGACGAAATACAGGTTCCTACCCGCGAATACATAAGCATTCTTGAAACAAGAGGCTTTGAACTTCCAAAAATGAAAGTCTTCAGGCGCGGAATTGACACATCGCTTTTTTATCCGCGCTCCGGAGAGAAAAATCACGCAAAAAATGTTTTCGGCATAAAAGACGGCCCTTCCCTGCTCTATACCGGCAGAGTATCCAAAGACAAAAATCTTGATTTCCTGCTGCACATCTACCGCGAAACATCAAAAAAGATGCCGGGAATAAACCTGATAATCGCCGGAGACGGCCCTTATCTCGGGGAACTTAAAGAAAATGCCTCCTCAGACAAGAATATTTTCTTTTTGGGAAAGCAGAACCAGAAAATTATGCCGTTTATTTATTCTTTGGCTGATTTGCTTTTATTCCCCAGCGTAACCGATACCTTCGGAATGACGGTACTGGAGGCCCAGGCATGCGGAATACCGGCAGTGGTGTCGGATACCGGCGGCCCGAAAGAAATAATAATACACGGCGAAACAGGACTCGCAGCCCGTTCAAACGACGCTGATGACTGGATTTCAAAAACTCTCTATTTGCTTAAACTTTGCGCTTCGGACAGCTGCACATACCGGCGTATGTCCGAAAAAGCCTCAAAAAATATATTTGAAAACTATAACTGGAACATAGTGATAGACAATATTACCCGTAAAAAAAACATACCTTCCTGCCAAAAATATCATTTCGGCTCAAAAACTGTTTACGGGGCCTGACTCAAAAAACAGCCTTTACATTTTCAAACTTCAGGAAACCGCACGGGTCCTCCCTGCATCCTGTATGTTGCCCCTATTTTTAAAACAAGACGGTTCATAACAGCCATATCACCACACATCTCCCTTTTCAATAGAGTGGATAAATTCCAGGGATCCGCGAATACGCCAAAAAGCATAGAACTGTCGGCTTTGGTATTTTCACACCCCCCTTTTCAAAAAGGGGGCAACCGAAAAAAAACATAAAGCCGCAAATTTTATTTTCCTGAAAGATCTTTTAAAGGATCGGGGATGCCGGCAAGGCGGAAGCCTTTTTCCCGCAGGATACAGGACGGACATTTGCCGCACGGCTTTTTGCCGCCTTCATAACAGGTGTGGGTGTATTTAAGAGTATCCAGTATGCCGAGTTTTTCGGCAAGCAGAACCGTATCTTTTTTGTCTTTGTTGATAAGAGGCGCGTGTATCTTAAACGGATATTCCATGCCTTCATTCAGCGTCTTTTGCATTGATCTTATAAATCCTGCCCTGCAGTCGGGATAACCCGAATAATCCGCCTGCGACACGCCTATTGCCAGGTTAGCTGTCTTTTTCGTATACGCCAAAGATGCCGCTGCAGCCAGAAAAACTATGTTTCTCCCCGGCACAAAAGACGCGGGCAGTTTTCTGTTCACTTTATCTTTTTTATTGAGATTCTTTTTTTTATCCAGAAGCGCGGAAGTTTTCACGCTTTCAAACTGTTTAAGTTTTATAACCGTATGCTTTACCCCGGCCAGGGATGCTATTTTCGCCGCGCTCTTTAGTTCGGCCTTATGGCGCTGCCCGTAATCAAACGAGACCGCCTCAACACGCGCGGCTCTTTTCTTTGCCCAGAACAAAACAGTTGTTGAGTCCTGCCCCCCGCTGAAAAGAACAAGCATCCTGTCATATGCTTTTTTTGTTTTTTTCACCTGTTTCTCCTTCTTTATATACTGCGCGCCGCAACTACGCCTATTACCGACTCGGCTCCGGCTTTTTTCAGCGCTTTTGCCGCCTCGTTTATCGTGCTTCCCGTCGTAAATACATCATCAAGAAGCGCGGCCTTTATTCCCCGGGCGTTTTCCTCCGCCTTAAAAGCGTCCTTTAAATTTGTAAGTCTTTTTTTCCGCACAAGCTTATTCTGCGGCTGCGTTTCCTTTATTTTTTTCACGGCATCCGCTGTTTTATGTCCTGTCCGTTTTGATATGTATTTCGCGACCGCCTTTATATGGCAGAATCCCCTTTTTTTTACCGCTGAACGGTTTGCGGGAACAGGTACTATCACATAATCCCCGGGCAGATGCGCCAGCGCTGTTTTTTCGCATATATACTCCGCAAGAACTTTTGCCGCTCTTTCCCTGTAATCAAATTTAAGCGCATAAATCATATCTTTAAGCGCCCCTTTATATAAACCCGCGGGCCTGCAGTATTCAAAATAATTTTTTCTTTCCCTGCATTCCCTGCACTCCCCTGCTTGTGAGGAAAGCGGCTTGCCGCACACCGTGCACATAGGCTCCTCAAGCGGCATCATATTCTCAAAACACTGCGGGCATACATATTCATACTTAAAGACTTTTATATACCGCCGGCAGGTCCTGCACTGCTGAGGAAAAAACAGGCTTAGTATGCCGCTGTAAAAATCCTTTATCATTTCATTATCCGCGTGTAAAGCCCGGCTAATTTTTCGGCTATTTTATCATTTGTATAATTATTCATAAGTTTTTCATATCCCTTATCCCTGCAGTTTTGATATATCCGCATATCGCCCGTCAGACGCAGAATTTTGTCTTTTAATTCCGCGGAATCGCCTTCCATAAATATCATCCCAGCTCCTTTCAGCAGATTCGGAATCTCTCCGGAATCAGACCCTATAACAGGCACCTTTGACGCAAACGATTCTATTATAACCCTCCCGAATTTTTCCCTCCAGTATTTAGTTGTCAGGGACGGCAGCACAAAAACATCCAGCTCCGTCATAAAAGCAGGTATACTGCTCCTGTTTATATGCCCTCTGAATTCTATTCTTTGCAAAACCCCTTTTTCCTCCGCACGCTTTTTCAGGCTGTTCTCATAGTCCTTTTCCCCCGCGCCCGCCATTATGAATTTCACATTATTTATGCCTGAAACCGCATCTATAACTGTTTCAAGGCCTTTTTCAGGCGCGATCCTTCCCGTATACCCCAGTGTGTAATTTTTTTTGCCGCTTATTCCCGGAGCAAAAGAAAACTCCTCAGGATTAATTCCGTGGGCTATAATTTCAATCTTTTCCTCGCTGCATCCTCTTTCAACAAGAAGTTTTTTTGCGTCAAGATTTACAGCAGCAACGCCATCCGTATTTTTCAAGCAGTAAGAATCAAAATACTGCCTTACTGCATTATGTTTGCGCTTGAAATTATCAGATGTGAAAAAAACTGTCTTTTTTCCTGTTTTTTTCGCGGCGCGCATAAACTGCATACATGGTATGTCAAAAGGCTCTTCTTCAATATGAATTATATCAGGGTTCAGTCTTTTTACGGTTTTTAATGCTTTTTTATAAAAATGCACATATTTTTTAAGAAAAACCACTCTGCCTGTTTCATATTTTATCTGTTTATACCCCTTAAACGGCCGTGTTTTCACCCCGCTTTCATACCAGTAAGGCGGCGTTACAAGCACAATATCAATACCGTGGTTCTCCGCAAGGCACACCAGCTTCTGCTGATATTCTTTCAGCACCGCACTGTGCGAAACAAACATTACTTTCATCAAATCCTCCGGCATTTCGTTTTTTTCGGTTTTTTCATATTGACCTGTAAAACTCCGACAGCATACCCGCTATTTTCCGGTTTGTAAATCTGTCCAGCATTCTATTATAACCTTTTATGGCAAGTTCTCTGCGCAGACCGGAATTATCACTGAGTTTTTTTATGCACCTGCCCAGATCAGCCGCATTCCCTTCTTCAAAAACAAGACCCGCATCGCCTATTACATGAGGAATCTCGCCGGAAGACGAGCCTATAACAGGAATCTTTGACGCAAAAGCCTCTATAATAACCCGTCCGAACTGTTCTTTCCAGTTTCCGGCAGTAAGAGAAGGAAGCACAAATATATCCATTTCAGACATAATACCTTTCATTTTGTCCCTGTCGGTATATCCGTGAAAAAACACTCTATCTGATATATTCAGTTCCCGGGCAAGTTCCTTCAGCGATGATACATACCCGGGCTCCCCTGTCCCTATAAGATTTACCGCCGTGTTTTCTAATCCTGAGACTGCTTTCAGAAGAATTTCCACTCCTTTTTCCGGAATCAGCCTTCCTGCATAAACAATATTTTTACCGGAACCGTTCCTCTCAACAGCGGAAAAATCCTCCGGATTTAATCCATACTGCGGTATAACTTTTACCGGGCCATTAAACCCCTTTTGTTTTAAAATATCCGCGCCTTCCGCGTTTCCCGCGGCTGCCGCATCAGCATTTTTCAAAACATATTTTTCAAACCGCGACCGAAGAAAACCATAATCCCGCATAATATTTTCCCATGTAAAAAAAAGAGTCTTTATCCCCTGTTTTTTCGCGCCCCGGACAAACTGGAAACAGGCCATATTAAAAGGCTCTTCTTCCACATGAACCACATCCGGCCGTATTTTTTTCAGGACCGCGTTTGTATTGAGATAAAAATAATTCATGTGTTTTTTAAAAACCACAGCCCCGCAGCGTGCGTATTTAATGCTTTTACTGCCTGTATAGAGTTTTTTCTTTACTCCGCCTTCATACCAGTAAGGCGGAGCGGCAAGAGTGATATCAAATCCGAACTCCTCCGCAAGTATTACAAGTTTCTGCTGATGATATTCAATAACCGATGAATGAGAAACAACAAGTATTTTCATATATTATCCTTTAATATTATACGATTCTATACCGCAAGCCATCACATATCCTCAAAAAGTTCTTTATGTTCTTTTACCCACTCATAAAGTTTCTCCACACCCTGTTCAGGCTTCACTTTCGGAACCCAGTCCAGTTCTTTCCGCGCTTTTGAAATATCACACACGAAAACCGGCTGGTCGCCGGGGCGCCAGTCCGCGGATTTAACGGGTATTTTTTTGCCGAGAAACTTTTCCAGAAACGCCAGAAGCTCCAGAAGAGACATTGTGTTAGCCGGTCCGCCGCCCACGTTAAACGCCCTGCCTTTTATTCTGTCTATATTTTCCGCGGCAGCCTCATACGCATCTATCAGATCATCCACAAAAAGAACATCCCTAACCTGTTTTCCGTCTCCGTATATAGTAATTTCCTTATCCAGCATCGCGGCTATCGTAAACCAGGCCACCCATCCCTGGTCTTCTATACCGAACTGGCGGTACCCGTAAATACACGACTGCCTGAAAACAACGGTTCTGAGCCCGTAAATTCTGGCGTAATCTATCATATACTGATCAGCCGCGCCTTTTGAACATCCGTACGGTGAATGAAAATCCAGCAGCCGTTCTTCATTTATCCCTTCGGGACAGTCCGCATAGGCATACTTCCCGTTTTTTTCCTCAATCTTTATATCTGTCATTCCCCCGTAAACTTTATTTGTGGAAGAATATATTATAACAGGATCGGCTTTTGTTTCCCTTACGGCCTCCAGAAGGTTAAACGCACCCAGAGCATTTATCTCAAAATCCTCTCTTGGATTTACAACCGATGTTGTAACCGCAACCTGCGCCGCAAAATGCATCACCATATCATATTTCCCGTTCTCAAAAACATTTTTTATTTCGCTGTATTTCGTAATGTCCCCTTTTATAAAATTCATATCCGGATTTTTCTCAAGCTGTTTCAGGTTCCAATCCGTACCTTTTCTTGAAAGATTGTCAAAAACATCAACCGTATGCCCTTTTTTCAGGAATCTTTCAGCTGTATTTGATCCTATAAATCCGGCCCCGCCTGTTATCAGTATTCTCATTGCAGTCTCCTGTTCCTGATCGGTATTTCTTTCTGTAATATACCGTATTTCACCGTTCAAACTTCTGTCTTATATACCTTTTCAAAGCGTCGCGCCAGCCCGCCATTTTATCTCTGTCAATAAGATCCAGATGATAATTGCGCAGAGCCGAGAAAACCGGTCTTTGCGCGGGTTTTTCCCACTGGCTCTGTTTTACTGCTTTGAGTTTTGCCTGTTTTTTCATTATTTTCATTATTTCCTCAACCATTTCAACTCTTGAAGCATATCCTTTGTTTGCGGCATGAAAAACACCTGTCTGATTAAGCTCCAGCATACTTTCTATCTGCATGGCAAGATCAAATGAATACGTTGGCGATGAAACCATATCTTCAACCGCTATGATTTCATCCTGTGTTTTGATTCCGTTTACCACATAGTCAACAAAATGATTTCTTCCGGCCCCAAAAAGCCAGGCTGTCCTTATTATCAGATAATCATTAAGAATATCTTTTACAAACATTTCTCCGGCCAGTTTTGATCTTCCGTATATATTAACCGGGGCAGGCGCGTCAAACTCCGTATATGCGCTGCCTTTTTTCCCGTCAAAAACATAATCCGTGCTTATATGGATCATTTTTACTTTATAATCCCTGCAGGTTATGGCTATATTTTTCGGACCAACGGCATTTACAGCAAATGCAGTATCCGGTTTTTTTTCACAATCATCAACATTTGTCACCGCGGCGCAGTTTATTACCGCGTCCGGCCTGTTTTTTCTCACAATTGCGGTTACTGCTTCCGGATCTCTTATATCGGCATCCGCGCTGCCCAGCGCCTTTATTTCGTGTCTGCCGGCGCAGGCTCTCATAAGATCTCCGCCTAAAAGCCCGGTTCCGCCGAACATAATAATCTTCATAAAATCCTCCTTCTTATTTAAATCCTTTTCATTTTTTATAGGCTTTTTTTATGTATTTTTTAAATTCCGAGTTCTTTAACCGTTTCCACCATTTTTCATTTTTTACGTACCAGTCAACCGTGCCGCAAAGCGCCTTTTCAAAATTATAAACGGGTTTCCAGCCGGTTTTTTTTATTTTTGCCGACGATAATGCATATCTTTTATCGTGTGCGAGCCGGTCTTTTACTTTTTCTATAATATCATTTTTCAGCCCCAGTTTTTTTACGATTGTCCGGGCGACCTTTATATTCGTTTCTTCGGTATCTCCGCCTATGTTGTATATTTCCCCCGCGGTTCCCTTTCTCATCACAAACTCAATTGCTCTGCAGTTATCCTCCACATATATCCAGTTTCTTATATTTTCACCGCTGCCGTAAAGAGGCAGTTTTTTTCCCTCAAGTGCATTTGTGATAAAAAGCGGTATAAATTTTTCCGGATGCTGATACGGCCCGAAATTATTGGAGCTCCTTGTTATTATTACGGGTGTTCCGAATGTTTTATAGTAAGACAGCGCCATAAGATCTGCCGCTGCTTTTGAAGACGCGTAAGGACTGGTGGGATCAAGAATATCCGTTTCTTTTGACCGGCCTTTCTTTATGCTTCCGTAAACCTCATCTGTTGATATGTGTATGATCTTTTTTATGCCGTGTTTTTCTGCCGCATCAAGAATATTTAAAATCCCTTTTATGTTCGTATCCGCAAAGATGCCGGGATCAAGTATAGAGCGGTCAACATGCGTTTCCGCCGCAAAATTCACCACAACATCCGTTTTTTTTACGGCTTTTTCAACCTGTTTTGCGTCTCTTATGTCGCCTTTTATAAATCTATAATTCTTAAACTTCGAAAAAAAACGGACCGTTTCGGGATTTGAAGCATAGGTCATTGCGTCAAACACCGTTATTTCATATTTTCTTTTTTCTTTGAGAAGAAGGCCCGTGAAATTGGAGCCTATAAACCCTGCCCCGCCTGTTATCAGTATTCTCATTTATCTTTTCTTGCCCAGTCGTAGGGAATATCGTTTTCCGCGGGATCAAGCCTGTATTCATCAGGTTCTTTATGATTATAAGGTTCTGTCGGAGTATTGATAACAATGGCCTCTGTTTCGGATATTCCCTTAAAGCCGTGATATACAAAATTAGGTATTTTTACTAAAACAGGATTGTGTTCGCCTATAAAAAATTCATTTATTTCGCCTTTTGTGGGCGAGTCATTCCTTGTATCGTAGAGTACGAGTTTTATCATGCCTTTTACGGCCGCAAAATTATCCGTTTGTTTTTTATGATAGTGCCAGGCTTTTACCGCGCCCGGCATTGCTGTTGTCATATAAACCTGCCCGAATTTTTCAAAAATTTCGTCATCGCTTCTTAATATTTCAAAAAGCCTGCCCCGCTCATCGGGATTAACCTTTAAATTTTTTATTTTTACTCCGTCAATCATAATTTTCGCCTCCGTTTTTTTGAATCAACGCCGGATCCTGTTTTGTTTGCGCCTTCCCGGCTTACAATTATATTAGTCTCCAAAAGAGCGTCTTTTGATTCTCCCGCATCCATCCACCAGCCGTCAAGTATGCTGTAAGTCATACTGTTTCTTTTAAGATAAGCATTATTAACATCAGTTATTTCCAGCTCCCCTCTTTTTGAGGGAATAAGTTTTTCTATTATTCTGAAAACATCGTTCGGATAAAAATATATTCCCGTAACCGCAAAGTCGGATTTTGGCTGCTTTGGTTTTTCAACAATATTCTTTATTTTATTCCCTTCTATTTCCGCAATACCGTATTCTTCCGGATTTTTAACTTCAGTAAGAAGTATTTTGGCGCCTTTTTTCTGTTTTCTGAAATCCCGCACTTCTTTTTTTATGTTCTTTTCTATGATATTATCCCCCAGGGCAACGATCATTTTATCTTTCCCCACAAATTCCCTGGTCAGTTTCAAAGCATCGGCAATGCCGCCCTCGCCTTCCTGATAGGCATATGATATTCTCTTGAGTCCGAATTCGCTCCCATTACCCAGCAGCCTCAGAAAATCCCCCGCATTGTTTCCTCCTGTTACAACCATTATATCCGTTATTCCCGCATTCACAAGCATCTCTACGGAATAAAATATCATCGGCTTGTTGTAAACAGGCAGCAGATGCTTGTTTGTAATACGCGTAAGCGGATGCAGCCGAGTGCCCAGCCCGCCCGCCAGTATTATTCCCTTCATTTGTACCTCTTTTTTGTTTTTTTTGATTATAGCGGAATACGGGGTGTTTTACAAGATTTAATACATGGGTAAGAGTTCCAAAGAACAAAAAAATGAGCTTTGAGTTTTGAGTTTTGAGCTTTGGGAAGAACTAAACATTCAAACTGCTAATCGTCCAAGCCTTTGATATGATTTCGCCAAGCAGCCAAGCAGCCAGGCAGCCGATATGGGTTTTGAGAAGAACAAAAAAGGGATAAGGGAATAGGGATTGGGGAATAGTGGAAACATTGAAAACCAAGTTCAAAATTCCAGGCATCAAGTAGGGAGCGCTGACGTTTGACTTGCCGGCCCGGCGTTAAAGGTTAAATCCCCCTTGCCCCCTTTTATCAAACTGCCTCTTACCCGCATTTCCTGTTTAATCGTCAGCTTATATCATACAGTGTTCAGCCGCTGCATCACCCTCACCAAGAGTATGTAACAGGCAAAAAACTGCCTGTAACATACTCTATCCTCTCCCGTCGAGGGAGAGGGAAAGAACAAAAAACAAAACGCAGGATGGAAAATCGGAAGTTTAGAAAATTAGCAGCTTGGCGAAGTGGTAGTTCAAAGTTCAAAAGAACAGTTCCGAACATTGATTTTAAGATTTAATGTTTTTGGTTTTTTTCACCCCCTTTAACAAAGAGGAATACAGGGGGATTTTGCTCTAAGGTTTTCATACCGAAACCCCTCCCTCTACCCGCTTTCTCGTAATACTCATCTCTTTTATCTGTATTTAAGCCCCACCCCTGTATTCGGTAAAAGCAAAAACAGAAAAAACAGAAAATACCATAAAAACAGATAAAAAACACACCCCGCTAAAACAAAACACCGAAGTCCACCGTGTCTCCCCCCGCGCTCTGTTTCCTGTTTTTT
>CAYTNY010000026.1:0-26898 GCA_964439215.1 uncultured Spirochaetia bacterium
GGATCGTTCGCAACGGCCCAGTACTGAACCTGCCCGCATTCATTTACCTGCATATTTCCGATGTTCCACTGTAAGGTTCTTGTACCGGCATCATACGAGCCTGCAGGCGACGTTCCTATGAAACCGCCGAATGTGAGTTCAGGCGGGAGTATGTCTGTTACAATTACGTTTTCCACCTGCCTTCCCGGCTGCGGGCCGTTTCCGAAAACTCTGCGCCAGGTATAGCCGTCCCATTCTTCTATAAGTATGTTGTTTATGTTATGCGCGGCGGTCTCGCAGGCGTGTTTGTTTGTTTTCCATACAGGAACGCCGGGAAGATTGGGATCGCCGTGCGTATAGTCTTCGGATATGGGATATGTGAATTCCTGGGTTCCTATGGAAGCGCTGCTTTGCTGGGACCAGTCATCGGTCCAGTCTTGATTGTTATAACTTGCGTGGAGCCGTGCTCTCATTACAAAAGGCGAAGTTGTTGTTCCCTGATGTATTCTGTGCGCATTTTCGAACTGGCTCCAGAGTTGGTGGGTTGGTATGGATTTTTCGCTGCCAAAATTAACCATTACTCTTTGATTCCAGGAACCTTGTGCGTCTGTTCCGGGTATAATATCTTCGGATGTAATTGTGGTTGTCGCGGGGTCAAAGCCTTCCGCGTAATCCATTTCAACGTTCCAGTCGCCGCCGGAGGAGGTTACGCCGTGATAGGGAGAATTCAGAAAATACGACAGTCTGTAATTTCCCCAGTCCACAACCGGTTCCGCGGCAGCGTGATTCGCGTGCAGGTAGAAAGTGAATTGGTCTGTGTCTGAGCCGGGAACAGAATCAACAGCAAAAGAAAAATTAATGCCTGAACGTCCGCCGTTTATCCAGCCCGCGTCAGACGAGTTGCAGTAGTCTATTGTATAGGTTATGGTGTCTCCCGCATTTGCTTCGTAAACATTCGCGGTTTTTGTTATTGCAAGGGCGGCAGCGACTATATCAACGCAGTTTGTTTCCATTACTTCGGTCATATTGTTGGGTATTGTGTCTGATGTCCAGCCGAGTCCGTTTGATACGGAAATATCCGCGGTGTTGCAGAATTGTCCTGATTCCGCGTTATCTTTTATTCCTGCCACCAGAGTTACGCCGCCCATTGTTGCGCCGTAACTCTGGTTCTGAAGGCCCGGAACAGTGCCTATGTTCCATTGTATTATCTGGCTCTCGCCTGTTGTTCCGACAACAGAGCCGGCGGGATCTGATGAGATATATTCCAGTTCCGGGGGGAGTGTATCTGTTATTATTACGTTGGAGCCGTCAACAGAGCCGTAGTTGCGGTAGTTGAGCCAGTATGTAAGAGTGTCAGTGGGGAATGAATAGGTTTTGTCTACGCCTTTGTATATTTTTAAATTCGGCTGCGGGTTCCAGTCGCAGGGGGAGATGTGGTTTCCGGTCAGCAGTGCTAGGCCCAGCAAACGAAAGAAACCATGCATATATTTGGGTACAGAAGTAAGGTAACCGTCGCCTGCTGACGTTACATCCCATTCTATCATTGCTTCTCTGAAAAACTCTCCCATAAGTTCAAAGTCCTGTGAAACAATTGCGGCAGGCGCCGCTGTTCCGAAAAGCCAGTTTAGATGCTGCGTGATGCCTACATTCATATTTTTTGTTATAGGATCCAGTATATATCCTGTGCTTGCGGTGCCCATATAAGTGACAGGAGATGTGGCGTAACTTGCGCAGTCAACTCCGTATGCCTGAGGGTTTTTCATATAAGCGGCAAAATCAACCGCTGAATCATATTCGTAAGTATTTGATGCGGTAATTGTAACGTGATTGACAGGATCCCAGGAGTATTCGGGCGGACCGTGCCACATATAATTTAAGTGTGTTCTCCAGGGGAGCCGGAAATCCTCGCCGCCCTGAAAGTGCCAAACCGAAATTGTTGAGCAAGATGGATCAGAACACGATACCCAGCCTGCAACGGGTATCCAGTTATTGGCATATATTTGTCCCATAAGCCAGTCGCTTGATGCTTCTGCCCGACGGTATTGTGAAACATTCCAGTCAGGGTCGCCTTCTGCTTCTAAAACTTGAGCAAAACAGTTGAAATACGCGGGAGCGGCATAATCAATATGTACATCTGCGATGCTGTCGGCGAAATAAGCGCCATTTGGATGCACTGTCCCGCAGGGTCCTGCTGCCCAAGCGGTTAACTCGCGGCCTGTATTTCCGTTTTTTATATAGCCGTCAAAACCTATATCTCCGCTTGTTTTGTAGCAGTCAACATTATCGCCTTCTGCCATTTCTACCAATCCGCGCAGTACATAAAGAGCTATTTCTCTGTAACTTATGGGGTTGCCGCAGGCATCATTTATGCCCATATTATCCCCCCACTGTCTCCAGCCTAAAAGCAGCCCCAATGCTATATCAAAGTCTCCGTCAGCCGCTGAGTCCGGGCTGTCTGATGGAAGGTTTCCGTACCTGTAGCCGGGATCGGGAACAACGCATCCATTGATTGTGGGGCGTTTAATGAGTCTTGTGTCGTGGAAACGCATAAGGAGGCCGTCAAATGTATCTTTATCCCCCATTATTGCGGCAGCGATAAGAGCATAACCATCTCCTTCCGCACAGTCATAAGGACATCCGATATTGCCTATTATATACTGCACACCTGCGTGAGAGTCGCCAGTGTATTCGAAGCGGTTGGCCATTATCTGCCAGGCGTCTCTTATCCATTGCTCCATTTCCGCGTGTGATACGCCGTCGGGCTGGACAGATGCAAGGGATTGTGTGCCGTTTGCATAGTCAAGAAACTGCGGAAAAGGCATTGTTGGGTTTCCGGAATTTATGTTAACGGGAACACCATAAAGAGAAACTGCTATTAAAACTGTAATAACTAAGAGTAAAAGTTTTTTTTGCAAAAGCTGTCCCTTTTAAAACAAAATAAAAGGTGTTTAGAGAATTGTCATGTCAGATAATAAAACCTTGTTTCAACACCCTCTTTAAATATAAGTATACCTTCTTGTTTTATGTTTGTCAAAAACTTATTTTAACAATAAAACAAGCTATAATATTTAACATTTAAGACAAAAACAAGGAGAAAAAGTTTCGCTGTTTTCCTTATGTTTGAGTTGTTTTAAAGGAAGCCGGACGTTGTTTTGCAGAGTAAAGAAATAAGAGTATCCGGTTTTTTAAAAAAACAGTCAAAGATAAATAAGAAGTATCTGAAAATTTTCCGCGGGATATATTTTATGGTTTAAAGAATTTTGATAATCTCCAGAATCT
This sequence comes from uncultured Spirochaetia bacterium, assembly GCA_964439215.1. Classification (GTDB taxonomy): domain Bacteria; phylum Oederibacteriota; class PGYV01; order PGYV01; family CAYTNY01; genus CAYTNY01. Next base: position 3,259 of record CAYTNY010000026.1, read on the forward strand.
TTTTTTTGTCTTTGAAGTTTTTTTGGGAAATTGTTCTGATTATTTCATAAATTATTTTATTTTCTTCGGGTTCATAACCTGAATTTTCTTTGGGTTTAAAAAGCGCGGAAATACCCAGACCCATTTCAGAAGCAATTTTTTCAATTGTATAAAGAGTGGGTTTTCTGGCTCCTTTTTCAATGTTGCTTATAAAAGATACGCTTAACCCTGTTTTTTGAGCAAGTTTTGATATGCTCCATCCCATAGATTTTCTGAACAGCGTAATATTAATTCCTACTGTGGTGTAAATATCAAAATCGTTTTTTTTCTTCATAAAATATAAATACCATAATACCTGAAAGATGTCAATTATAATCTTAAAGAATAAAAAAATTTGACTATTGGATAAAAAACGAGTATAATTTAAGCAAGTAAACGTGACAAAAAAATTGACACAAGTTCCGATAAAGTATATAATAAATATGTAAATAGGCAGATACTCAAATTATAAACAGAAAGGGGAAAGGCATGGAAAAGGAAAAAAAATTTGAAATACTGCTTGTTGATGATAATACCGCTGATATAGAACTCACAAAAGAAGTGCTGGAAGAAAGCGGCATTAATACGGTATTCCATGCTTTTACAGGCGCGGAAAAAGCAATGCGTTTTTTAAAAAAACAGGGGGAATACGGTTGTGTGCCTGAACCGGATATTATAATGATAGACATAAATATACCGGGAGAAAACGGCCTGGATCTTCTGGAAAAAATCAAAACAGATGAAACCATAAAACATATACCTGTTTTTATGCTTACTGCATCAGAAGAAAAAAAAGACATAAACCGGGCTTATAAACTTCATGCGAACTGCTACATAACAAAGCCTGCCGGATTTGAAGAGTTTTTAAAGATCGTAAAACGGATAAAAGAATTCTGGTTTGAAACCATAAAACTGCCGGGTGAGAATGTCTAAAAAAACAAAAAAAATCAGGGTGCTTGTGACAGAGGACAGTGACCACGATTTTTACCGGATTGCGGAAAAACTGAAACAGGCACTGCGGGCAAAAGCGGATATTGTAAGGGCAAAGTCGCTGAAACAGGCGCTTGCCGCGGTGAAAAAAGGAGGGGTTGACGCTGTTTTGCTTGATTTGTTTCTGCCGGACAGTTTTGGACTGCCTACTTTTGAAAAAATCAGAAAAAAAGCGTCCGATATTCCCGTGCTTGTTATGACAGGCGCCGCGGATAAGGGTACAGCTTCTCTTGCGATTAAAAAAGGCGCTTATGATTTTATAATCAAAGGGAGCGCGGGATGGGATTCCATAGAGAAACTTGTTTTGAATGCGGTTGAAAAAAATCTTAACCTGAGAAAACTTGAAACCGCGGCGCGCGAGCGCGATAATATCATAAAAAATTCCCCTGTTATTATGCTTGCTGTGGATGCGCGGGGCCGGGTATTATACGCCAATAAGGCGGCGGAAAAGTTCGCTTCAAAGAAAACAGAGGAAGGCGCGGGAGAAGGACTCGGTGATTTTCTGGGATGTGAAAACAGCAAGGCGTCCGGGTGCGGAAAATCCAAAAAGTGCGGAAAGTGTCCTGTTCAAAAGACCGTAAAAGCCGTATGCCGGACAGGAAAAGAGATTAAAAATGTTTATGTTTCATATAAGAAAGGAAAAAGTACGGTTGATATTATTCTGTCCTGTACGCTGATAGAATATGAAAGCCTGCCCGCGGTATTGATAAGTATTCAGGACATTACGCCTATAAAAAAAGCGGAAAGAGAAGCGCTGAGAGAGAAAGAAAACAGCCAAAGGTACCTGGAGCTTGTGGAAACAATTGTTATTGCGATGGATGTGAAAGGGCGGATCACTCTTATAAACAGAAAAGGGATGGAGGTGCTGGGCGCCGAAAAAAAGGAAGAAGTTATCGGCAGGAAATGGATTGCGGAATTTGCGCCGCAAAGCCAGAGAAAAATATTGAATGCCGAATTCAGGCGTCTTGTCAGTGCCGGAAATAAAACAGAAGACATAATTTCGTTTGAAAACAGTATTCTTACCTTAAGGGGAGAAGAGCGCCTTGTTTCCTGGAAAAACCGGATTTTACGGGGCGAAAACGGGAAAATCACGGGTATTTTAAGTTCAGGGGCCGATATTACCGAAAGCAGAAAGTATGAAGAGGAACAAAAACTGAACACGGGGATTCTTGAGAATATGTCTGAAGCAGTGCTGGTGCTGGACAGCAAAGGCGCCATAGTTTACGCAAACAGCGCTGCCTGCCGGGCAGGAAGGTATTCAGTGGAAGAGTTCTTGGGAAAAAAAGGCATTGAACTTATACCGGAAAAAGAGAGGGCGGTTTACAGGGGAAATTTCAAAGAAATAAAAAAACACGACAGGAATGTCTATAATTCCCTGTTTTTAAGAAAAGACGGGTCGGTTTTTCCTGTTGAGATAATGTCGGTTTACAGGGAAATAGCGGGAAAACAATATGTTATCCAGATTTTTGTTGATATAACGAGCCGTGAGATACAGCAGCAGGAAAAGGACATTCTTCTTGGCGAGAGCATAAACAAGACAATGGAAATATACGAGATGCTTAAAGGCGCAAGAGCGGTTCTGGAAACCAAAGGCGGTTTTGATGAGACAGCAAAAAAGATATTTGAATCCTGCAAAAAACTTACAGGCGCAAAATCAGGCTATGTGGCTCTGCTGGATGAAAAGGGAAGAGAAAATGAGGTGCTTTTTCTTGATTCCGGAGGGATGCCGTGCAGTGTTAACCCGAATCTGCAGATGTCCGTAAAAGGGCTGCACGCGAAGGCGCATAAAGAAAACAGGGTTGTTTATGAAAATAATTTTATGAAAAGCAGCCATGCCGGATTTATGCCCAAAGGGCATGTTGTTTTAAAAAACGCAATGTTCGCGCCGCTTGTGATTGAAGGCAGAACACTGGGTATAATAGGGCTGGCAAACAAGCCCGGGGATTTTGACGCTGAAGACGCCAGAAAAGCGGGTTATATGGGCGAAATAGCGGCGCTTGCGCTTGTTCACGCAAACGCGGTGGAAAAGATAAAAGACAGCGAAACCCGGTTCAAAGGGCTTGTGCAGAACATCCCGGGTGTCTTTTTTAAATGCAGGCCGGAAAACAACTGGGAAATGCTTTATATTTCGGATGCCGTATATGAATATACGGGCTATAAACCCGGCAATATCATAAACAACAAGACAGTTTCTTTCAAAGATATCATACATCCCGAAGACCGGAATACGGTATATGAAAAAATTATGTCCAGTATGAAGAAAAACGGAAAATACGGGCTGCGATACAGAATAATGGATAAAAACGGCGGAGTGAAATGGGTCTTTGAACGAGGCTCGCTTGTAAAAGACAAGAACAAAGAAGTATTTATTGAAGGCGTGTTCTTTGACATAACCGACCAGGTAATTGCCGAAAGCAGGATAAAAGAAAGCGAAATGAAGTACAAGAGTCTTTTTGACAACGCAAAGGAAGGGCTGCTGATACTTGACGGAGATGTTTATACAGACTGCAATCCCGAGGCGGAAAAAATATTTGAAGCGGATAAAGATTACATCAGGAGAAAAACACCTTATTTTTTCTCGCCCCCGCGCCAGCCTGACGGCAGGGAGACCCGGGAAAAGGCGGCTGAATTCATAAAAAGAGCGCTTGCGGGGGAAGATATGTTTTTTGAATGGGTTCATAAAACAAAAAGCGGAAAAAAAATCATATGTGAAATAAGACTGGACAGGTTTGATTCGGGCGGGAAGTTTTATCTGATGGTGTTTATCAGGAATATAACAAAACGGGCCGAGGAAAAAGCAAAGATGGAAAGGGATGCGCACATACTTTCCGCGGTGCACGATTCAGTCTTTTTGTCGGATATACAGGGGCGTCTTGTATACGTGAATGAAGCTGCCGCAAAGGAACTTGGATATAAAAAAGAAGAACTGGAAGGCATTGAATACAACAGGATACTGGAAAGCGATGCAGAAGAGGGATTTAATGAAATAGCGGGAACAACGCTGAAACAGGGGAAATACGTATATGAGGCAAATCATATTTCAAAGAGCGGAAAAAAAATACCTGTTGAGGGCGCCGCGAGAAAAATTACAATAGGAGGAACCGAACATATTCTGTCTGTTTCAAGGGATATAACAAAAAGAAAAAAAGCGCTTGACGACCTGTTTGACGCGTTTTCTAATCTTGAGGAATCGGATAAGATGAAATCAAACTTTATATCAATAGTGTCCCACGAAATGAGGACCCCTGTCACCATCATAAAAGGATTTACTGCTTTTATGAAAAAAGGCATGGGCGGAAAGCTGTCCGTGCAGCAGCGGGATTTTGTGGATATAATAGAGACAAATACAAAAAGGCTGGAGCACGTAATAAACGATCTTGTGGATATGTCAAAAATAGAAAGCAACACTTTTGTCATAGAAAAACAGCCGATGGACCTTGTGTCAATGGTTGATTCCTGCGTAAAAGATATGAGGTCCATAGCGGAGCCGCGGGGCATTAAAATAGATTTTGAAGGCAGGGGGAAACGCTTTATTATTGACGCGGACAAAGGGCGTCTTTCCCAGGCAGTAATAAACATAATTAATAATTCCGTTAAGTTCTCCGCGGACAATTCACGCATTGTAATAACCGCGGGAGAGGAAAAAGAGATAGAAATACCCGCAAAAATTCCCGGAAAAGAAAAAGATATCCAGCGGTATTATATAAGAATAGCGGACAGCGGCATAGGGTTTGATTCTGAGGTAAAAGAAAAGATATTTGAACGGTTTTTTCAGGCAGAGGATGTGAATAAAAGAAAGTTCCAGGGAATGGGCATAGGGCTGAGCATCGCGAGAACCGCGGTGGAGCTGCACGGCGGGCATATATGGTGCGAATCAAAAGGACATGGAAAAGGCGCGGAGTTTTTTATGCTTATACCCGAAAAATAAAAGGAAACAAAAGGCTGTTATGAGCAAAGAAAAAAAGAAGAAAAAAAAGGCAAAAAAAAGAGCAGTTCCGGCAGCGGGCGGCAGAACCGCAAAGACTCCCGGTGATATCTATTTTGACACTGTGGGGGTTCTTTTTGTTGTCCTTGACAGGGAAGGGCGTGTTGAGAGGATAAATAAGGCGGGATGCAGGATCCTGGGGGGCGCGAAAAAAGAAATTGAAAAAAAAGACTGGTTCAGATTTGTGCCTGACGAGAATAAAAAGGATGTGCGCCGTGTTTTTAAAAACGCGGTAAAAAGCGGGAAAGCGCCTGCCGCGGGTTATGAATCCGTGCTGGTGGACGCCAAAGGCAGGAAAAAGTATTTTATATGGCGCAGTTCGCTGATAAGGGATGAAAAAGGAAAAATAACAGGACTTATAGGCTCGGGCGAGGAAATCACAAAAGAAAAAGAGAACAAACTGAAAATAAAAGCCGCGGCAGAAGAGGCCCGGATAAAAAACCGGTGTAATGAACTGCGCCTGAAATTATGGGAAACCGCGGATGATGGGAGTATTTCTTTTAAAAACAGCGTGAAAAAAATGCTGGCGCTTGCGGGCAGCGCAATTAACTGCGATAGGGTAAGCTACAATGTCATAGAGAAAGATAATGTGGTATGCATTTATGAGTGGCAGCGCAAAGGTGTTTCTTCAACGCTGGGAACAAAACTGCCGGTTAAATTCATAAAACACCTGATTGTTCATCGGGTTGCGGAGATAAACGCGGAAACCGCTGTTCAAAAAGCCCCGCGCATAATACGGGACGCTGCTGAGAACGTGATAAAAAAATACGCAAAGGAAATAAATATAAAAACCGTGCTTATGGCGCCTTTTCGCGCAGAAGGCAGGATCGCGGGTACAATAACCGCGGATATATGCGCAGACAGCCGTGTGAAAGAAGGCTGGACCCGGGAAGACCGGGTAATGATGGTGGATCTGATGAATATAATATCTTCGGTTCTTACCCGGGAAAAGACAATGCAGGAGCTTAATGAAAATGAAAAAAAGTTCAGGATGCTTTTTGAAGCGGCTCCTGACGCTTATTATCTCAATGATTTCAAGGGCGTATTTATTGACGGCAACAGCGCCGCGGAAAAACTGATAGGAATGAAAAAAGAAAAACTTATTGGAAAAGATTTTGTAAAAAGCGGAATTCTTCCCTCTAAATACCTGCAGCATGCTATGAAAAATCTTATAATAAACGCGGCAGGCAGGCCGACAGGCCCCGATGAATGGGAGCTTAAAAACGCGGAAGGTGAACTTATACCCGTTGAAGTATTTACAAAACCCGTGAGTATAGGCGGAAAAAGAGTGGTAATAGGCATAGCAAGAGATATAAGACAGCGGAAAAGAGCTGAAAAAGAGATAAATCTTTCTCATCAGCTTCTGAACGCGGCTATTGATTCTGTTTTTGTCCACGATCTTGAGGGGAAACTTATCTATGTTAATGATGCGGGGTGCAGGAACCGGGGTTATAAAAAAGAAGAAATACTTAAAAGGCATATTTATGAACTTGATGTTCCGGAATACCGCAAAAATATAAAAAGGCACCTTGAAGTTCTGGCAAAAAAAGGTTCTGTGATATTTGAAACCGCTCACTACAGAAAAGACAGAACAATTATGCCCGTGGAAATTCATTCCAAACGGATAGACATAGAAGGCGCCCCGCGCATTTTGAGCATTGCAAGAGACATAACAGAAAGGAAAAAGTGGGAAGAAGAGATAAGAGGAAGAATGGATGAATTGGACAGGATTTTGAATGTTTCGTCAAACGGTATGAGGGTGATTGGCAGGGATGGGATTATATTAAAAGTGAACAGGAAGTTCTGCGGCATAATGGGGTATTCCGAAGGCGAACTTATCGGGGAAAAATGCTCCAAAATATTAACTTCACGGTGCAGCGGCCCCGGACGCACGCTGACAAGAGTGTTGGACGGGGAAACTGTTGAAGACGAAGAAATTGAAACAGTAAAAAAGAACGGCGAGAAGATTATATGCCTGGTAAACGCCGCGGCCCTGACAGATCCGGCGGGCGGCATAACAGGAGTTGTTGAAGAATACAAGGATATCACAGAGAAGAAAATATATGAGAGGCAGCTGGAACTCAACAAAAAAATACTTTCTGTGGTAAATGATTCCGTGTTTCTTCATACGTTTTCGGGGAATATACTGTTTATGAATGAAGCCGCATATAGACAGAGAGGTTATGAAAAACATGAAATATTTTTAAAAGGTTTTAACGGAATTTCAAAGGGGTTTAATGATGTTGTGGTGAAGGAGCTGAAGAAAACCGGGAAAGCGGTTTTTGAGGATGTCCATTACAGGAAAGACGGCTCAAAAATGGATGTTGAAATAAATTCATCTGTTGTGGAGCTGGGGGGTGAAACCGCGGTCTTGAGCGCGGCAAGGGACTTTACGGAAAGAAAAAAAGCGCGTGAAGAACTGGAAAAAAGCTATGAAAAACTCAAAGAACTTGACGACCTGAAAACTTCTTTTACCCAGATGATAACACACGAATTAAGAACCCCCATAACTTCCATAAAAGGATATGTGTCATTTATACTGGGAGGCGCTTCCGGCGGGATAAACGAAAAGACCCGTGAATTTCTGGAGATTGTAAAAAATAATTCCGAGAGGCTGTTGAGGCTGATTAACGACCTTCTTGATGCGGCAAAGATTGAATCAGGGGCGTTCATGCTTGAAAAAGAGACTATGAGCGTTGAAAAGGTTATTGATGATGTTATAAAGACACTTGAAGGCGCGGCAAGGGGAAAAAACATTAAATTCATAAAAACGGGTGATTTTAAGGATGCTGAAATATACGCGGATGAGTACAGGATAAATCAGATTATTTTAAATTTTGCGTCAAATGCGCTTAAGTTTTCGCCGGAAGGGGCGGTTATTCATATAGGTTTTGAAAAGAATTTTGATGTTTTGCGCTCCGCGGCGGCCTGCAAAAACAGGCTTGCGCCCGGGAAATACGCGAGGCTGTATGTAAAAGACGAAGGCAAAGGAATTGAAAAAGAGGATGTTGAAAATATTTTTGAGCGGTTTGCACAGGCAGGCAAAGGAGCGGACAGGAAAAAAGGCACGGGGCTGGGGCTTAGTATTGCAAGAAGTATTGCCAGGGCCCACAACGGAGAAACGTGGGTTGAATCACGGGGCCGGGGAAAGGGCTCGGTGTTTAATGCCGCAATCCCTTTAAAAGCTTCGCTGCGGGAGGGGGAAAAATGAAATATGAGATTTTTGTGATTGATGATGAACCTGAAATACTTTATCTTGCGAAAACAGGGCTGGAAACCGCGGGTTTCAGCGTGGATACCGCGGGTTCCGCAGGCGAGTGCCTGGAGAAAATATCGGAAAAAGAGAGGGCGCCTGACCTGTTTTTGATTGATATTTTTATGCCGGAAAAGAGCGGGTATGAACTTATAGAAGAACTGCGTGCGGATGAAAAACTGAAGAAATCAAAATTCATTTTTTTTACGGCAGCGTACGCGCCGGAACTGAAACAAAAACACAGGGAATACGGAGCGGATATGTTTATGCAGAAGGATATTGATTACGCGGATTTTGTCGGAGGCATACAAAAATGCTTGTCGGAGAGGCGGGTATGAGTTAAAATAAAAAAGTATTAAAAATATACCAAGGAGGGATTATTTTGCAGGGAACAACGGGAGACATAAGCATAGCCGGGATTTTAAGGCTGCTTTGCAGTTATAATAAAACAGGCGACCTTGTTGTTGAGGGAGGCGGTATGAGCGGGCGCGTCAGCATAAATAATGGAGTTATTGTTGATGTTGTAATGGACAGCGGCGGAGAAAACGGGGATTTTCGCGGCAATGCGGTTAAAATGCTTACGGTGCTTGATGGAGGAGCTTTTTATTTTGATGAAAAAAACGTTGAAAAAAGAGAGCCGCTGGGGCTGTATGCCGAAGATATTATTCTTGAAAGCGCAAGGGTGATCGCTCAAACAGGCGCGGATGTGAGTGATTATATTCCTCCCGTAAATGAGGTGCTGAAAATAGCAAAGGCATACGGGCCCAAGGGAGTCAATGCGCATTTTCTTTCCGAAGAATGGAATCTTATGACGGATTTTAACGGGGACGGCAATATTGAAACAGCCGTTGAAAAAAGCGGGATTGAAAAGAAAAAAACAGAAGCTGTTTTATACGGGCTTATTTCCGCGGGTTTTTTAAGAAGAACAAGGTTTAAACTTCCCGAAGCGGGTATTATAGCAAGAGAAGAGATGGGAAATATCGGGGCCGCCATTGTGGACAGTGCTTTTTTGAAGCTTGGCATAGACAAAAACAGGATGGGTATGAGGCAGTTTATAACTTTTCTAAATGAACTTGAAAAGGATTTTGTTGAAATTACGGGAAAAGAAAGAGCCGGCGCAATAATAGAAAGGATCTGGAACGCAACGAAATAATGCAGGAGGTTTTTTATGGGCGGTAATGAGATGCAGATTGCAAGCCATTTGTTTTCCGTGTTTGGAGGCGTGTTTTTCTGGGCGGCGTTTTTTGTTTTTGGACTGATCGCAAGGAGATACAGTATTGTATTTAATAAACAGACTTACTATATGCTTTTAATGCTGGCGCCTTCCGGGATTCTTGTTTATTCCATTCTTCTGATTATGAAAACATCCGTGCTTATAAAGGATCCTGCGGCGGGAAATATTCTGCAGCTGGCGGCTTACGGGTTTCTTTTAATATCGGGAATAATATGTTTTGCGGGTATCTGGAAATTCAACAGGCTTTTAACTAAATTAATACAATATAAGGGGTGAGTTTATGCATTATGAAGCACTGATATATGAGGCGGCGGTTCTGCTGCTGGCGGGCGCGCTTTTATTTATGAGTCTTTCCCTCAGGAAACTTACGGCTGTGGCCGGAAAAAAACAGGGCATATGGATAATGCCCGCGGCAGCCGCGGCTATAATGGCGGGAGCCTTTCTGATACATGTATACGCGAGTTTTGTGCTTTTGCCGGAACTCGGCGCGCAGATAAATCTTTTTTCTTCCGATGAAGTTATATTTAACGCGGAAAAACTTGAATCTGTGCGGTCTGAAACAGCCCAAATACAGTCGAGGCTTTTATTTTTAAAGATCTTGTCTTTCAGCGGTTTTGCGGCGGCTTCGGTGCTTGCGCTTGCCGCGGCAGGTATTTACCTGAGATGGATATCAAGATAATATATTTAGGAGGAGATAAAAAATGACGGAGAAAACAAGAGTAATGGTTGTGGATGATGAACCGGATATTGTAAAAATAGTTCAGATTTCCCTTGAACTTGCGAATTACGAGATAATAGAGGCTTACAGCGGGGAGGAATGTCTTGAAAAACTGGAAAAAGACCGGCCGCCGGAACTGATACTTCTGGATATTATGATGCCGGGCATCAGCGGTTATGAAGCCTGCAAAAAGATAAGAGGAAACGATAAATATAAAGAAGTGAAAATTGTTATGCTTACGGCCAAAGGACAGAAAGGCGACGCTGAAGAAGGGCTGAAAGCCGGAGCGGATGATTATATAATAAAGCCGTTTGACCCGTATGAGCTGATAGAGCAGGTCAAAGAGATACTGGAGAGATAATAAAAACAAACGCGGAAAAAGGAGCTGCATATGGATCTGAGTATAAAAAAACAGATTAATTACATACGATCGGTTTTGTCGCTGTCCATACTCGTCATTGTATTTTATAATTATAATATTATACTTGAAAATCCCGCGGCAGCCGCGGTATATATAGGCATTGTTGCCGCAAGCAATGTTTTCTTTCTTTTTCTTAAACCTGAAAAATTTTTGAACCTTAAAATGCACTACCTCATATTTATAACGGATCTGTCCCTTATAATACTGTGTGTTCATATATTTACCGTAGTGAAAATAGATTTTGTTATCGCGATTTTTCTTACTGTCTTTATATCGGCCCTTGCTTCATCCGTAAAATTAAGCATAGCCACGGCGGTTGTGGTTAATACGATATATCTTTATATTGTGTTTCTGAACAGAGCCGGCGCAGAAAATTTTCTGGAAAGCCAGGCAATACTGAATATTCCTTTTATTTTTATAGTCGCGCTTCACAGCAGTTTTCTGGCGGAACAGGCCGCGCTGGAAGTCCGGCAGAAGATCAGTCTTGAGAAAATGAATACTTTTCTAAAGAAAGAAATAAAAGGGAAAGATAAAGAAATAAGCGCTGTTCAGAAATTCACGGAGGAATTATGCGACAGTTTTGCGGGGGCGGTCATAATACTGAATATAAAAGGTTTTGTGAAAATATTCAATGATACGGCGGAAAAAACCCTGAACATAAAAGCCTCCCGGGTGCTTGAAAAATCACTCAGTGAAATTCCGATAGGCGCGGAATTAAAGGATATAATTTTAAAGCCGGTATATGGAGATGAAGAGATTATAAAAGACAATATTATGATAAACGAGGAAAGGCGCAGGATAGACGTGACTTTTGTGAAAGATAAAGAAGGAAAAAAAACAGGCATCTTGTGCCATTTATACTGACTATAAACGGAGAATTATATGAAAAAAGACCCTAACAGCGAACTTATGGCGGCGGTTTATGCGGTTGACATTGAAAAGGCCCGGGAAGCGGTTGAAAACGGAGCGGATCCGAATACCGTGGGTTTTGGCGGGTATACCGTTATTGATATGGCGGTTGAAAAAGGCTCGGAGGAACTTGTCGCAATGCTTGTGGAAAACGGCGCGAAACTGGAGCCGTCAAAATCCGGAAATTCGCAGGTTCTGATAAATGCCGTAAAAAAAAGCAATGCCGCAATAACGGGGGAGCTTATAAAAGCCGGAGCAGACGTAAATGCATATGACAGTGAGTCCAATACGCCTTTGATACTGGCGGTTGACAGGGATGAAACCGAAACAGTAAAAAAACTTATTGAGGCGGGAGCTGATATAAAGGCCCGCAACGCCGATAAAAACACGCCGCTGATACAGGCGGTTTACAAAAAGAATTATGGGATAATGAGTATGCTTTTAACAGCCGGTGCGGATGTGAATGAAAAAGGAGCCGGAAAGAAAAGCGCATTGATGGCCGCGGTTGAAAAAAGCGATTATGAACTGGTGAAATTTCTTATTAAAGCGGGTGCTGATGTTAATTCGTCTGATATTGACGGGAATACTCCGCTTATTATCGCTTCAATAAAAGGAGATCTGAATATTGTAAAGGAGCTTCTGCGCGCCGGCGCTGATGTGAATCATAAAGGGATCGGAGGATATACAGCGCTGCTGTTCTCGGTGGAAAATGAGCATATGGAGATTCTCAAGGAGCTTATAAGCGCGGGAGCGGATAAAAATCCGGAGAATAATGACGGAGAAACACCGATGATAATAGCGGTTAAAAGAGGGAAACTGAAAATGGTCGCTATTTTGGCGAATTCAGGCGTGGATATTAATGCCAGGGATATTCACGGAAACACCGCCCTGATGATAGCGGCAGAGAGGAAAAATTTAAAGATAGCAAAAGAGCTTCTGGAAAACGGGGCTGATCCGGAAATAAAAGATACGAAAAAAAACGGTGTTTTGACACGCGCCGCGGAAACGGGTGATCTTGAAATAACCGAAGAACTTATAAAACGCGGTGTTGATATTAATGTCCGGGGGTTTGGTTCGTATACACCGCTTATAATTGCCGCAAAGAACGGGCATCCGGAAATTGTTAAACGGCTTATTGATGCAGGCGCGGATGTAAACGCAAAAGGCTACGGAAGTTATACTGCTCTGCTTTTTGCGGCGGAGAAAAGATATACGGGTATAGCTGTTTATCTCATTAAAGCCGGCGCGGCAATTGACGCGAAGAATTTTCTGGGCGCGACTCCGCTTATTGCGGCCGCTGAAAAAGGTTATTTTATGCTTGTGCGGAGCCTGCTTATGGAAAAAGCGGATGTGAATGCAAGGGATGCAAAAGGCAATTCAGCGCTGCTTGCAGCCTGTGAAAACGGACACCTGGATATAGCAGGGGAGCTTATAAAATCAGGGGCGTATATAAATATAAAGAATAAAGAAGGAGAAACCGCGCTTCTGGCGGCTGTAAGGCAGGGGCACTTGGATGTCGTAAAGCTGCTGCTTGAATATGAAGCGGATATTGCCGCTGTCAGCGGCAGCGGAGAAACTGTCTTGGATATAGCGCCATCGCCTGAAATACTTGCGCTGCTGAGAAGAGAAAAGAAGGGGTAATGGTTCAAAGTTCAAAGTTCAAAGTTCAAAGTTCCACAAACCACATATTGGATGCTTGGATGCTCGGATGTTTGGATGCTTGGCTCTTCCCAAACCCCATATCGGAAGTTTGGAAGTTTGGATGCTTGGATGTTTGGATGTTTGGCTCTTCCCAAAACCCATATCGGAAGTTTGGAAGTTTGGATGCTTGGATGTTTAGCAAAACCATATTAAAGACTTGGTAAATTGATGGTTTATGTGTTTGGCTCTTCCCAAAACCCAAAACTCAAAGCTCAAAACTCAATGTTTTCACACCCCACACCCCACACCGCATAAAAACCGCTTTACATTAAACCTGTGAAATGGTATATTTTATTTGATTTTAAAAAAGACAATTGCTGGATTTTGCCGAGTAGCCGACGTATTATCCGGCAGGGTTATTCCATAAACCACAAGGCTGTTTGGGGAATAATTCTATTATAAAAATCTGAAAGGAGAAAGTTATGGCTTTAATGAAAGACAAAAAAACAGAGGTTATTGGAAAGTTTAAGGCTCACGAAAAGGATACAGGGTCGCCGGAGGTTCAGATTGCAATACTTACCGAAAAGATCAATTATCTTACCGAACATCTGAAAAAGCATAAAAAAGATGTTCATTCAAGGCAGGGGCTTTTAAAAATGGTAAGCAAAAGAAGACGTCTTCTGGATTACCTTAAAGGAAAGAACTTTGACAGGTACAAAGATGTCATCGGAAAATTAAATCTGCGTAAATAAGCGGAAAGAAGGTGAAAAATGGAGGAGAAAAAAATTAAAGAAATAGAAGTGGCAGGAAAAAAGATTGTTATTGAAACGGGAGAATTGGCAAAACAGGCAAATGGATCCGTTGTTGTAAGAAGCGGAGATACGATGGTTCTTGTAACTGCCTGTGCCGCAAAGGAACCCAGAGAAGGAATTGATTTTTTCCCGCTGACTGTTGAATACAGAGAAAAGTTTTATGCGGCAGGAAGAATACCGGGGGGCTTTTTTAAAAGAGAAGGGCGCCCGAGAGAAAAAGAAACCTTAACGGCAAGGCTGATTGACAGGCCTATACGTCCTCTTTTTCCAAAAGGATTTTATTACGAGGTTCAGATTATCGCTACTGTTATTTCAAGCGACAAGCAGACGGATGCGGACACACTTGCGCTTATAGGCGCTTCAACAGCGCTTGATATTTCTGATATTCCTTTTTCGGGCCCGGTGGCTGCCGTTCGCGTCGGAAGAATAGACGGCCAATATGTTATTAATCCAACGAATACAGAGCGTGTTGATTCGGATGTAAATGTCATAATCGCCGGCACAAAAGACGCTGTTACCATGATAGAAGGCGAAACGGACCTGATAACGGAAGAAGAAATGCTTGAAGTTATAGAAACCGGGCATAATGCCATAATAGCAATCACGGCAGAGCTTGAGGATTTCAAAAAGGAAGCGGGCAAAGAAAAGAAAGAACCTGAACTGAGAATTATAACTCCTGAATTTGAGGAAAAAATCGTCTCGTTTTCAAAACCCAAAATGCTTGAGGCGATGAAGATAGAGGATAAAATAGGGCGCGGCGATGCTCTTTTGGAGGCAAGAAAAGAAACGCTTAAACAAATGGAAGAAGAGCTTGGCGATGAATTTGCGGCTCAGAAAACGGATATAAAAAAGATTCTTGAAGAAACCGAAGCATCCATTATCAGGAACTCCATTGCCAGGGATAAAATAAGGTCCGACGGCAGAAAGTTTGATGAAATAAGAGATATAAAATGCGCGGTAGAAGTGATTCCCAGGACCCACGGTTCCGGTCTTTTTACAAGAGGACAGACACAGGCTCTTGTGGTGGCCACGCTGGGCGCGGATGATTCTGCTTTGCGGATGGATGATCTGGAAGGCGACAGAATTAAAAAGTTTTATCTGCAGTATAATTTCCCGCCGTTTTCTGTCGGTGAAACCGGAAGAATGGGAACAGGAAGAAGAGAGATCGGGCACGGAAATCTCGCGGAGAGAGCGATAAAGGCTGTTATGCCCGACATTGATGATTTCCCTTATACTGTTCAGGTTGTATCCGATATTCTTGAATCAAACGGATCGTCTTCTATGGCATCGGTCTGCGGAGCGTCGCTTGCTCTTATGGATGCGGGTGTGCCTTTGAAGAAGCCTGTTGCCGGAATTGCAATGGGGCTCATTAAAGAAGGCGATGACTTTATTATTCTGACGGATATCCAGGGCGCGGAGGATCATTTCGGAGATATGGATTTCAAGGTAGCCGGAACAGAGGACGGGATATCCGCGATACAGATGGATATAAAGATAGACGGAGTATCAAAAGAGATAATGGCAAAAGCACTGGCTGAGGCAAAAAAGGCCAGGCTTTTTATTCTTCATGAAAAGATGAATAAGGTCATATCGGCGCCGAAAGAAGAAATGTCGGTATATGCGCCCAAAATGGTCGTTCTTCAGATCAACAAAGAAAAGATCAAGGATCTTATCGGGCCGGGCGGAAAGAATATCAAAAGGCTTGTTGAGGAAACAGGAGCAAAGATTGATATTGACCAGGACGGCGGAGTTAATATTTTTGCCGAAGATAAAGATGTTCTTGAGACGACGATACAAAAGATAAAAGAATTAACAGCGGAAGCGGAAGAGGGGAAAATGTATACGGGCGTCGTAAAAACAATAAAAGATTTCGGAGCGTTTGTTGAAATAATGCCCGGAACAGACGGACTTGTGCATGTTTCGCAGATTGCAAAAGAAAGAGTGAACAATGTTGAGGATTACCTGAAAGAGGGCCAGGTGGTAAATGTTGTTGTTAAGGAAGTTGACAGAAAAACGGGAAAAATTTCCCTTACCATGAAGGATGTTGACCAGGGAGAATAGTGCGTGAAGCACTATCATATAAATAAAAAAGACTCACTGCCTGAAGGCAGCGGGTCTTTTTTATTTCCGGGTGAAATTGCAGCGGGGGAAAATACCGCGGAAAACATAATGTCTTCGGAACAGATGATGAAAAAAAAAGTTTTCTTTATTGCGGACAGGTTCGTAACCCGGGAGTATGGAGCCTATATATGCGGCGGAAGCGGGGCGCGGTATATAGAGTTTTCCGGAAGTATTGATCCGGGAGAATTCAACAGGCTCAAAAATGCCGCAAAGGACGGAAATGTAATTATTTCCGCCGGAGGCGGGAAATGCATTGATATATGCAAACTTATAAAAAGAGACATTCCGGAAATAATGCATATTGCGGTACCCACGTCCGCGGCAGCCTGCTCCGCCTGCAGCGCGGTATCTGTCATGTACGACAGGAACGGCGTTTATATGAAAACCCTTGACGCCCCCCTGCCCGACAAAACAGTTATTGACCATGTTTTTTTTGACAAGCTTCCGAAGGCATTTTTTTCCGCGGGAGCGGTTGATACTATAGCAAAATATTACGAGACCAGGGCGTATAAAAAGTTCTTCCCCGGCCGGGCGGATCCCTGTGCGGAAGGCGCTTTCAGCGCGGCGGAAAAAGCCAAAGAAATGCTGGAAAACATTTTTCTGAAAGAGGGAGGCATAAAAACCGCGGAAAAAAGGCAGCTTGCTGAAATAAATATAGTTTTGTCCGGGATTATATCGGCAATGAGCAGGTTTTATCCGACGTCTTTTATTGCGCATCATCTGGCTCATTCTTTTTCTGCCGCCGCAAACACGAAAGGCTTTCTTCACGGAGAACTCGTGGGCGCGGCGCTTTTGATCCAGGAAAAATACACAGGGGATGAGGCGGCGCATAATGAAATAGAAAGACTGCTTGCGGCGGCGGATATGCCTGTATCGCTCAGAAAACTGGGTATACGCGAAGAGGATATGGATGCCGTGTTTGAAAAATTCGGGCGTTTGTGCAGAACAGAAAAATTGGGTGTTTCTATAGAAAAAAATTTAATGTATAATGTTTTTATAAGCAAATACTGACCGGGAGCTGAAAATGAAAGAGAAGGAAAATGACAGGAATAAGGATGATACAAAGGAAGCAGAAAAGGAGCTTAATCCCGAAAAAGCCCTGGAAGAAATAAAAAAAAGCCCTGAAAGCCATCTGGACATTCCAAAAACACTTTTGAAAAAAGAAGAGTGGGGGCTTTTAACTGTTATGAATCTTTCACTGGCGCTTTTGTTTCCTGCTTATTTTGTGAATATCCTTCTTATTTCGTTTTTTTCGGAACTCGGGCATTTCTGGACAACCCATCTGAATGAAAAGGGCAGAGCGCGGGTGGTTGAGTTTGAAAAAGAATTCAGAGAAGGTTATGAAAAAGAAAAGGAAAAGCAGTGGGAGCAGGCTGTGGAAATATATGAAAAAATAATACCGAAATATCAGGATATACCCAAAATTGCGTCCATTGCTTCGGGGCGGGCGGCTGATATAAAATCAAAATACTTAAAGAGTAAATGAGTATGTATTGTCAAAAATGCGGGAATCAGCTGGAAAAAAAAGATGAATACTGCGCTAAGTGCGGGAACAGAGTTGAAACGCCGGAAACGATAATAAAAAAAATAAAAGAGGATTTTGATTCTCTGGATTATGAAAGCGCCCTTAAAAAAACCGCGCTTCTGGAAAAAAATGAAAATTACGCGAAATATATGTTTCTGATAAAAGGGGATATTAATTTTATTCTTGGGGATTATGAAGAGGCGGTCCGGCAGTATTCTGCCGCGGAGCGCGAGAACTGGGGATGGGACATTTTTCTCACAATGGCTGTCATAAGTATTAATGCCGGAGATGAAAACAAGGCCCTTGAATATTTAAGCGGAATAGACGAAAAAACAGTGGCCCCTGAAATGAGTTTTATATATTCCGGAAAATTTTCCGATAAAGAAAGCGCGCTTGCTGAAATTTTTCTTTACGAAGGGATACTGCGGAAGAGCCGCGGTGATTATACGAAGGCTGTGGAGGTTTTTGAAAAAGCGGCAAAACTTAAGCCCGGCAATGATTTTGTGCTCGCAAACCTGGGAGATGTTTATTTTAAAAATGATAATTATGACGAGGCGATAAAAGTATATACCGAAGCAGTGAAAAGCAGCCCGGACAGTTTTAAAAAATCTCATATGTACAATGATCTTGGGCTCGCGTATTTCCGGAAAGGTATTATAAAAGCAGCCGTTGAAAATTTTAAAAACAGCATCATAATAAATCCGGAAAACGAAAACGCCATTCATAATCTAGGCATAATATATGTAAAAAGCGGAATGCGGGAAGAAGTTAAAAACGATTATAAGGAATTTTTGAAATATGACAGCGGTGTTGATATTGTTTATAATCTTTCGCGGTTTATGGCGGATTTTGCGGGGCGGTCCGCTGCCGCGGGCACGGAGCTGGATATTATGGGGAACAGTCCGGCAATGAAAAAAGTCAAGGAGATGATAGTAAAGGCCGCAAAAGTGGATACAACGGTTTTTATAGAAGGCGGAAACGGAACAGGAAAGGAGCTTGCGGCGCGTTCCATACACTCTCTCTCAGGAAGGGCCGGCAATCCTTTTGTTGTGGTAAACTGCGGCGCTCTGTCTGAAACGCTTCTTGAGACAGAATTGTTCGGTCATGTAAAAGGAGCGTTTACAGGCGCGGTTAAAGAGAAAAAAGGAAGATTTGAAACCGCTGACGGAGGGGTTGTTTTTCTGGATGAAATAGGCGATATAACTCCGGCGATGCAGGTTAAGCTGCTGAGATTTGTTCAGGAAAAGGAGTTTGAACAGGTGGGCAGCAATGAAACAATAAAAGTGGATGTACGCATAATAACCGCGACAAACAGAGATATCAGAAAACTTGTATCAGAGGGATTATTCAGGGAAGATCTTTTTTACAGGCTTTATGTGCTTCCGATCCGAATGCCGCCTTTGCGTGAAAGAGGCGGAGATATTATACTGCTGGCAAAATATTTTTTAAGTATTTTTTCAGAGAAATACAATAAAGAATTTAAAGGTTTTTCCGCTGAGGCTGAAAGGATTATTAATAACTATTCCTGGCCGGGAAATGTAAGGCAGCTTGAAAATGTGATGGAAAGAATTGCGGCAATGTTTGACGGCAGTATTGTAATGCCGGAACATATTCCTGAAGAGATCTTTGACCGGGCGGAAACAGACAATAAAGAGAACGGGAAATTTGAAGCAGAAAAAAAGAAAATAAATGAAGCGTTAAAAAGCGTTAATTATTCAAAAACAAAAGCAGCCGGTGTCCTTAATATCAGCCGGGTTGCGTTGTGGAAAAAAATGAAGAAACTGGGAATGTGTTAATCTTGAGGTTAACAATGTTAACGAAATGATAACCACGACAAGGTTAACGTTTTTTATATAGAAGTAAAAAAATGTTAAATTTAAAATAATACCTTTAAAATAAAGGGAATAATAGGGAATAAATTTATTTTTATCTAAACCATAATATTGGCATAATACTTGCAGATATAAATGTAAATGGAGGCAGGTATTATGACTTATGAATGTGTTGTGAAAAAAGGACATACAGGAGCCGGAAAACATTTTGAAGAAAAAATATATATTAATGCGGCCAATTTTCTGGATGCCATGAATATAGCCAAACGCAAAGGTTCGGTGAAAAAAGGCAGATCCTGTAATTCGGGACAGGCGGTTTTAAGCATTAAACTTGTTAATTAAATTGGTTTTCAGTTAAATTATTATTTTAGATTTCTAACCGGGTTTATTCTATATTATCTTGAAAGTTCAATATAAAAATTCAGGCATTTTGACTTTTCATCTGTTATGAGATTTATTTTATTATGCGCGCTGTTTATGGTGTAGTTTGAATACTTTCCGTTTTTGCAGCCGTTCTCATCCAGCCTGTATATTTCCGCGGCTTTGAATTTATTCACGCGCAGCTCTATGTCCGCATACACGGGTTCTATAATAATAGGGGATGTCCCGCCTGAGATAATGGATGTTCTTGAACTTCCGTATATCATATTTGAATTTGCGATTTCTCCCGCCGTATTAATAAGCAGTTTTTCCGATGAAGCAATATTTTCCCCGTCAAGGGAAGCGGCATATACGGAAGCGTATTCTGTTTTGGATTGAACCGTTATGTCCGGCATTCTGAAAGATTCTTTTCTTTTTAAAAAACCTGTGATGCCCTGGATTTTCGGCGTGTTCAGCTGAAAGATTCCTTCTCTGTGATTCCAGTAAAGTTCGCCGGTCATTGAAAGAGCGGCCCCTTTTTTTGTCCGGGGATTAAAGGGTTTTGAAGCTTTTGATTTATCAAATGTTTTGTATATTTTAATCATATGAGAACTCATGTAATCACCATTAACCGCTTTGAACGAGGAAGAGGTATTGTTAAACATATCATCTTCAGAGACGTATTCAACAATGCTGTTCTTTCCGGTCTGCACATAACCGTTTCGGAAGATCATAACCGCAAGCGGCCATTGGGAAAGTGTATCATACCATCCTGAAAAATCCGCGAAATGGGTTATTGTATTTGTCCATTTGTGCTGAGCGAAATCAAACTGCATCATCGCGTCCCAGCCCTGAAATTTTGCGTAAGCCGCCATTATCACGGGCGCGCCTGAGCGGTATTGGTTGGGAGCGAGCCAGTTCCATTCGCTTACGGTAAAAGGTTTGCCGAGTATTCTCTGATGAGCCAGTTCGGCTGCCGAATTTTTTTGGGATTTTAAAATCGGAAGGTTTTTGTATGAAATGTTTTCGCCCAGTGTCCAGCCGCCCGTCGGGTGATCCCAGTAACTGTGGCGGTCAATGAAATCGTAGCGGCTGTTTACAAAAAGCTCCGCATCCCAGAGCTCCCAGTGGTTGCTTCCGGAAATAAGCCCTTTAAATCCGAGCGAGCGTATGTAGTCGTAGATTTCATCATAGAATTTTATCTCGGTCTCCGCATAGAATTTTTTCGTGTCGGCGCATCTGCCCGCGCCTGTGCAGGAGAACATTGTTTTCCAGTCTTCCCAGTTTACGTCAAATACGGCTCTTTTTACGGAATTGTCATTGAAGTTTTCGGAATCTTTAAGGTTGTTTTTTCCCGCTTCATCCCATGCCTGTTTCAGGTCCTCCATTGTTTTGTATTTGTTCTTTAAATACCGGTTGAACAGTATGTCCAGTTTTTTGATATGGTATTCGGAAACATCGGGATTTCTGTCAATGTAAAACAGGGTGCTTTCGTTTACCATTTCGGAAAATACTATTGCGGGTTCGTTTTTGTATCTGGTTTTTGTGTATTTGTTTTCGTGTTCAAGAAGTTTTTTAATGTAGTCTTTTGTCAGTTCCTTCAGGCGTTCGTCAAAGAATATTACCTCTTTGAATCCGCGCGGAACAGATTCATAATTATCAACGCCGTCGCCTTTCTTTGCTTCCCTGTGCACGAGAAAGTCAAGGAATATGTATATTCCGGCTTCTTTCAGTTTGTATACAAGGTAATCAAGGCGGTCAAGGGATTCTTTGTCAAATTCTTTTGTGTGGTTCCGGTCCTTTTTTATCAGTCCGGGATCTGACCAGGGGGCGTCCATATGGTGCAGCCTGACAAGATTGCACCCGAGCTTTGCCAGTCTTTTAACCATAAGATCGGTTTCTTCTTTTGTCCCGAATATGCTTCCCGCTACTATGTTTGTTCCCCAGAAGAGAGCAGGGGTTTTGTTTTCAAATTCAAGCCGTCCGTTTGGAGTTGTTTTTATGAAGCCGTGTTTTCCGGCGGGAGCGTCAAGGGTATATGACATATCTATTACGGAATCATCCGAATAAGGGTCCTTTTTTGCGGAAAATTCCCACCAGTCATCCCTGTTTTCTTTCTGCGCAATTACGGGATGTATGTCATCTCCGTTTTTTGTCCGCTGGACAACGCTTATTTTGTCCAGCCACATTGTTCCCGAGGCCTGCAAAAGCCCGGCTGCTATTTCGGCGAATGCCGCGCCTTCGGGTATCAGATACGAGTTTTCCCATTTTGTCCATTCGCTGATATTGTCTGTTGTCTCGCCGGCAACATCCGGCCATCCGCCCGTGCGGTTTCCGCTTTTGTCGTGGAATTCAAGGGAGATTCTGGCTTTTTCCCAGGTATTGGATCCGGGCACAATATTTTTGGTTTTTACATAGCCTGTAAGTATAAGTACATAAGCATCGGGGTCAATGGGTATTTTCTGGGTTATCATTGAGTAGGCTTTTTTATCATTATGTATTTTATAGCAGTTTGGAGATTCATAACCGGGTGATTCAAAGGATCCGGTGCCGTTTATCCAGCCGCCCCAGTAAAAAGGCTTATCGGCGCCGAACTCCATATCGCCGTTTTGTATGAAATTATTTTTCTCGCGCGGTATATTAAGCTCGCCGCCCGGTTTTACGCTGATGTCATAAACCCAAAATTCGCCCGTGCAGTTTGCCATCTGGAGCTGCAGCTGCATTTTTTCCGCGCCTTCAGGCACGCTGATTATATTTATTTTTTCAGAGCGGCCGGATGTTCCCTGCCATCTTCCGAGTTCGGGCCAGCCGCCGACCTGATTGTTTTTGCCGTCAAAGAACAGCACCATAATTCTTGCCATTTCCCATTCCTGAGCGCCGGGAACCACATCTTTGATTTTTATTTCCGCTTTTATTGTCAGCTGTCTGGTTTCTTTGTGATTAACCGGGATGTATTGTGAAAAATCCGCGTAGCGGGGGGATGTGTTCTTTATATATGCGTATGATGTGTCTTTGCCTTTTTTTATTTCCATATCTCCGCTGCTGTTCTGCGTCCAGCCGCGTGTTCCTTTGGAAAAATCCCCGTTTTTTACAAGCTCGGATGAAAACAGCGCGGATGAAAGGAAAAAGATAAAAGGAATTAAAAGAATGGTGCGTTTCATAAAAACCTCCAAGACAGTTATATCTTTCTTTGAGCCGGAAAAACTTATGCTATAAGCTTACTATATCAATATAATACAGAAAAGCAAAAAAAGATGCATTTGAGAATAAGTTTAAGATGCAGGCGTCATAGAAAACCGCAGGTTTTGTCTGATTTTATTTATTTTTTTGGCAGGTACAGCCGCGGTGTGGAGCAATACTCGGCCGGATGGTAAATATATGTTTAGTGATTTTTGTTTTGTGAAAACAAAACATCCAATTTTCCGGGCATCTAAATAGCCGGGTTTTAATTCTAGATGCGGCAGGATACGCTGCAATACAAATTAATGCAATAATAAAGCAGAGGAGTGGCTGCATATTTACGCGGGTAAATGGAATTATATGTATTTGTCGGGAATTAATATAAGGGTATTAAAATAAAAAAACCGGGAGGGTACACGGACCCTCCCCTACAAAGATATTATGACAGCCCGTATAAATACATGAAGATGTGTTTTTGAAGCAGGAGAGGGGTTATATGTCCCTGAAAAGCCTGAACTCTTTTTCATGCTGTCTTTCCCCTCCACCTCTATGGGGGAGGATAGAGTATGTTGCAGGCAGTCTTTTTGCCTGTTACATACTCTTGGAGGGGGTTAAGCAGCGGCTGAACACTTAAGAATATA
>CAYTNY010000027.1:0-24355 GCA_964439215.1 uncultured Spirochaetia bacterium
GGGATAGGAAAGTGTCCTGAGGGAAACATAAATAACTGTATGAATTAAGTGTTCCTGTATGTGCAAAAAAAAAAGACTTTGATTCTATGAGGTGTTGCAATAAAACTTGCAATCCGGAAGAATATGCATTTTTAATTGCTGATTTTTTCTGACACTCTATGCTATAGGACGTTCCATAGAGCATTCCATGCCGTACGTTTCATCCGCAATCCGTATATTTTTGGTTTAAAAATAAAAAAATCAAAACCAAACCCTCTCTCTAAACACTTCTTCACTGGCTGTAATTATCTCTGTTTTTCATGCCGGCTTTGCCTGTTAGTTTTGCTTTTAAAAATGTCCATCCGTATATGAAAAGTGTTGCCTCACAAACAGGGACATGATAAATCCAGTATAATGCCGGTTTTCGTATAAAACCTTTCACAGCCTGAAAAACAAGAGGTATAACCGCCGCGCAGTAAACGACAAACAAAAAAATACCTTTTAAAGGAAAACCACCCCAGGGATAAGAACGCTGTCTTTCTTTATTAAAAAAAAGATAATCACTTATCCTGCGGTGCTGTTTTTTCATGAACGAACTCAGTTTTGGAGCATATATATGTATAATGCCTGTTTTAACCTTTACAAATTTACGGTTCCCGTTCTTGAGCATTTCATAAACAACATCAATATCAAACATATACGGTTTATAATTTACTTTTTTAAGCAGATCTTTTCTTAAAAATGTTCCATTGGCGCCGATCGTGGGTATTTTCTTTTCCTCAAGAGTCACTTTGATATATTCATCTGTTTCCTCTTCCGCAAGATCAAAACCGGTCCACTTCCCTGTTATAAAACTGTATCTGTCATAATTCCCTATAAAAAGACACAAAGGATCATTAACACCGGATGAAGCAAAATACTTGGTAAGGGGCCTGTCCTTTTTTTCATAAACAAAATAAAGCGGCTCCGTGCCCATTATCTCCGGATCGTCCTCAAAAGGTTTTACCATTCCGGAAATAAAATCAGGTCCCGGCATAATATTGTCACTGTCAATAAAAGCAAGTATACTTCCGTTTGCTTTGTCTATCCCCGCGGCCTTTCCCGCTTCTCCCGTTTTCAGGGGATTATCCGTTATAATTATGCTTATTTTTTCCGTATAGGACCTTACAATATCAAGAGTTTTGTCCTTTGAACCCGCATCAGACAGTATTATTTCCATTTTATTCTTCGGATAATCCTGATCCAAAACAGCATCAAGACACCGGGCTATAACTTTCTCCGAATTATAAACCGGTATTATAACCGATACAAAAGGGTTATCTGCGCTCCCCATGATCTTTATTTCCTTATCTTCATGAAATCCATAATATGCCCGCTTACTGCTTTTGCGGCTTTGAACAGAAACGACATATCGTCAACTGACCTTATGGAAACTATCTGGCGGGCAATGAATCTCGGGGTCATAAACGACCGGTATATTGCGTTGCATTTCGCGACCACCTGTTCGGGTGTCATATCAGGAGTCTTAAACACAGGCTCCCTCATATCAAATTTTTCCCATTCTCCGAATTTAAATCTCAGCCGGTTGTTTTCCAAAGCCTGATCAAACAGGGGAGTTCCCGGATAAGCAGTCACAACCGTTGCCTGAAGCATATCCGCGAGTCCTTTATCAAGCAGTTTTCCGGCCATTTCAAGCGTTCTTGAGGCATCATCCGCGGTTTCCCAGGGATATCCCACCATTATGGTAAGATGCACGCCTATGCCGTTATCCTTTGCTATTTTGCAGCCTTTTTCAATATCCTCCACCTTGGTCCCTTTCTGAAGCATATCAAGGGTTTTCTGATTTGCCGACTCAAGGCCGAACTTCATAAGCCTGAAACCTGCTTTTTTCATCAATGGCGCGGTTTCAGTGTTCATATAATCAAACCGGAAATTAGCGAGTAAAGATATCTTATAATCTCTTTCCATGATCCCTTCACAGAATTTTTTCAGCCAGGCGCCTCTGGGGAACGTTCCTGTATCATCAAATACCTCTCTTATGCCGTATTTTTTCACAAGCATATCTATTTCCGCAAGAAGACTCTCAGGCGAACGGGTCCTGAACTTCGGAAAAAGCCCTGTCCAAGAACAGAAAGTGCACCTGCCCCAGGGGCAGTCTCTCCCGGTCATTGTGTATGTATAAGGTTTATATTTGAAGAATTTCTCTCCATAAAGCTTCCACTTTGTAAGCTCCCGGTCAATAAAAGGAAGACTGTCAAGATCATGTTTGAGTTCAAATAAACCCGTATTTTTTATATCCTCCCCGTCCCTGTACCATATGCCTTTTTCAAGCGCTGCTTTTCCGGAAATATTATCCGCAATACTCAAAAGCATAAAATCATAGTCCCCGCCCGTTATCACATAATCAAACCCTGAATTCTTCATTGTTTCTTCGGGCATTGCGGTCACATGATCCCCCATTATTGCGGTTTTTACCCCGGGAAGCACCTGTTTGATCTTTTTCTCTATTTCCCAGTGCTGTTTAACAACAGCGGTCTTTGTTTCAATCGCGATCAAATCCGGTTTCTCGGCAAGCAGAAGCTTTTCATAATCTTCTTCGCTGATTTTTTCCGCTATAGAATCATTGTACAGAACATCATATCCTTTTTCCTTAAGCAGCGTCGCGGCCGAAGCAGGAACCATCGGATATATAAATGAAGGATTATGAAACCACTGAAACTGGCGGTTTTGCCCCAGCGTCGGAGTGCCGGGCCCTTTCAGCGGCGGATAAGATACCATTACTTTCATTTATTATTCACCTCTTCTCTGAGCCGGGGCGCAAAAATCCCTTTTAAAAAATACACCCCGTAATATAGATGCGTCATAAATATACCCGCGGCAGTAAAAAACGCGTATTTCAGTTTTTTCCCTCTTATCGCATCCGCCGCAAGCGCCAACAGATACAGAAATAACGGAACCGACCATATAAGCAGAATATCCCCGGAGAAAAGCAAGGGATAAACAAAACTCAAAAGATACATAACAAAGAACGACGGCATAAAATAAGAAACCTTCAGCGATGTTTTCGGAAAACGCTTCACAAAATAGCCCCTGTGCTCCGCGTAGCTTTTCACCTGTTTTAAATGTCCTTTCGGAAACTCCCGCCGATGATGATATACGAGTACATCCGGATCATAGATTATTTTCATTTTAAGGTCCCGGATTATCTTAAGGCATATAACAGTATCCTCGCCGGGCCAGAACTCCGTATTAAACCCCCCGATCTTATCCAGCACGTTTTTTCTTACTATAAGATTGCAGGATGGATAATCGTCAACTTCCCTTGCTTTTGCGGGAAAATACCTGTAAAAATACGCCCCGCCCCCAAGAAAGGATGAATATATGTAACCGCTGACTTTCCGCATAAACGAATCATTGCAGGGGGTAACAGCCGGACCGGCTGCGGCCGCGGCATTTTCATCCGCTTCAAAGATTTCAACAGCTCTTTTCATCCATGTCTTTGAGGGAAATACATCATCGTCAATAAACGCCACAATCTCCCCTCTCGCCTCTTTTATCCCGATATCCCTCTTGTCTCCGGGCGGTATATGGCCCGTTTTAATAATTCTTACATCAAATAAATAGTCCCCTTCCGGCTTTTCTCCGTCATCCGGAAGCACCAGCACTTCCAGCCGGCTTTTATCAAAATCTATTGTATTCATATGAGCAAGGGACTCTCTTATGTAATCATTTATCTTTTTCACGGGTATAACAACGCTCACCTTTATGTCCATGCCGTCTGATTCATCCTTTCGCATCTTTTATTCAGTCTTTTTTATCATAATATCTTTTTATACGCAGCCTGTAAAATACCGCCCCGGTATCCCACAGCATTTTAAATATAAGCTTCGGGGATATATGCCCGTATTTGCCTTTATAGTCAACAACGACCGGAGCTTCGGATATTTTAAATCCGTAATAATGAATAAGTATCAGGAGTTCCAGGTCAAAAGCATATCTTTTGATCAGAACTTTATGAAACACTTTTTTCAGCACTTCTGCCCTGAAAAGTTTTATGCCTGTCTGTGTGTCGCGCAGCGGCAGTCCGAACATTATCTTGACAATAAAAAAATAAACCGCTGACATAACTCTTCTTTTAAGCGGATAATTCAAAACAGAATCAGGATGTCTTTTTGAGCCTATCACCGCATCCGCATTTTCTTTTTTCATAACCTCAAAAAGAGCCACAAACTGCTCGGGGTGTATGTCAAGATCCCCGTCCAGAAACATTACAAGGTCACCCACCGAATTGTCAAAGGCCCGTCTTAACGCTTCGCCCTTGCCCTCGTTCTTTTCAAGTTTAATCACTTTTATATGCTCTTTCCCCGCCTCAAGAGCTTTATCATAAGTCATATCCGCGGACCCGTCATCCACAACAACAATTTCATAATCTATGCCCAGGTCCTTAAAATAAGCGTCTGTTTCCAGAATATTCGCGGCGGCTTTCAGCCCTTCGTTATACATCGGCATTAAAACCGAAAGTTTTTTTTGTTTCAAAAATCTGTTCTCCTTTTCGTTTTTATTCCAAGGCTTATCAGCGACGCGGCAAGTATAACAAGATTAACAATAAATAATATTGCCAGCACCTGAAAAAAACTGCCGTGAAAAAACCACAACAA
Organism: uncultured Spirochaetia bacterium; assembly: GCA_964439215.1. Lineage (GTDB taxonomy): Bacteria > Oederibacteriota > PGYV01 > PGYV01 > CAYTNY01 > CAYTNY01. The sequence continues at coordinate 4,638 of CAYTNY010000027.1, forward strand.
TGCCGCATATGCCATTATACCCGCAAACATTATATATATGAAGGTATATTTTTGAACCGCCAGCGAATAATTGATAACAACATTAAAAAGAACCAGAGGCAGAATCGCGGCTCCAAAGACTTTTACGACTCCCGATATTTCATAATATCTGCCTCCTCCCGCAAGCATCCATATAACAAAATCCGGAAGAAAAAAACAGAATGCTATCCCTATCGCACTTATCCCGGCTGTAAGCGCCAGCCCTTTATAAAGCATTTTTATAGTATCCCTGTTCAGTTCATGCTGCTCGGATACTTTCGGAAAAAGCGTCATCACAACGGCACCCGGAAAAAACAAAAACGCCTTTCCCACAATGGATGTAACGGCATAGAAACCCGCCTCCTCCCGGGAATAAAAATGCTTTACCATAATAAGATCAAGATAACTCAAAACAGAAAGGCCCAGCATTGAGAAAAAAACCGGGAAAGCGTATTTAAAAAGTTCTCTTTTTGTTATCACATCCGCATTTTCCTCTTTATACCTGAAAATAAACGAAAGGACCGCAAAACCCGCGGCAAACGCGCAGAGAGCCGAGAAAAACGAAGCTCCCATTGCCCCTCTGACTCCCCATCCAAACCATATAAAAAGAAAAAGAAACACGATCCTCAGAACCGCGTCAATAATAAGATTTGCCCCGAGCCCGATAAATTTCTGCAGCCCCTGCAGGATCCCTCTTACCACCGGCATCAAAAGAGACGCTATGGATATCATCCCGAGAATATACACGAGTATTTTATCATCTATGTTCAGAAACGTCCCCAGCAAATCCGCGGTTAAAAAGAAAAAAACAAAATATCCCACACCCAGAAAAAAGAACCATTTTGAGGCTTTTTTAAAAAGATGCTCTATGCTCCCGAATCTTTCATGCGCCTTGAAAACCGCTGTTTTCTTTGCCAGTGTAAGCTGTAGAGAAACAGCGGGCATGCTGACGATAACAAGAAGGCCCAGCATCGCCGCAAGAATTCCGTATCCTTCCGGGCCCAGACTGCGTGTAGCGTACATATGGAACCCGAAATTGGATAAATTCACAATACTTGTAGCTGCAAACATTATGATGGAATCTTTTAAAAGCGCGTCCTTTTTATCCGCCTGCAATTACATAACCTTCCGCACGATCATTCAAAAACAGGGCGTATTTTCACGATGCTGCCTTTTGAAGTCTCGGACACATATATATTCCCGTCTTTATCCGCGGCAATTCCCAGCGGATTATTAAAAAGAGGCTTTCCGTCTGTATTATTTTTTATGGTGCCTATATATTTGAATTTAGGATCCTTTGTATCATAAACCCATATATCCTGTGTTCCGGAAGAAACAGCATAAAGATAATCCCTTGAATCCACGGCTGTCATGGGCCACATGGGAGAAGCTGTTTCCCATCCCTTTACATTTATCTGCGCGGCCGGCTGAAGATCCGATGTCAAAACCATTATTCTCCTGTTGCCCGGATCCCCCACGTACAGTCTTTTTTGAGAATCAAACGCAAGCCCAAACACTTCCCGGAAGTCGCCGAATGCCTTGCCTCTTTCTCCGTAAGGCTTGCCTATACGGTTAAATTCCGTATCAAACCTGTGTATCCGTGATGTGCCCGTGTCCGCAACAAATACCATACCATAGGCATTAACCGCAACATTCCTGGGGCTGTAAAAACCGCCCGCGGTCCCCCCTATACTCTTTAAAAATTTCCCGTCCTCTGTAAACTTCTGTATTCTGCCGTTCCATGAATCAGCCACATAAACATTGTTTTCGCCGTCAACACCCACGCCCGACGGTTCTTTAAACTCTCCTTCGTCCTCGCCTTCACTGCCCCAGCTCAAAACCGGTTCTCCGTTAAGCCTGTATTTTACAATTCTTGAATTTTTCTGATCCACAACATACAAATGCCGGTCAGAAGATACTGCCAAGCCTCTGGGCGTGTTAAGCGGCCCCCCTTTATCAGCGCCTGAAAATTCCGTTATTTTCTGCGCTTTTATATACTTCACCGGATCGCTTCCCTGTGTTTTAGCGAACATTATTACTCCCGCGATCACCGCCAGTATAATAAGAAGCCCGAAATAATTAACTCCGCCCTTTTTCTTCTTTTTCCCGCTTTTCTTTTTTGTTTTTTTCTTTTTCACCGTTTTCTTTTTTACCGCGGGCTTTTTCGCGGTTTTTGCTTTTTTTGCTTTTTTTGCCGCCATTCTTATACCTCCTTAAACCTTATTATTTATCCGTAAACGACACTAAACGCCCCGCCCCCGCATCTGTGACATATATTTTTCCGTTCGTTCCCGCGGCCACGCCTATCGGGCACACGAACAAATCCTCTCCGTTTTCATCCTCTGCAAAAACTTTTTTATTTTTACCGTCCAAGTCATACCTTATAATCTGTCCTTCTGAAGAATCTGTTATATATATATATTTCCCGTCCGGTGAAACAGAAGCATAAGGCTCCATAAGGCAGCCGTTCACGATCTGGCCCTTGTCCCATCCGTCCACCTTAAATTCTCCGGCGTATCCGCCTTCTTCGGTTATCTTCTGGACCCTGAAATTCAGCCTGTCCAGTATATAAATATACCCGTCCGGCCCCTGAACCATTCCAAAAGGCTCCATAAATTCCAATTCTCCGCTGCCTTTTGTGCCTATTGTCATAAGATGCTCTCCGTCTTTTGAAAATTTTTCTATCTTGCCGTTCCCTGTATCCGCCACAAATATATTCCCGCTTTTTGCCGCCACAAGATCCCGCGGGCCCCACATACCTGTTTCCCTGCCGAACTCCATAATAAACCGGCCGGTTGCGGTAAATACCTGAACCCTTGAGTTCCAGGTATCACTGACATAAATACTGCCGCCGGGCCCCAGATCTATTCCGCAGGGGTCTTTAAACTGTCCGGGGCCGTTTCCTTCCGAACCCCACGCAAGAATAAAACGCCCGTCAGGCCCGAACTTCTGTATTCTGTTATTCTTTGAATCAACAACATAAACGCTTCCATCGCCTTTTGTATCAACCGCTATATCTCTGGGAGTTAAAAACGCTCCATCCTGAGCAGCGTCAACGTTTTGAGGCGTCTGCTTCCGGTTATCTCCTCTTACATTCTCCGTACTGAATTTATTAAATATAAGAATTATAATACAGAAAAACAGCACTATGGATATAACGAGCTCCTGCCTTGAAATCATATCTTAACCTCCATAAAATAAGAAAATAACCGTTAACATCACTGCTTTATGATAAAAATAATTTACTGCCACCAGTATTTCTGAATATCTTTTCTTACATATACAACAAAATCATAAGCTCCGAGAGGGCTCCACACATCCCTGTATACAACCCTGTCAAAAAGCATTTTTATTTTCTCACCCGGCGGGGCATTTTTCCACTTGTTATTATCCGGGGCCCACCATTCCCTCAAATGGAAACGCTGATAAACATATTCATCTTCCAGCATTTTTCTTACTCTTTCATCGTGCCCTCTTGAGGCTTCTTCAATGCCGGATAAAATAATAGCTTTTTTTCCTTTTGCGCTTTTCGGAATATTCCTTGGAGGGTACGCGATATTGTTGTATTCCCTGAGATACCAGGCAAACGGCCAGGAACAGTAATCCTCTATGGACATTTCAATATCATATATGTCATATGAGCGAAACTCATTACTCGCCCATTTTTCCGCTTTAAGCGCCCTGGCCACCGTTTCTATTTTTTCAACAACTTTAAGCGTATCCGTTGAAGATTGAACATATACAAGCGATTCTTTGGGAGAAGCGCCTTTTCCGTAAAAAGATACATTTATGGCTCCGCTCAGAGTTGATAGTGTCAGAAATACAAAGACCGCAATACCCGCGGGGCGCTGCCAGCTCCATTCTTTTTTCTGAAACATTTCTCCGCAGAATTTCCCTGCCAGCAAAAGCATGGGCAAAAGCGGATGCAGCATAAGCCATGGCATTCTTTCTCCTGCCCAGGAATAAATAAAAAGCGCCACAATCCACCAGTAAACAAGAAACAGATTTATAAATGTCCGCCTCTCTTTTTTCAGAAGATAAAAAACAGACGCAATCAATCCAAAAAACACCGTAATGTGCTCATAAAAAAGCGTTATAAGTATATAAAAACTTTTTGGCTGGCTTCCTCTTTCCACTTCATGCTGTCCCAGCCAATATATCAATGAAGCGGTATAACCGTCCCATATCCCTTTCAGATTTGTCCAGAACCCGGCATTGGGCTGTTTCCCGTAAAACAAAAACGCGTGTATTATCACAAAAAGCAGCAATGCGTTCACAAACACCTTAATTCCCTTTTTTGTTCTAAAAAGAAAACCGAGCGTTGAATGGATCTTATCATCTTCCTCAAATTCTTCTTCTTCCCCGTTTGTTTTCAGATAATACTCCCATACCCACCAGACAACAAAAAACGTAAAAAATATAAACCCCGTAATGTATGTGTTTTCTTTTGTGGCCCAGGAGAGAGCAAGGCCCGCAGACGCAAAATAAAGCCAAAAAGGTTTTTTTGTATCAAAAAACTTAAGCAGCCCCAAAAGCATAATCAGGGTATCCCCCGCAATATATATGTCATTCCTTATATATCTGGACTGATACATAAACGCCGGCGAAACAGCCATAAGAAGAGCAGCCGCAGCCGCCCCCATTCTGCCGAGATAAGGCTTAAACCACCATAATATTACTATACACATCATGCCGTAAAGCGCGGGCATAACCCTGGCGGTATAATCCGAAGCTCCGAATATCCAATATATAAAAGCGTTTGCGTGAAACAAGAACGGCCCGTGAAGCATCGGGTTATAACTGTAACCCATCCCCTTAAAAAGTTTCCACGAATAAAACGCGTGCATACTTTCGTCATGGTGCATAGGCTTGTCTCCAAGAACCGCAAATCTGCTTATTGCTGCCAGAATAATTATAAGCAGCCATACCACAACTTCCCAGTTTAAAGCAATCCCCCCGAATTTCACTCCCGGAGTTTCTTCATATGCGGGGCGAGCGCCTGCTCCGGGCGTTTCCGCGGGTTTGTTTTTCTGTTCTTCCTCTTTTTTCGGGGGTTTTTTCTTTGTTTTTTCCCGTTTATCTGTTTTTTTGGGCTGGGGTTTAACAGCGACCTTATACCCGCATGTATCGCAGAATTTATTGTCCTTTGGATTATCAGCGCCGCATTTAGGGCATTTTAATGCATCATCCATTTCTTTCCTCCTGAATAATTAATATTACGGGGCTGCCCGCACATCTGATTTTTTTGCCTGATAAAGCACCGAACCATTTTGAGTCGTATACACAATACTCATAAAATCCGAAAATTTATTAAGCCCCGGAGAATTATTATATTTCTCCCTTTCAAGTGGGCCTACATAAACATATTCAATATTGTATTTCTCAATAAGTTCCATTGCTTCATTTTCATCAAGTGTTTCATATATTTTATTTACAACAGCCTGTCTTCTGCCTGCCTCATCGCCGGATCCGCGCCACTGGAGTTCGTGGCCGGGCCATCCTATCACTGTCGGAAGCCCGGTAAATGAAGATATTCTCGCGTATTCCGTATACTGTCCGCCCCATGCTTCAAGAACAACAGGATTTCCTTCCACATTATTATTTATCCATTTTATGACCAGCCAGTCATCCATGGCAGGAATCCGGCCTTCATATTTTCTCCACTGCAGAAAGTCTGTCCCGTTAAGGCTCAGCCCCTTGCTGTAATTATCGGTTTTAACTTTGCCGGCCGCAAAAGGATAAAAAAGACCCATTATTATAAGCGTCGTAAATACAGAGTAATATATCCATCTGAAATATCCCGGTTTGAATCTAAGATAAAAATGTTTCACCCAGAAAAAACCATACGCGGCAGCCACAGAAAAAAGTATCCATGTCTGATAATAGAACTTAAATACCGTATTCATTCTTTCAAGCGGCACATGCTGGCCCGGTCTTGAAAAAGTATCAACAATACGCAGAAACTCACACCCAAACGACGCGAAAAAACCTGTGAATATCAGAATAATGACAAACTGATTTTCCGGATGTTCTGTTTTTGTGGATCCCATAAGCACAACAAACGCGGCAAGCAGAAACATTATTCCTATAAATACCCCTATATTCGGCGGATCCATTAATGATTTAAATACGACAAACGCAAGCGCAAGGGCAAACGCGCCGCCCGCAAAAATATATATTTTATTATCCTTGGGGGCCGACGGATCCACAAACAGTTTTACAAAGGACATAACTGTTTTATTGGATTTTTTAACCGGAAGCTCTTCCCCGCCCAGAAGCATTTCGTCGCCGGTAATCCTGTAGCCGCAGCCTCCGCATATTTTCTTCCCTTCCCTGATAACGCGGCCGCAGCGGGGGCAGAATTCTTCTCTTTTTCTTACCTTTGAACCGGCCGCGCCCTGAAGCTTCATTGCAAAGGTCCAATTTATAAATCTGAAGAGCAGGAATGTCAGTATAGGAAACAGCATTACGCCGAATATTGTAAGATAATCTTTCAGCTGCGTATTTGCCTTAACCAGGCCTATGCCCTTCACCTGAGAGCCGTGAAAAAGCGAAAATGGAAGATAAGGAATAACCGCGGCCGCAAGAATAACAGCGGCAGCCTTGCCTGTATCTTTTATGCTGTCCTCTTTTTTTTCCGAAAGCGAATACTTATAAGAAAGAATACAGAGCATTGTCACAAAAAAATATGTCGGAAAATCCCAGCTGTTTATAAACCAGAGTCCTCCCAGAACAAGCCCGGAAAACACAAGCAGGGAAATAGAACTTATATTTTTCTCAAAAAGCCGTTTTTTGCCTGTTTTGATAAAATAAAATGCCGTGTTTAAAGCAAGCAGCACGAACGGAATTGCCATCTGATGGGGATGAAGGTCCCCGAGAAGGAACGAGAAGAACGGAAATTCATTTATTGTTATATCATAGCCCGGATAATCGATTATTCTTGAACTTGTCCACCAGTTAAATCCATTTGTACTCCATCCCGCGGAGACAACCTGTATGAATCCGTCAAGATTGCTGATAACAAGAAGAAAAGCCGCTCCGAGAAAACCTATAAGGTAATTCTTTGTGATATTAAACAACAGGCCCGTGACAGCCAGCGCAGACAGCGCAACCGTATAAATAACCGCAAGATTATACGCGGAGCCGGGCGCTATTCCCGTGAGCTTGAACATAAGCGCCATCATAAAGTATCCGAAATAATAATAACTCATATGAAGCTGTCTGCCCGCTTCACTGACCCCCGACATCCAGGGGTCATAGGGCGGCATGGAGTCCGCCCTTGTTATGGCGTTCATAAAAGCAAAGTCCATAAACTTTTCGGTCCCTACAATATCCGGCTGATACATTCTGAAAAAACCATACGCAAGAAAAACAAAAAGAAAAAATAATTCTGTTATTATTATAAGACCCGTTCTTTCCTTCAGTTCTGTTAATATTTTTTCCCTGTTTTTAATAAATATATAGGCTGATACCCCGGATATTGCCAGTATAACGCCGTATATGACAGCCGTATTAAACGCGGCAAAGCCAATAATCCAGGAAAAATAACCTATAAGAAAAATACCTATGATCTTGGAAAACATATATCCCCTGTCGTGGGATTTTCTGAAGATCATAAAACTTACAGGAACCGCCATAACTCCTATGAGAACGGAAACAAACCACCAATGTATCATCTGCCCGAAGAAAAGAGCCACTAACGCACCTCCAACTTTTCTTTGTAATTACTGTACCTTCCTTTATACTCCCGGATAGTTAGAAAATTATACTATAACCTGCTGATTTAAGTCAAACGCTTTCGGCAGAGTTTCTAAAGAGATCTTTTAATCAAATATATACATAAAACACCGTGCTCCCGCGGAAAAATACAATTTCCGCCCCGTTTTAAACCGGTTCCTGTATCTTTAAAATTTAAAGTTTTAATTTTACCCTTGCTTTTATGAGTCTATTCTATATAATATTACAGATCCCGTATTGGTATTTATACTGAAAAATATCCTTCGGGAAAATTTTTATTTTTTATGAGGTTTAAAACATTGTCCAAAATTAAAGTTTCTTATATTTTCAGGCTTGTTTTTCTGGGAATAATACTGTTTGCGGCCAGTACTTATGCGGTTATATGGTTCATATCTGCTTTCAGCACCATAACAATGCCGGATTTCAGGGGTGTTTCCTTTGAAAACGCAAAAAAAGCGACAAATAAACTGGATCTTGAGATCCGTATAGAAAATGAAGTTTACAGCAATGTATATGCCGAAGGATTTATAGTTGACCAGAATACAAAACCCAAAACAAAAATAAAAAAGGGCAGACTTGTATATGTCACCGTCAGCAAAGGCTCAAAAATGGTTACTGTTCCGGACATAAAAAATCTTCCCAAAGCCCGGGCGCTGCTTATGCTGAGAAACGCCGACCTGGAGCCGGGATATGAAACAAGCGTTTCGGACAGTGCGGAGGAAAACACCGTACTGTCACAATCCCCGCCGCCCGGAGAAACAGTTCCATTCAATTATTCCGTGAACATTCTCGTCAGCAGCGGCGAAAATCCAAAAGATTATATAATGCCGGATGTGACAGGAATAAATATATTTGACGTTCACCGGCTTCTCAGAAAAAAAGATCTTTTTGTTGAAAAACTTTCTGTTTCAACCGACAATTCGCTTGAATCCGGCATAATCCTCGAACAGGCGCCCGCGCCCGGATATAAAGTAAACAAGGAAACCCCGATAACAATGATCGCCAACCGCCAGGATGACGATATCAGACTTAAACGGAGGCTTATAAACATTGATTTCAGGCTTACGGGCCATAAAAGTTCAAAATTCGCGCGGGTAAACGTACTCAGTTTAAGCGGAAGCGAAACCGTCTACAGCGGCATAACCGAACCCGGCGCTCCGATAAGAGCAGAGGCCGCGGTCAGAGGCGATGCTCTTGCGCAGTTCTTTATATCGGGCCGGCTGCAATCCGAAAAAGAATTTCCCGCACCGGAGGCTGATGAATGAGAAAAAAAATGCTTGCGCCTTCAATTCTTGACTCTGATTTTTCAGTCATCAAGGATACGATCAGAATTCTGGAAAATGAAAAAACGGATTTTGTGCATCTTGATATAATGGACGGCTGCTTTGTACCCCAGATAACCTTCGGCCCCAAGATTATAAGTTCAATAAGGCCCCTTACAGAAATGACATTTGACGCCCATTTAATGGTGGAAAAACCGGAAAAACACGCGGAAAATTTCATAAACGCGGGATGCGATATCATTAATTTTCACGAAGAGGCCTGCAAGGACCCGTTAAAACTTCTTGACAAAATAAAAAGATCCGGCAAAAAAGCAGGGATGACAATAAAGCCTTTAACACCTGTTGAAAATATACTCAAATATCTTGACCGGCTTGATCTTGTTCTTGTCATGAGCGTTGAACCGGGATACGGCGGGCAGTCCTTTATGCCCGAACAGCTTGCCAAAGTAAAAAAACTGCGTGAAATAATAGACCGCGGCTCCTATGATTGCCTCATAGAAATAGACGGAGGCATCAAGAAAAACACCGCTCAGCAGGCTTATGACGCGGGGGCTGATATTCTTGTCGCGGGCAGCGCTTTTTTCTCATCACCGGATCCCGCCGCCGCCATACGGGATTTCAAGCAGACACTGGGAATATAAATGTTTGAGACTGTCTCATCAAAACTTGATTCTGTCTTCCGTAAAATAAAAGGCGAAGGCATAATTTCAGAAAAAAATATCGAAGACGCAGTAAAACAGATACGCCTTTCCCTTCTGGAAGCTGATGTTTCATATAAAGTCGTAAAAGAATTTATTTCCTGCGTAAAAGAAAAAGCCATGGGAGAAAGCGTTTTAAGGTCCCTTTCCCCCGGACAGCAATTCACAAAAATAGTCAAGGACGAGCTTGTCCGCTTCCTCGGCGATACCGCTTCACCTCCGGATTATTCAAAAAAACCTCTGCTTATAATGCTTATCGGGCTCCAGGGATCCGGAAAAACAACAACTGCCGCCAAGCTTGCGGCTTATTTCAAAAAGGAAAAGGACCTCAAAAGGATTATGCTTGTCGGAGCGGACACTTACCGCCCGGCCGCCAAAGAACAGCTGGAAAAACTTTCTTCCCGTGTGGGTGCGGAATTTTATACGGAGCGCTCCGATGATTCAGTGAAAATAGTAAAAAACGCATACGAAGAAATACAAAAAAATGTTTTTGACGCCGCGGTTTTTGATACGGCGGGAAGGCTGCATATTGACGATGAACTGATAAATGAACTCAAAAATATGAAAGCATCTGTTCCATTCGGCGAAATACTGCTTGTCGGAGACGCGATGCTGGGGCAGGAATCCGTGAACATAGCAAAGAGTTTTAATGACGCTCTCGGCATAACCGGTATAATCCTGACCAAGATTGACGGCGACGCAAGAGGCGGAGCCGCACTCAGCATGAAACATATAACAAACGTTCCCATAAAATTCATGGGGACCGGAGAAAAAACAGACCGCCTGGAGCCGTTTCATCCGGACAGAATAGCATCAAGAATACTCGGTATGGGCGATGTTGTTTCTCTGGCGGAAAAAGTCCAGAAAAACGCCACTGAACAGGACGCCAAAGCAGCGGAAGAAAAAATACGCAAAGCTTCTTTTACTTTTGAGGATTTTCTTGAACAGATGAAAATGATGCGCAATATGGGCGGCCTTGAAGAAATAATGAAAATGATACCCGGGGCGGGTAAAATGGGGCTTGACAATATGTCAATAGACGAAAAAGAAATAAAGCATATTGAGGCAATTATCCTTTCAATGACACCCCGCGAAAGAGCCAAACCCGACCTGCTAAATCCGTCAAGAAAAAAAAGAATAGCCAAGGGCTCGGGGCTCCCCCTTGAAAAAATAAATAAATTCATAAAGCAGTTTGAAAGAACAAAAAAAATGATGAAAAAAATGGGCAAAAAAAAGAGGGGCGGAGGCGGCGGCCTCCCCTTTGGCGGCGGGATGCCGTTTTAACAGCGCCGGGGGCCGGTGTTTGTTTTACAGGCACGGCGTTAAATACTAAATCCCCCTGCCCCCAAAACAAAAACCCGGCGGTATTGGTCTCTTTCACTTGAACTTGAAACTATGTTTTGCTCTTCTCAAAACTCAAAGCTCATTTTTTAAACTTTTAAACTTTTAAACTTTTAAACTTTTGAACTTTTGAACTTTGAACTTTGAACTTTGAACTTTGAACTTTGAACTTTGAACTTTGAACTACTTATACGGTGATCCGGGGATTGAAGACAAAAGAAGCTTTGTATAAGAACTGCGGGGATCCGCATATACAGAATCAACACTGCCTGTTTCCACTGCTTTCCCGTCCTTCATGATCATTATATCGTGCGCAAGATTCTTAACTATCCTCAGATCATGCGTTATAAATATTATTCCTATACCCCGATCCCTGTTAAGTTCAACAAGCAGTTTCAATATCTGAGCCTGTATGGAAACATCCAGCGATGATACGGGTTCATCCGCTATAAGAAGGTCAGGCTCCATGGCAAGCGCTCTTGCCATTCCCGCCCGCTGTCTTTGCCCTCCCGAGAGTTCGTGAGGGTACTTTTCAGACAGATTCCCGGAAAGATTTACCATTTCCATACAGCGGCGTATGTTTTTTTCAAGTATACCGCCCTTATATCCGAAATGGAACTCCAAAGGCTCCGCGATAATTGCTTTTATTTTCATCCGCGGACTGAGTGAGCTGTAAGTATCCTGAAATATATACTGTATTTTTCTGCGGATATCCATATCTTTATAATCAATTTCCCTGCCCCTGAAAAAAATAGTTCCCGAATCCGGAGTTTCCAGCCCCGCAATACATCTCGCCAGCGTTGTTTTTCCGGAACCTGATTCGCCCGCGACCGCGGTTATGTTCTTTTCATTCATCTGAAAACTGACATCATCAAGAGCTCTCACGCTCTCTTTTGTTTCAAACATCATTTTTTCAACAGTAAATGACTTTTTAATATTAACAGCCTTAAGAAGTTCTTCCATTTATAGTCCTTTCTTCATTTCAAAGGATACAGGCACCGGCAGCGGTGCCCTTTGCGGTTTTTCATCTCCGGCCTGGCCTTTTTACAGGCTCGGCGGGCATACGGGCATCTGTCATAAAATGAACATTCATCCCTTTCGGCTCCCGCATCAGGCACATTGCCCTCTATCACCTTAAAATCCCTTTTTTTTGATCTTAGATCTGGTATTATCTCAAACAACGCTTTTGTATAGGGATGACAGGCATCCTCCGGGCCTTTTATTATTCCGTCCTCAACGATTTCACCGCCATACATTACAATAAGCCTGGCGGAAAGCTCAAGAGCCAAATACAGGTCATGGGTGATGAGTATAAGCGCAAGATCTCTGCTTCTTTTAAGTTCTTTAAGCAGCCGTATTATACGCGCCTGTACAGTAACATCCAGTGCGGTTGTCGGTTCATCCGCTATTAATATATCCGGCCCGCAGCTTAACGCGGAAGCTATCATTACGCGCTGCTGCTGCCCGCCCGAAAGCCGGTGGGGATAAGAATTATAAATCCTTTCCGGCTCTGTAAGTCCTGTTTCTTTTAAAAGATGCAGTGCTTTTTTCTCCATTTCCTTTTTATCCATATCCGGATAATGCGCCTGAATCCCTTCTATAAGCTGCTCCCTGATCCTGAATACGGGATTTAAAGACGCTCCGGGATCCTGGAATATGATCCCGGCTTCCATTCCTCTTATTTTTCTGAGTTCTTCATTGCTTTTTCCGCTCACCCTGCGGCCGTTTATCCTTATTTCTCCGGACAAAACAGCATTTTTCGGCAGAAGATCAAGAAAAGCATTTGCCAGAGTTGACTTGCCGCATCCTGATTCGCCCACAATTGCCGCGGAACTCCCTTTTTCCAGTTCAAAATCAATATTTCTGAGAGCATAAATCTTCTCTGTACGCCCGGTTTTATAGGCAGCGCTGATATTTTCCGCTTCAAGCACATTCTGCGTTTTTTCAGGATTATATATATTTTTTATTTCCGCCGGCATTATAGATCCTCTCTTTTGGTAACAGGGTTCAGATAATCACGCAGCCCTTCGCCCAGCAGATTATAGGAAAATACGGCAATAAAGATCGCAATTCCCGGAAAAACAATAAGCCACCACGCGCTGTGCATATAATCTTTTCCTGAAGTAAGCATATTTCCCCAGCTGGGCAGAGGCGGCTGTACGCCGAGGCCCAGAAAAGAAAGCGCAGCCTCCGTGAATATGGCTCCTGCTATACCGAATGTCATTGCCACAAAAACAGGGGTAAGTGAATTCGGAAGCAGATGCCTTATTATTATTTTTCTTTCCGGAAGCCCCATGAGTTTTGCCGAATCAACATATTTCATGCTTTTATTTTTCATTACTTCGGCCCTTACCAGTCTTGCAATCCCGGTCCATCCGGTGAGTCCTATTACTATCATGACATTTACAATAGAAGGCCCCAAGAAAACTATTGCCGTAAGAATAAGGTATATGGCCGGGATACTAAGAAATATATCCACAATCCGCATTATTATGCCGTCGATCCATCCGCCGTAATATCCGGCTGCCGCTCCGAAAAAAATACCTATAACAGAAGCAATAAGCACTGCGATTATGCCCACAGCCATTGATATCCTGCCGCCGTAAACCAATCTTGAAAAAACATCCCGCCCGAGTTCATCCGTTCCGAGCAGATATTCTCCGCAGGGGCCCTTTAACTTATCCGCAAGATTCTGTTCTTTATAATCGTGGGTTGCTATAGCAGGGGCCGCGGCGGCCGCCGCAAACAAAAACCCCGTCATTATAATACCCGCCCAAAGCGCACGATTCACTTTATTTACACCTCGTTTTATTTATAGCGTATCCTTGGATCCACATAAGCATACGCAATATCCGCCAGAAGATTTCCTGTTATAGTAAGAAAAGCAGCTATTGTAATTCCGCCCATAACAACAGGATAATCAAAACCCATTATTGATTCATATATGAGCCTTCCCATACCCGGCCAGGAAAATATAACTTCAAAAATAAAACTTCCTCCTATTATTCCCGGAAGCGTCATGCCCAGAATGGTAATAACAGGAAGCATACTATTCTTAAGAGCGTTTCTGAATATGATTTTCTTTTCCGGAAGCCCTTTTGCATAGGCTGCCCTTATAAACGGCTGAGAAAGCGTCTCAACCATGCCGGATTTCACATATCTGGTAAGAGAAGCCAGGCCGGTAAAGGCAAGTACAAATACAGGCAGTATAAGATGTTTCATAATATCACCCATACGTTCAAAAAAATTCATATTTTCATGGTTTACAGAAACCATTCCGGATACGGGAAGAATTCCCAGATGAACCCCGAAAAACATCATGAGAAGCAGAGCCAGCCAGAAATCAGGAATAGAATATCCGGCAAAAGTTCCTATTGTGGCGGCTTTATCAAAAGGACCGTTTCTTTTCAATGCGGCATAAATACCAATAATAAAAGAAAACAGATATATAACGGCCAGAGCGCATATATTCAGCAGGATCGTGGCAGGAAGCCTTTCCCCGATTTTCTTCATTACAGAACGGTTATCTATGAATGACTGTCCGAAATCAAGCATAACAACACGCCTGAGCCATCCCATGTACTGTATATGAACGGGCCGGTCAAGCCCGTAGAGGGATTTCAGCCGTTCTATGGAGTCCGGAGAGGTTCTTATATCCATCTGCATATTAACAGATGTATAACTTCCGGGCGTCAGGTGCATAATGAGAAATGTTATTACAGTAATACCAAAAAGAACCGGTATTATCAGCAAAGATCTCTTTAATATATATCTTTTCATATAAATCCCCTTTTAAGGGGTTTTTATCAGCCCTTCAAACCGCTTGTCGCAACACCTTCAATGAAATATCTCTGTCCAAGAAAGAACACAATAAGTATAGGCATAAGCACAATGGTTGACGCCGCCATCATAAGATGGTAATAGGATCCGTACATCGTGGTAAATACCTGCAGCCCGAGAGCAAGTGTATAGTTCGAGGAGCTATTGAGATAGATCAGCGGGTTTAAAAAATCGTTCCAGTTGTAAACAAACCCGAAAATAGCAATAGTCGCAAGCGCCGGTTTCACAAGCGGCATAAGTATTATTGAAAAGATCTGGAAATAATTACAGCCGTCAATCTTTGCCGCATCATCCAGTTCATAAGGAATTGTCATAAAAAACTGTCTCATAAGAAAGATATTGAACGCGCCGCCACCGAAAAACGTAGGAACAATAAGAGGAGCGAATGTATCTATCCATCCGAGATACTTAAATAATATAAATGTGGGTATCATTGTAACCTGTACAGGCACCATCATTGTACTTATCATTACCAGAAAGAGCGGATCTCTTCCGGGAAATTTAAATCTTGCAAAACCATAAGCCACAAAACTTGAACTGAAAAGAACTCCTAAAATACCCATTACTGTTACAAATATTGTATTTAAAAGGTATCTGTTAAATGTTTCGCTCAGGGCCTTTGGCGCCCAGGCATCGGCATAATTCCGCCACTGCGGCGGTATCACCGCTATCCGCTGGCCTACCTGCGCAACATCACCGGTTTTAACCTTCAGACTCGTTCCTTTGGGCATGGGGATCTGATGTATTACCCCCCCTTTCTTATTCAGCATCTGAAACGTCTTTGAACCATCAGCATTCTCTATTATCTTGGCTGTTCCTGACTTGGGTAGACTCGCAATTTCCTGGCCTTCAATTACTCTCTGATTGTCGGATACCGACAATGAAGCTACCTTTGAAAGATTGTATGTTTTTAAAAAATCATTCGGATTGGTGGAATTTCTTCTTTTTAAAATATTTACAACCCTTAAATCGCCGATTCTTTCAATACTTACATATCCGCTTTCGTGCGCTGTAATGGACGTTGGATAATCAACAACAATATTTGAAATCGGTATCCATTTCGGCGGCATGGTAAAAACATCAGTAGGTGTTTTCAATGACGTGGAAATCATCCATACAAGAGGCACCACAAAGATCAATGCTCCTGCCCATGCTATTATATAAAGTATAAGACTTGTTGCGGCATCCTGCCTTTTTCTGCTTGCCCAAAAATTGTGTTCAGATGGCGTTTTGGCCATATTCTATAACCTCCGTCAGTCTTGGTATAAAATCCCGGATAAATGCCGGGGTGTTATTTCTTTAATTCTCCTTCGTAGTGGACCCATCCTCCCGCAAATCTGAACTGCAAAAGGGTAAATATCATTATTACCACAAACAATATCCAGGCCAATGCCGAAGCATATCCCATATGGTGGTATTTAAATGCCATCTGGTATATATACAGAACCATAACAAGAGTAGAATCCGCGGGCCCGCCCTGTCCTCCTGTCATTACATATACCTGTGTAAATATCTGGAACGACCATACAATTGTCATAATAAGATTAAAAAATATAACAGGCGTCAGCATCGGTATTGTTATATGCCGGAATTTATGAAACAACCCTGCCCCGTCTATGTCCGCAGCCTCATAAAGCTGCCTTGGTATTCCCTGCAGTCCGGCAAGATAGATAATCATATTTCCCCCTACCGCCCAGAGACTCATAATAACAAGCGCGGGCTTTGACCAGTGTTCGTCCGCCAGCCATAACGGCCCCGGTATCCCGAAGAAACTCAGACCATAATTTATCAGTCCAAAATCCGGATTCAGGAGCCACATCCATATTATCGCGGATGCAACACCCGCCGTAACAGACGGCAGATAATAAATAGTCCTTAGGATCCTTACGCTTTTCCAGTCCTGATTCATAAGAAGAGCAACCGCAATAGAACCGACTATGCCCAAAGGCACCGCAAAAACCGTATAATAAAAAGTATTCCACATGCTCTTCCAGAACTTGGTATCATGGAAAAACATCTGCCGGAAATTATCAAGCCCGACAAATTTCGGCGGGCTCAAAAGATCCCATTCCATAAACGCAAGAACAATCGCGGCAATAATAGGACCGCCTATAAAAAATATCATCCCAAGTATCCAGGGGCTCAGAAATATATAACCCCACAACGCTTCGTGGCGGGACATGTTAACAGTTTTTATGGTTTTATTCGCCATTACATCATTTCCTCCGTCATATAATTGTCAGAATTTATTCAAAATAATTTTCATTTATTTCAGGAACTATTTTTTTTAATACATTCTCTGCTTTTGATTTGCCGCTCCATATCCTGTCAAAGTTAGGCGCAAGCATGCTTACGTTTATTTCTTCCCACTCGGGCAGCAAAGGCATAAATTCCACATGTTTTACCGCATCCAGAACGATCTTTTTGTTTGCCGGCGGCCTTCCGTCAAGAAAATGTTTGGACTCTGCTATTTCCTTCATTGCAGGCTGCGCAAGCCCTGTCTGAGCAAGTTTTACCTGGCCTTTTTTTCCGGCAAGATATGTTACAAGTTTCCACGCAGCTTCTTTGTTTTTGGAAGCCTTAACAACAGAATATCCGGAACCGCCCGTAGTAAACGACCTCTGTCCTTTCGGGCCTTTCGGGAACATTACTACGTCCCACTGAAAATTTCTTATCTGTCTGAAATTCGGTGTTTTCCAGATGCCTGACAAAAACAGTCCGACATCGCCGGAAACAAACATATCAGCAGTGCCCATCCCTCCCATTGCCGTCATCTGCGACGGTGAAGGGGCTACTTTATATTTATTGATAAGATCCGAACGGAACTGTATTCCCGCGATAGCTTCCGGTGAATCAAGGGTGCATTTTGTGGGATTTTGTACATTATCAACTATACTTCCCCCAAAAGTCAGAACCCAGGGCTCCCAAAGCGGCCAGTCGTCAACATATCCAAACTGTATTATACGGCCGCCTGCATCCCTTTTCACAAGTTTCTTTGCCGTATTAAGAAAATCCTTATAATCCCAGTTGTCTTTCGGATATCTAAGCCCTGCTTCATCAAATAATTTTTTATTATAGTACATAACGCATATGGGAGCTATATCCCGCGGCAGTACGTACATTTTTCCGTCCACCGTAAACCTGTCCATTATTTCTTTATAAAAATCGTCTTTGCTGAACGCTTTTTCATTTGCAAGATAAGGGCTGAGATCCTCAAGAACGCCTCTTTCCGCAAACTGTTTGAAATTGTTCACTTCAACAAAAATAACATCCGGAGGATTCCCGCCGGCAAACTGAGTAAGAACTTTTTCCATATAAGGAGGACCACTCGGCGCTCTTTCGGTATTTACTTCAATACCTGTATCATTCTGAAATTCCGAAATAGCTGCATTTATGATTTCTATTTCAGCAACATCTCCCCAAAACATAAATCTCAAAGAACCGTCACCATCCTTTTGCCCGCATCCGCTTATAATAACAAGCGACAGGGCAGCCAAAAAAGCAAGTGCAAGCGTCAATGTTCTTTTCATAACATCCTCCTTAGCAATAATTTCGTTACATATTTTATTATTTTACGGTTTTTCACTTAAAAGTCAAGAACAAACTCATCAAAGAATTATTTTTTTATCTGTGTTTTTTTGCTTTTTATTTTATCGCTCCTCTTAATCCCGCACTGTCCTGTCTTTTCGTTTTTCTTTTTTGAATAACCCGCAAGCTGCCCGCAGGCAGCGCTTATATCTGTTCCTTTTTCTCTTCTCAAAAAAGTCTTTATTCCTTTATCAACAAAAACCTTCTGGAATTCCAGGGCCCTTTCCCTTTCAGCCGGACGGAATTCATTATTACCCGCATTATTATAAGGGATGAGGTTCATCTTATATTTTATTCCCTTTAAAAAACCAAGGGTTTTGTGTGCGTCCGCAATACTGTCATTCAGCCCTTTGAAAAGTATATATTCATAAGTTATGAGCCTTCCCGTCTTCTTATTATAATATAAAGAAGCTTCCTTTATATCATTAAGTCCGTATTTCGCGGTATAAGGCACCAGTTTCCGCCTTAATTTTTCATCAGTGGTTATCAGTGAAACGGCAAGATTTACGGCAGGCCCGTTATCCGCCAGCTCCCTTATGCCCGGAACAACACCCACGGTTGATAATGTCATTCTGGAAAAAGACATGCACCTCCCCCTGCTTTCACCCATAACCATTATTGCCCTGCGCAGGTTTTCCCAATTACATAAAGGCTCGCCCATTCCCATAAATACAATATTATCCATTTTCCTGCCCGTGTATTTTTCAACCGCGTATATCTGGCCTATTATTTCACCGCTTTCCAGGTCCCGTCTGAAACCGGACTTTGCGGTCGCACAAAACACACAGCCGCATCCGCACCCTGCCTGAGAGGAGACGCACACCGTAAAACGTTCTTTATTATTAAGAAAAACACTTTCAACAGCCGCACCGTCCCTCATAACAAATAAAAATTTTATTGTATCGTCTTTTTCTGACTTTCTGATATTTTCCGCTTCCGGGTAATTCAAAATATATGCTTCCTCAAGCATTGCCTTTAACTCTTCTCCGATATTAACCATGTCCTCAAAACGGTCCTTCTTCTTTTTATGGATCCATTCAAAAACCTGTTTTGCCCTGTATTTCGGAAATCCCGCGGATCTAATATCTGTTTCCAGTTCCTCAAATGTTATGCCCGTGATATTCTTTTTCACTTCATTCCTCGCTTTTTCCGTATTCCCGGATTTTCCCCATTATACGACGGCGCAAATCTTTTTGCAAACAAGCTTTTATAT
>CAYTNY010000027.1:24455-26856 GCA_964439215.1 uncultured Spirochaetia bacterium
CTATTCACCATAAACATTGACCATATAGCCCAGATGCCCTGCAATCCGGCCATAGGCGGCTTGGGCAAAGGACAGCTCGTCCGTGAAATAGATGCCTTGGGCGGGCAGATGGCCAAAACATCCGATGAGTCCTGTATACAGTTTAAAGTGCTGAATTCATCAAAGGGCCCGGCAGTCAGAGGATTAAGGGCACAGGCTGATAAATATGCCTATTCCGCCAATATGAGAAAAACCCTGGAAAATACACCGGGCCTTGATATCAAACAGGCGCTGGTGCAGAAGATCTCCTGTGCAGATTCAGCGGTCAACGGCATTATAACCGAAACAAATACTCTGTTTAAATCAAAAACAATAATAATAACAACAGGTACTTTTTTAAACGGTATTCTTTACACGGGCCTGCAGTCATTCAAAGGCGGACGCAGCGGCGAACCTCCTTCAAACAGTCTTTCAGAAAGCCTGAAGAGCCTCGGACTGAAACTCGGGAGAATGAAAACCGGCACCAATCCCAGGGCTGACGGCAGAAGCCTTGATCACTCTTTTTTCACTCTGCAGCCCGGCGATGAGACTCCGGTTCCTTTTTCTTTTTCAACAGAATCAATAAACATAGAGCAAATACCCTGCTGGCTGGTAAATACAACGGAAGAAACAAGAAAAGTCATTCTTGATAATATAGAACGCTCCCCGCTTTACAGCCCCACAAACCGTATGATAAACAGCATAGGGCCAAGGTACTGCCCTTCCATAGAAGATAAAATAATAAAGTTCCCGGACAAAAAAACACACCAGGTTTTCATAGAGCCGGAAGGGCTCAATACAAACGAAGTTTATCTTAACGGGCTGTCCACTTCCCTGCCGCGCGATGTCCAGCTGAAATATTTAAGGACAATCCCCGGATTTAAAAACGCGGAAATAACCCGCCACGGTTACGCTGTTGAATATGATTTTGCGGAGCCTTTTCAGCTCAACAGATTTCTTGAATGCAGGGAAATACCGGGCCTGTTCCTTGCGGGGCAGATAAACGGAACATCCGGTTATGAAGAAGCCGCGGCCCAGGGGCTGACCGCGGGAATAAACGCTTATCTTAAAATCTCAGGAAAAGAAATGTTCGCGCCTTCAAGAGAAGAATCGTACATAGGAGTAATGATAGACGACCTGATAACAAAAGAAGTAACAGAACCTTACAGAATGTTCACCTCCCGTTCGGAGCACAGGCTGGTTCTGAGAAACGACAACGCGGACGTAAGACTAATGCCTTACGGCAGAAAATTCGGGCTTATTGACGATAAAACTTTTAAACGCTGCGAAGAAAAGACATCTTTTGCCCGCGGCGAAGCTCAAAGGCTTTCCAAAATATATATACGTCCGGACAGCAAAACCGACGCTGAAATAAAAAAACTCGGCGAGCCGCCCTTAAAACACGAAGTATCGCTTTTAAGCCTGCTCAAAAGACCCGGCATAAAATATGAAGACCTCGCGGCATTCACCGATATAAATACAGAAGACCCCGCAAAAAAAGAATACCTTGAGTCAGAATCAAAATACGAAGGCTATATAAAAAAACAGGAGGACAATATAAAGTTTCTGAAAAAAACGGAATACACAATTATTCCGCCGGATTTTAATTACAGCATACAGAAAGGCCTGACACTTGAAGCGGTCCAGAAACTGAACAAATTCAGGCCCGAAACGCTCGGGGCCGCATCAAGAATACAGGGCATAACTCCCGGCGACATCAACGTACTTATAATACTCCTGAAAAAACACAACAAAACAAGAGGCTGAATGCCCGGTATTTCATATCATCCGCGGCGATTTCACTCCCCCGCAACCTGAACCACGATTTCCCTGCTTCTTCCCTTTGTGTCAAAATCTATAAATATTATCTGCTGCCAGGTTCCGAGAGTCATTTCCCCATTTACAAAAGGAACAGTAATAGAAGGCCCCAAAAGAGAGGCCCTTATGTGTGAAGAACCGTTCCCGTCGCCCCATGCCGCATTATGCTCATAATGATCTTCATAAGGAAAAAGACGTTCAAAAATTTCTTTAATATCCTTTACCAGCCCCGGCTCATACTCCACAGTTGTTACTCCGCCCGTGGAACCCGGTACAAAAACAGTAACCGTTCCGTTTTCAAAACCGCTCTTGGAAACAGCAGCGTCAACTTTTTTGGTGATATCAAATATATCCGTGTATCCTTTCGTAGAAAGACTTATCCGCGATGTTTCAATACCCATAAACAGCCTCCTGTATCAATGTTTTTTATATTTAAACCCAAAACATAAAATAGTTCAAGGATGAATAATTCAAAAAAACGCTTTGAGCTTTGAGTTTTGAGCTTTGAGTTTTGAGCTTTGAGTTTTGAGCTTTGAGCTTTGAGCTTTGAGCTTTGAGCTTTGAG
>CAYTNY010000028.1:0-8878 GCA_964439215.1 uncultured Spirochaetia bacterium
AGCTCTATGGGAGAGGACAGAATATCTAACGGGCAGGTTTTTGCCTTGTTTTACTGAAACTTTTTGTTTTATAGATTGTCTAATATATATCGGGTTCTGGTGCACCGCGCCGGATCGGGCCAGGAGATCTTTTTTAATTTTATATTGGTTATTTCCCTGAAAAAGCCCTTCGTGATATTGCGAAGGGCTTTTTTTGGGGCCGAAAAGAATTTCATTATGCGGAAAGCAATGCCGTACAGCGGAGAAAAAACTTGAAAAATATTGAAAAAAATGTAAAATAATCCGAAACAAAGTTAATTTCAGATTGTCATATAAAACATAATAAATGTAAATTATAAGAAATAAACAATATGAGGCTGTTGTTTATTTAAACAGGAGGAATAAAGTGTTTAGAAAGTTATTTTTCTGTCTGATATTCATCTCTGTAATGCCGTTTTTTCTTTTCGGTTATTCCGGCAGCATACCTGCGGGGCTTCCCGATCATTTTGGATTTGGAGCCATAGATAAGCAGGATCAGTGGTCCCCTGACCAGCCCAGCCGCTGGAAAGCGGACCAGGGAACAACGTGCTGGGATTATTCTTATCAGTATATTGTACCGGGATGGGGCGATAACTGGGGATACGGCGGCTATGACGGCGCGTGGGCAAAAAACGAACTTGAATACTGGGAAGCAAGGGGGCAGATACAGGCTTTTACTTATTATTATTCATACGGAAGCAATTCGTATTTTCAAAGCACATCAAATATGACGGATTACTGGGAAGATTTAAAACTTCTTTTTACAGTTATAAACGACAATACGAGCAATGTTGTAATAGTTCATTTTGAGCCTGACGGAATCGGATTCTGGAGGCAGGCAAATGTGAGCCCTTCGTCCGACGGCAGTGTTCAGGTGGGCGCCTGTTCTTCCGTGGATTCGGCTCTTGACGGGCTGCCGAACACACTTCAGGGGTGGAACGAAGCGATCGTGGCGCTCAGAGACAAATACGCACCGGGAAAGGTTTTATTGGCCCATCATTTTACCCACTGGGCAACAGGCACTGATATGTTCGTTAATCAGCACAGTGAAGGCGAATTAAACGGGCATATTGATGATATGTCAAATTATATAAGTGAAATTGAAAACAACAAGCCATTTGATCTGTTTTTTCTTGATCCGTCTGACAGGGATGCGGCGTGGTATGATGAATTCGGAAGCGGAGGAAGATGGACCGATGATGTATGGACATACACGAGCGGCAGAAGCTGGGGCAAGATAGGATATACAGCGGACAGGATATCTGACAACCTCGGCAGGCGCGGTATGTTCTGGCAGATGCCCGTGGGAAACACATACTATACAACCTGCAACAATACTGACGGGCATTATAAGGATAATACCGCTGAAGACGGTTTTTTAAGATATAATGCATCCGGCCCGGGGCAGGCTTATGATCCCGCGGATACTTCAACCGGACCGGGTTTCTGGGCGGGCAAAGGCATGATAGCGTGTTTGTTTGGTTCGGGATATTACGGCGAACCACCTCCGGGAGGCGACAACCTTACTCATGTCAGAGATTATAAAGAAGACGGAATAACAGGAGACGGGCCTTATGCGGATGACGACGGAGGCTATATAAGGCTTGGTGTTGAAGCATACTGCAGCAAGGGAAAATTCAGTTTCAGCGCACAGCCCGAAACCGCGACAAATACTCCGGAACCCACAAATACATTTACTGATGTTCCGACAGATACTCACACGGCGACATTAACAGAGACACCCACTGATGTTCCTCCGACAGACACTCACACGGAAACATTGACAGAAACACCCACTGATGTTCCTCCGACAGATACTCACACGGCGACATTAACAGAGACGCCCACTGATGTTCCTCCGACAGATACTCATACGGCGACATTTACAGAGACACCCACTGATGTTCCTCCGACAGACACCCATACCGCGACATTTACGCATACACAGGAGCCGACAGCAGATAATACGTCAACTTATACATTTACGCAGACAGATACGTTTACGGCTACCAACACGCCGACGGAAACAGACACTGTTCAGCCGGATTCCACGAACACACATACACTTACGCAGACAGACACGTTTACGGCTACCAACACGCCGACGGAAACAGACACTGTTCAGCCGGATGCCACGAATACACATACGTTTACACAGACCAATACATTTACGCAGACAAATACTTTTACATATACACATACGCCGACTGAAACATATACTGTTGAGGAAGGTTCAACCGCGACTCATACATTTACCCATACCCGCACAGAATCGCACACACCGACGCATACTTTTACGCATACTGAAACACCGACATTTACAGCGACTCCCACAGCGGGTTTTGTGATAAGCATAAGCGCGGTATCGCCTTCAGGCGGCGCTGTTGTGGGCTCTGATACGAGCGCATCAATAGTTTTTGAAACAGAGCTTGATATAACAGGGCTTCTTGTGGAGTTATATGACGGTGAAGGGCAGCCGGCCGGAAGCTATCTGCATGATCAGCCCGCAGGTGCAGGAACAGGGTTTGCTGCTTTTGATTTGACAAACGATGATGAAGGTATAGATATTTCAGGTTTTGAAACAGGCAGCTATACACTGAAAATCACCGGAATTACCGCACAGCTGCTTGAGTCATCGGACACGGCGGTTTTCAGTATTACCAATAATATGCCGACCCCGACGCCTACGCGGGAACTGCCGGAAGCCGATGATGTTCTGGAAATAACAGACGGCAGCACCACGGCTTATCCAAATCCGATGTTTTCGGGAAGTCCGGCAAATATTAAATTTATTATCACAAAACCGGGGATAAGCGCTGAAATATGTGTATATACCACGGCTTCAAGGCTTGTCAGGCGCGGGGCCTTTAATGCGGCCGGGATCATCAACGGCCTGAAACAGGGTGAAAATATAATAACGCTTCCGGCCGGTTATTTTGACGGCCTGTCAAAGGGCATGTATTATTATGTTGTAAAGGTCCGCGATGAACAATACGAGGCAGTTTCAAGAATCGAAAAAATAATTATAATGCGATAATAAATTTTATCAGGCGGAGACAGAATAAATAAACGCCGCGCGGCGTATTTTTTATTCTCTGCGTATACGCGGCAGAATGGCGGGAGGGCTCATGTTTTTAAGAGCGTGTAAGAGGAAGTCAGTATTTTTTCCCGCAGCGCACACAGACAAATAGATTCTTTTCATCGGCTGTTATGTCTATTTTTCCGCCGCACTCGCACGTAAGCCTTCTGGGCCCTTTGCGTTTGTCTTCGCTGACAGGTTTTTCGTCTGTCCGCCTGTCTGATTTTCGTTTATCTTCCATTAGGATCCTCCATGAATGTTATGATTAAATATTATCATACGGACTGCCGGAAGACAAGAGGGCGGATAGTTCAAACTTTGGAGGAGGGGCGGAATAAGTCAATATTCAGACAGGATATGTGCGGGATAGACAGGTGCAATACAGAAAAAATTATGCCGGCCAAAGCCTGCCGCGGCTGCAGGATTATATGCGGGGCGTGGAGTGAAAAATATAAATCAGATGCAATGAGTAGGTTCTTTTTTATTATTAAACCTTGCAAATAACCTTACGAAAACTGTTTTTCTATATACCATAGTTCATGCAAATTTCTTTAATGCTAAGGGTTTAATCCGCAAAAAGGATTTAGAGGAAAACATGACATAAAAGTTATCAAAAAAATCTTGACTAAATATAAAGCAATGATAAAATAAATCAAACAGGGATTTAAGAAATCTATGAAGATAAGAGGGTATTTTTTTGTTTATAGCGCCTGAGATAAAAAAATGTATTATTATACCGTTGATATTATTTATAATAATTTTATCTCCGGCGGTAATATTTCCTTCCGGTGATTTCGGGACTTCAGGCGCTGAATTTCTGAAAATAAAACCGGAATCCCGATCCGCGGGCATGGGGGAATCATCTATAGCGTTTGCGGATGGAACAGCGGCGCTTACTTATAATCCCGCGGGGCTTGCTGTTTTGGATAAAGCTGAATTCAGTTTTACTGATTTAATATGGTTTGAAGGCATAAATATGCAGTATGCGGGGTATGCGGCTCCTGTGGGCGCGGATACAGGACTGGCGTTTAATGCAATGTGGATAGATCCGGGTTCTTTTGATTCCACCGGAGGAGTTATGCCGGCGGTTGACCTGCAGAACGGTTTTTTCTCCGCGGGACTCGGAAAAAAGATCGGGGGGAGTATTATGCTGGGGGCATCCGCAAAAGGCATTTATGAGAATTTTATGGGCGAGAATTCATTCGGGGTCTCTTTTGACGCGGGAGCTTTGTTTTCTGTTGTTGAACGGGGTTTTTATCTGGGGGTTGCCGCGAAAAACATGGGTTTTCTGATGAATACACCGGACAGTCTTCCGCTTGAAATCGGAGCGGGAATGGGTATGCGTTTTTATGAAGGAAGCCATAATTACGCGAACGTGGTGCTGGATTTTTCAAAGATCATAAATACGGATAATATATTTGCGGGAGCAGGAGCTGAATATTATTTCTTTAAAACAGCTGCTTTGAGGCTGGGGTTCAGATATAACAATGCTTTTGATATGGAAACTTTTGATATTAATGAAATTAATTCTCTGATTATACTTTCGGCCGGCGCGGGTATAAATATAGGGGATGCTTTTGCCCTCGACTATTCATATACTCCTATGGGTGATATCGGCATGATACACAGGATAACGGCAAAAATAAAGTTTGGAGAGTCAATGTATGAACAGGAGCTTGCCGAGAAGAATGCTGAGTTTATGCCCAAGGCGATAGATGTGCCCGAAATTGATATGAAAGAAGGCCGGATAAGAGGTGTTTCGTTTAAACCGAATGTGCCTGAAACAAACATTAAAGAATGGAGCCTTTCGATCAAAACCTCGGATGGAAAGATCGTAAAAACATTTGAAGGAACGGGTGAGGTTCCAAAAGATCTTACGTGGGACGGGAAAAATCAGATCGGACAGATAGCTTCATCGGAAATGGATTATGTATATGATTTCCGCGCAAAAAGCACGAAAGGAAATGTTATTAAGACCGCGGGAAATATAGGGCCGCGTGAAAAAGACGATAAAAAGGAATTTACCGCTCCGGCGGATAAAAGATACATACCGCGCAGAAACAGAGAAATGCTGGTCGCGCCGGTTACTCTTCTGATATCGCCGGACATCAATGAAAGAAAAGCAGTGCCTTTTATTATGGAAAACAGGGATGTTGATGATGTGGCTGAATGGACGTTTTATATAAAGAACAGATACGGAAAAACCGTCAGAACATTTTCGGGAAAAGGACGGCTGCCGTCTTATCTGGTGTGGGACGGAAAAGATTCCGCGGGAAGGCGTATAAAAGAACCGGAAGAAGCCGGATATGAACTTGAGATAAAAGGCAGAGACGGCGCCAAGGCGCTGGTAAAAGAAAAGAAAGTTCTCAGGGAGCCGTTTGCCATCATTTCAAAAACAAAAGAACTCAAGATGGCTAAAAAAATATATTTTGAAAAAAATAAAACAGAGATAAATGAGTCAATGAAAGACCGTCTGGATAAAATCGCGGATGAGATAAAGGAACACAGCAATGTTCAGGTTTATATACAGGGGCATTCAAGCGGAGAAGGGGAAAAAAGCAGAAACCTGGCCTTGTCGCGGGAAAGGGCAAAAGCTGTATTGAGATATCTGGTGGAAAAGCACGGTGTCTCGCCGCTGTCGATAAATACGGCGGGGTACGGCCCTGATATTCCCGCGGGTCCGAATAAAACGGAAAAACAGCGGATAAAGAACCGGAGGACGGAAGTTATTATAATGGGAGAAACCGATTAAATGCGTAAAATTACGGCAGCTGCATTTGCCCTTGTTTTGTTTCTTTGTGTTTCCTGCGGGGATAACAGGCAGAATAACGGAGAAACCCCCGAAAGACTTTTTAATATGGCGACAGAAGCAATGTATGCGGGCGATGATATGCTGGCCATAGAGCTTTATTACAATCTGCTGGAAAATCATCCGAAATTTAAATACGGCAGGGATGAAGCGCTTTTCCGGCTTGGAAATATGCTTTACAAAACAGGGCGTTTTGAAGAATCCGAAAAAACATTCTCCCGGCTGCTTGATGAATATCCCGGCTATGGCCGCTCCCAAAGGGTCTATGAAAAGCTGCTTCATATTTATGTTCACGAATACAATGACGAGGCGGGGGCGCAGAAGATAAGGGACGCTTATGCGGAAAAATTCGGCGCAGGAGCCACACTGAAAAAGTTTGATAAAACAGTAAGCATTTTATCTTTTAATGAAAGGAACGCTTCTGAAATACTTTCGCTCAGACCCGACCAGATAGAGATCGGGTCTGCCGGGGCATCGGATAGTTTTGATAAAGAATTTTTTCCTGTAAGAAATTATATAAAACAAAACGTCAGATCACCGGATCATAAATATGCTGTTTATACGGAGACAGCAGGAAAAAAACAGTATCTGTATATAAAGGAAGCAGAAACAGGAAAAAAGAAAAAAGTGCCGGACAGCAGGAACGGTTTTGCGCCCGTATGGTCATGGGGCGGCAGGTATCTGCTTTTTACGGTAAAAAGAAACGCGGAAAGGGATATAAGACTTTATTCTCTGGAGAAAAACCGGACAGTTACTCTCTTTACGGGAAGAAATATAGAACCGCTGACATGTTTTTCTCCGGATTCCTCGAAAATAATGTTTATTTACGCGTATCGGCCGTGGGTGATGAATAAAGAAGGAAGCAGCATAGCGCTTTTAAGCAGAAATATAAGAGTTTCAGACCTTGGGCTTGCCGCGTGGTCCAGGGCAGGAGATAAAATAATGCTCCGGTCAACAAAAGAAAACAGCAGGTATTATACGTTTGCCCTTAAAAGAAAAGAGCTTAAAATATTAAAATAACCCGGAGGCAGTTATGAAAAAAACACCGCGGAAACTTATAGTGCCGGTTCTTCTGATTTTTTGTTTTTATCCGCTTTATGCTTCAACTATAGATGAGTGGAAAAATGCCGTAAACAAAGATAAGAACAATGTAATAAACCGTTTTAATCTCGGACTGGCATATTACAATGAGCTTTTGAGGGATCCGTCCGGCAAACTTGCCGAACAGACGATCAAAACCATGAAAAAAGTCCTTGAAATGAATGATTCCGCGGCGGCGGATCATGCGCAGGTGGATTTTAAGGCGGCTCAGATAGCGGGAATTGTATATTACAATTATCTGCAGAAGGACAAAGAAGCCTTGAAGTATTTTAAAAAAGCATCAGAAATCAACTCATCGGACGGATCAAATTTTTATTTTACGGGGCTGGCCCATATCAGAATGAATGAGTTTGACGCCGCGATAGACGCGTTTGAAAAAAGCATAGCTAAAGGTTATGAGGATGAAACAGCCGCAAGGTTCAGGCTCGGGCAGGCATTTTACAACAAAGGCATATACGGCGATGCGATAAAAAATTTCCGGGAAGTCGTAAAACGCAAAGGGCATATGAATTATATTGAAGCCTGTGAACTTCTCGGCCTGATATATCACAGAAGGAATAATTCCGCAAAAGCAATTGAGAATTTCCGGGAAGTTGTAAAAGTTAACCCTGAGAATTTTAACATACAGTATCTTTTGGGGCTGAATTATTTTAAAGAAAAAGAGTATGACAGGATGATCAGCGCTTACAGAAAAGCGATAATGATAAATCCTGATTTTGCGGATGCCCATTATAATCTGGGTATGGCTTATTATTACAGGAATCTTTACAAGGAAGCGATTGAAGAACTTGAAACCGCGAAAAAACTTAATCCCTCTGACGCGTCTGTTTATTCGCTGCTCGCTCAGACAAAGGACACCGCTTATGACTATTATATGAGCAGGGGGTCCACATCTCTGACGGAAGAGAATTATCCCGCGGCAAAAGAAAATTTCGAGCTGGCCCTTGAAGTAAAACCCCGCGATTCCCAGGCAATAAGCTATCTTGAAAATGTAAAGGAAATGATAAAAAAGGAAATACCGGTTAAACTTGAGCAGGCGCGGGAAAATTACAAAGCTGATAATTACGCGGAATCTTACAGTCTGTGGAACTATGTACTCAAGATGGATCCGGATAATTCCCGGGCGCGGGAAGGGCTTAAAAAGATAGAGGCAAATGTGGCGCGCCTTATCAGCGCAAAAGAAAAAAAAGCGCAGGAGTATTTAAAAAACGAAAAATACGACGAGGCGATCGGAGAACTGCGCGAGCTGAGAAGAATGGTGACGGATGACAGGGCAGGTGAAGTCGCCGCGAAAATAAAAAAAGCAAGAGAGCAGAGGAATCGTGCGATAAATAAAATAATCGCAAAAGCCGATGCCCGCGTGAAAGAACAGGATTACAGAAAGGGCAGGGAACTTTATTCGGATGTACTCAGGATGGATCCGAAAAACGAAGAAGCGCTTAACGGGCTTACAGGAATAAACAGGCTGATAGAGGAAGGAATATCAAAGAATCTTGCTTACGCGCGGCAGAATGTGAAAGGCGACCCGGCGCGGGCCAAGCGGTATTATACAAAGGTTCTTAATCTGGATCCTGAAAATGAGAAAGCAAATAAAGGCATAAAACAGCTCACCGGAAAAACATCACAGGTGAAAATTGACGCGGACAAAGTGAAAACCCTTTATTATGAGGGTGTTGACAGTTATGTGAACGGAGAAATAGAAAATGCCATAAAGATATGGAAAGATGTTATCAGAATTGACAAAGGGCATATAGAAGCAAAAAGAAATATTTCAAGGGCGGAAAAAAAGCTTCAGGCAATAAAGAGCCTTTCCCGGTAAATACCCGAACAAAACACGCCCTGTCGTGTTCCGCGCCTTTAAAATTCAAAAC
>CAYTNY010000028.1:8978-26196 GCA_964439215.1 uncultured Spirochaetia bacterium
GTGCTTGGCCCTGCAGCGGGGGATAAAAAAGATCTCATCCGGCTTTACTAGTTATATTTCTTGAGGTATAATTATATAATATTATATATAAAAAATGAGGAATTAATGAAAAAAAATATATCGGATTATGCACGATACGGCATATATGCTTATGCGTTTGCCTCTACAGTTTCAATCACTTTGTGTGAAATATTTTTTATTATTGCGCTTATACTGTGGTTTCTTGATATTATCCGGAAAAACGTGAGCCTGAAAGGTATTTTTCCGGTTTATGCGGTTGTTCCGTTTGCTGTTTTTGCCCTTATTCACGTCCTTGCCGCGTTTTTTGGCGTGGACCCTTTAAACAGTATAAAAGACAGCAAGAAACTGTATCTCCTGCTTATGATATTTCCGGCAGGGATATATCTGAGGGGGCCGGACAGGATAAGGACGGCCCTTAATTTCTTTGCGGCAGGCAGTGTTTTTACCGGTCTTTACGCAATAGGGAGTGCTGTTTTTTTCCGCTTCATAAAAGAGGATATATATTTCCGGGCGTCTTCGTTTTCAGGCGGATATATGCAGCTCGGCGGCATGATGATGCTGTCGGTTGTTGTTATCGCGTCTCTTTTGGTTTATGAGATAAAAGTCCGCGAAAAAGGGTCATTTATGCCCTGGCTTTACGGCGGAGCGCTGATTATTGTCTCGCCGGCGCTTCTTTTTACCTATACACGCGGTTCTTATATAGGCGCTCTGGCCGGCCTGGCGGTTATTATGTTTTTAAGCGGCAAAAGAGTATTTATCGCGGGGCTTATCCTGATGACGGCGGGTATGTTTCTTGTAAAAGACACCTCTTTTGCGCAGCGTCTTATGGATACCGCAAGATACAAAGAAACGCGCGGTTCGGATATGGAGAGGATCCTTATGTGGAAAAGCGGGATTGAGATAATAAAAGATTATCCTGTTCTGGGCGTGGGTACGGCAAACGTTTCAAAGGTATATGAGAAATACAGATCCGAACGCGCAAAAGAGAAAGAACAGGCCCATCTTCACAATAATATAATACAGGTTGGCGCAATTAACGGGATACCGGGAATATTGGCCGTATTATGGATGTTCGGGGCGCTTTTTATAATGCAGATAAAAGGCGCGGTAAAGAGCGCCGGCTTTAATAAAGCGGTTTTTACCGCATTGGCCGCTTCGACTGCGGCGTTTTTTATAAACGGCCTGTTTGAGTATAATCTTTTTTCGTCCCAGGTTGCGCTTATATTCTGGTTTCTGACAGGAGCCGGTTTTGCTCTTTACGGCGGAAGGATGCTGCGTGATGAAAAAAGCTGATCTTGCAGAAGTTAAAAAGATTCTGGTTATAAGGCCCGGCGCGATCGGCGATGTTCTGCTTACCACTCCGTTCATCAGAGCGCTGAAAAAAGCGCTGCCCGGCGCGGTGATAGATTACGCGGTAAGGCCGTTTGCGGCGCATGTGCTGGAAGGCAATCCCGGCATTAACAGCATAAAGTTTATTGAAAAAAAAGGATTTTTTCCGGATCTGAAATTCTACCGTGAAATCGCGCGTGAAAAATATGATCTTGTGTTTGATCTTTTCGGGAATTTAAGAACAGCGCTTATTGCTTTTTTTTCGGGGGCGCGGTATAAAACGGGCTTTAATTTCCGTTTCAGAAAATATTTTTATAACATAAAGGTGGCGCCGCACCCGAAGGCGCGTTATAACGTGTATTTTCATATGCAGCTGCTGGATGCGCTCGGTATAAAACAGGACGGGCCCGATACTGAGATTTTTATCAGGGAAAAGGATGAGAAAAAAAGCCGTGAGTTTATCGGCAGGCTGAAAGCGGAATATACCGGCCCTGTTGTGGGTTTAAATCCTGCGGGGACATGGTATACTAAAAAATGGCCGGAAAAGAGTTATGCCCGGCTTGGAGATATGGTTCTTGAAAAGTATCCGGATGCCTGTGTGGTTGTTTTGTGGGGCCCCGGTGAAAAAGAAACAGCGCTGAATATCGCTGCTTATGCGGAGAAAAAAGAAAGTTTTTTCCCCGTACCGGAAACATCGCTCAGGGAAATGGCGGCCATTATAAGGGATTTGGACGTGCTTGTTACAAATGACGGCGCAGGCAAGCATCTGGCGGCCGCGGTAAAAACACCGGCTGTAACGATTTACGGCCCTACGGACCATATTTCGTGGAACCCGGAGGATGAAGACAGATATCCCGTGGTTATAAGCAGAGAACCCTGCGCGCCCTGTGATAAAGTTGCGTGCGGGAATTTTATATGTATGCAGGGCATTGAACCGCGTGAAGTAATGGAAAAAACAGAAAATATTCTAAAACAGGAGGTTTTATATGCCGGAGATTGATGTGGATAAAATTCTGGAACAAAAGGAAGCGGAGGAAAAAAAACAAAAAGCAATAAAAAGAATTAAAATATACGGGGCGGTTCTGGCTGCTGTTGTTCTGGCCGGAATCGCGGGTTTTTTTGTTTTTATTGCGTTTCTGGGTGAAAAGAGCACGAAGTATTTCCCTTTGACCGGGGATAAGGTGATGTTTTTTAATACAACCGGAGAAAATCCGGAAAAATGGGAATTTGGGAATGATACTGTTGAAATAGACGGCTATGAGTGCGCGGTTATAAACAAAGTTGATACAGCAAAAAACAGGACAAAACAGAATTATTTTTACTATGATGCGGAAAACGGTATTGTGAGGTATGCGTATTCAAATAATTTCGAAGACAGAAAAAAATCGTCTTTTGTTTATCTGCCGGCAAGGGTAAGGGACGGCAAAGAGTTTATTGCGGCATCGGTGCGCGGGGTTGACATAAAAGGGTCTGTTGAAGGATTTGAAATTATGACGAGTGCGGCCGGCGAATTTGAAACCATGAAAGTGGAGTATAAAGGAGAGCCGTATTATGATAAAATAATGTGGTATGCAAAAGGCGTGGGTATAGTAAAGGAAAAGGATAATCTGAGAAAAAAAGAGATGGATCTGATAAGTATTGTGGATTAAAAGAAAAAAACGGTTCAAAAAAACAACATACGGATAAAACGGAGAATAATGATAATATCAGCAAAGAAAACAGCGGTTTTTACAGTTATGGTCCT
The DNA here is from genome assembly GCA_964439215.1 of uncultured Spirochaetia bacterium. Lineage (GTDB taxonomy): Bacteria > Oederibacteriota > PGYV01 > PGYV01 > CAYTNY01 > CAYTNY01. The sequence goes on from CAYTNY010000028.1 coordinate 12,073, forward strand.
GCTTTTTTCGGTATTTGCGGGAAAGAGCGCGGTTTTTGCGGCTTTGGCGGATGAAACATCCGGCGGGGATAATGATGTTTCTTCTGTGCGGGATGCGGCAGTCTGGGGGCTGAATGCATCTGTTGAAAATGAGGAGATTATTCTTAAATGGGAGCCGTCCGGAAAAATGGATATGGTTTATGACATATACCGTTCAACTCAGCCGGACGGGGAGTACCTGAAGATAAATAAAGAACCGATCAGAGAAAACTTATATTCCGATAATCCGGAAAACAGTATAATAGAGCCTGTGGGCGGTGTTGTTTATTATTACAGGGTTGAAGGGGTGCTTGAAGGCGCGTCAGCCGGAGAGTCGGAAATTGTATCGGCTGAAAAACCCGAGGGCAGCCTTGTGCCGCCGTCTGATTTTGAAGCACAGGCGGTTTTTATGAATGTTAATCTGAACTGGAGCGCCCCCCGCTCAACCGGCGAAAATTCTGTGGAGGGATATCATATATACCGCTCTGAGACACAGGGGGAGGCGGGCGAGCGCATAAACAGCGAAATTATAAAAGGATATGAATACAGGGATGCGTCCGGGCAGGAAGGAACAGAGTATTTTTATTCCATACAGAGCGAGGATGCGGAAGGCAATGTCTCGGAAATCTCGCGGCAGGTTTCAGCCGTGCCGTTTGAAAAAACAAGCGTTCCGGCTGACATACAGATGGAACAGCTTTCAAATGAAAGCATATATCTTACCTGGGCGGAGCCGGAAGGCGGAACTTTCGGGATATCAGGTTATAATATATACAGGACAACAAAGCCGGGCCGGTATGATGATGAGCCGCTGAATATAAGGCCGGTGCAGCCTCTTGAAAACAAGGACGGAAGACATTTTTATTATGATAATATGGTATTCAGCCGGCAGGAGCCCGGCCCGGGAATTGATTATTATTACAAAATAGTTCCAATTGACTCCAGGGGCGCGACAACGGGCGCTTCGGCTGAAAAAAGCTTTTTTATAGAACCTGAAGTAATACCTCAAAAAGGCATTCTGTCGCACGATATATCCCAGTACGGGCTTCCGCCTGATTCAAAAATAAGTATTTCCGGACAAAAAATCATAGCGGGGAGCTGGCTTGTCGTGGATCCGGATGCGCGGACATCAGAAACAAAAAATCTTGATATTGACCAGCCGTTCAGAATAAAACTGAACGGGCATATAGGCAGCAATATAAAAATAGATGTTGATTATGATGATTCAAGGGAACAGTTTTCCGATGACGGCGCCACAAAAATATCCATACAATACAGCGGCGAACAGCAGGATACTGTGCAGGAGGCGTCTTTTGGCGATATAACACTGAGCCTGCCCCCTACAAAATATGTAAGTTTTACACAGAAGCTCTTCGGGCTTATGATGAAGGCGAAACTTGTGGAGAATCTAAATTTTACGGGTTTTGCGGCGCAGTCAAAAGGAATATCCGCAACGCAGAGTTTTATAGGCAGCAAGAGACAGAAAGAAGTTGACGGGGATCCTTTTTATACAATAAATGATACAGATTATTTTGACGGAACGTATTTTTATCTTACAAAGGACCCGTCGCAGGTGTCGGAGCTTACAAGGTACGGCGATGAAAAGCCGGAGGAGCCGGTAACGATCGTGCCGGAAAGCGTTATTGTTTATCTGGATGACGGAATAAGGCAGAGTTCGCTTGTGAATCCGAATGCGGTTTATTCTTCAAATGATACCTTTCAGTTTGACCGTAAATATCTGGGAACGGATTACACCGTTGATTACAGGACAGGCGTTGTTAAATTTGTTGATTCAATACCGAAAAATTATACGATTGCGGTGGCCTACAAAACTTCGGACGGGCAGAGTATCGGATATAATACAGCAGGAACAGATATGTCGCTGGATGAAAGCAGGCTTGTTTCCGCTTCTGACGGATATACCTCGGATTCGGCTCATCTTATTCAGGACGGCAGGGTTGTTGCCAACGGAGAAACGGATATTTCCCATAAAAATGTAAATACATATTTTCTGGGCGAAACCCAGATAGAGAATCCCGCGGCTGATGAAAATTTCATGATAAGAATAAAAGAAAAAGGAAGCGATGAAGTGGCTGCCGATGTGCCTCCGCCTACCGAACCGGAGGCTTCTGACTGGTATGAAATAGACACCAATCTGGGGCTTTTGAAATTCAAGGCATTTTATCCTTTTGCCAAGGATGCGGCTGTTCCGGGAGATCCGACAAACAACAGTGTTGATCCGGAGGCGGAGGACGCGTATAACACGACGAAGCCCATTTCAAACTATTATATAGAACTGCAGTACAGTTATAATGTGTCTTCCTACAGGCTTGATAATTTCCCTGTTGTGTTTGGCACGGAGCGGGTTGTTGTGGACGGGCGGCTCCTGAAAAAAGATGTTGATTATTATATATTTTATGAAACCGGGGAAATAACCTTTACGGACAGGGTCTCCATAGAGCAGGAAACCCAAATAGATATAAGTTATGAATATACGCCGTTCTTTCAGACATTTAACAGCAATGTTTACGGAGGAAGGCTCGATTATGAAATGTTTGAAAATCTCAAACTGGGAGGCACGCTTCTTTTTAAAGACGCAGCCGCCGGCCGCGATGTGCCTGACGCAAAATCCACTGACAATAGACTTACGACTCCCATGCGTATGTTTGTCGCGGATGCGGATATTAAATTTTCCCTTGATAAGAAGCAGTTTAACGATTCGCTGGGAGCGCTTCCTTTTCTGGACAAGACAAACCTTCCGCTTGATTTTTCTTTTTCCGGCGAGATCGCTCACAGCGATCTTAATATGAATACTTATGAAAACTCCGCCACGGATGAAATGGGTGTGGCTATGATAGACAGCATGGAAGGCGCGGATAATGTGATAAGGGCATCCATGGAGGAGACAAACTGGTTCCCCGCAAGCGTGCCTTTGGGGCTTGAGGCGGAAAATAGAAATTATATTACGAAAGAGAAAATAACGGAAACAGGGCACGAGGTCAGGGATCCTGAAGATCCTCTGGCGAATTCGCAGCAGGTTATGATGAGGCTTGATTTTAATGGGCTTGAACAGGGCGAGTGGGATTCTTACAGATATGTAATATCCCGTTTCGGAGAGAATCTGAACCGGTATAATACTCTTGAAATATGGATGTATGTGGAAACCAGCGCTCCGATCAAAATAGATGTTGATGTGGGGATCATAAGCGAGGATTCCAATTCAAACAATACTCTTGAATTTGAAGGGCCCGAAGATGACAGGCGCTTCAGGACACAGTATGATACGGGAATAAGCAGCGGCATATATCCGCATGATCCGGAGTACTGGGGAGAGGATAACGGTATTTATGATTCCGAGGATATGAACGGCAACGGCGCTCTGGATACCACTGAAGCTTTTTACCGCTTCTCCGCGGACGGAACCAGATATTACCATCCGGAGCTGAGTTCGGCAGATGACGGAAAATGGATAAACGTAAAAATACCGCTTTCTGAGTTTTCAAGTTACTTCGGCCTTGACGCCCGGCAGATAGATCCAAACAACCGGAAGTTTTTTGCGTCCATACAGCATCTAAGAATTACCGTGAAAGGCGCGGGGGCCGCTCCGGCAGGCGGGCATATTAAGCTTGAGTCGGTTCAGTTTACGGGCAATTCCTGGAGCCTTGAAACACTTTCAAATTCCTATGACCTTGCGGGAAATCATATAGACGCGCCGGATCCGGATAAAATGAGAGTGTCAACAATAAGCAGGAGTACGGATGAGTCATATGAGCCGAATCTTGATTATTTCAGTTATATGACGGATGATGAAAAGGATTCGGAAGAAGCGCTGAAGATTGAATACGCACTGTCATTGCTTGATAACAGGACATCCGACGGGAAACCCATTTATTACGCGACAAAGCTTTTGAGCAATACTTTGGGGTATGATTATCAGCCGTATCAGAAACTTAAATTTGACATTTATTACGATAAAAGAGACAGCTCGGCCGGACCGGGGAGAATAATGTTCATAAGGCTGGGCTCCGGGCCCGATGAGGAGACGCTTTATTATCAGTATAATCTTCAGCTTGATTCAATTCCGGCGGAAAAAGGATGGCATACGGTTGAATTTATGCTTGACGGCTCCGACGGCAGAAGGAGCGAGCCTGTGGGTGCGGTGAATCTGAGAAAAATACAGTATATAACCATAGGTTTTATAAACCCCAACAGTACGGTATCCGAAGAGACATTATATATAAATAACATAAGAATCACAGAGCCTGAACCCAGAGTGGGTTCCGCAAAATTCGCGGAATCAATTGTTAACATCGAGAATATAGGCAGGGTGGTTCATACGTATGAAGAAAAAGACTCCGGCTTTATGACCATGCTTGATTTGAACCGCTCGGCATTCAGGAGGCACGAAAAAATAAACAGAACAAGATTTGAATACAAGCAGTTTGTGTTTCTGCCCGTAACGCTTGATTATACCCGGAGCGAGTATTATACAGAGGATGATTACAGGGACGACAGGTCCTTTACCGGAGATTTTTCCTGGCCGGATGCCGCGTCTGAAAGGATTCAGGGATATGCCCGCTTTACCGCGGTTCCGGGTATGGATATATCATCCAATGTTGTTTATGACAGTACAGACAGAGAATATTTTGAACAGTATTCCTATCAGGATGGCGTTCAGACCACGCTCAGAGTGAGTCCTAATATCAGATACACGACGTCGCCGAATATAAAAATAGGGGAAGGATCGGATATTCCGCTGGGGGACCATACATTTGAAAGCAGTTTTATTTTTGAAAATATCAAGTCTGATTATGATGAATTTGAAGAAGGAGATTCGGCAGCGGGCATGACTTATTATGATAAAGAGCTGAACAACCGGCAGCAGACTCATTCCTGGACAGGAAGTTTTAAGTTTGGGAGCGTATCAGTATCGCCTTACTACGGGTTAAAACTTTATGATTCCAAAGGCAGCCTTCCAAGCAGGTATCTGTATTATAGTGATGCAATAAGCACGGACAGAAACAAAACAGACAGATATCTTGTTACAAAAAGGGAAATTAATCCGAAACTCACAGTGAATACAGGCGAGTTGTGGGTATTTAATCCGGTTATAACCTATAATGTAACAAACAGCACCGATTATACTCTCAGCAGGATAGTTACAACAGGAGATCTGTCAATGAATACCGGAATAAAATTAAGCAGGCTGTCGCCTTTATTGCCGGATATAACAAATTTCTCTCTATCGGTAAAGGATAATAACAGAAGATATGAAAACAGCAGAGTGGACGGGGCAATGACGGAATTTGAAAATCTTACGCCGGAAGAACAGTGGTACGCCAATATATTCTCGTATTTGTTTGATGAAGAAGTATGGCTGTGGCCATGGGACGAAGGGATGAAGCAGGATCTGAATTACAGACGGCATGAGATTGAAAAAATATCTTTCGGAACACTGTCAAAAAGTATGAGCCTGTCAATGGGGGAATATAGATTATTTGACAGGCTTGGATTTTCTCCGAGTCTGAGTATTTCTATGCGAAGGGAAAATCAGCCCAATAATGTCATAATGTACCTTGGTGACACGGTGACATTCAATCTGAACAGGCTTACGTTTTATAATGTTACGCTGCCTTTGCCGTGGAATCTTGTGAATAAGGCGGATATAACCGGCAATTTCAGTTTTTCAAGAGATACCAGATACAGATCCGATGTGAGCAGGGACGCCCCGGAAGAAGAAAGGATATACAGCAGAAACGAAACAAAAAGCGGGGAGATTACTCTGCCTTATAATGCGGACGGCGGGGTTGACGGGCAGCTTTATCTCGGGGCAAACCATAGATTAAGCATTCTGGACAGGAATGAAACAACAACGCTTACGCTTAATCCGAGATTAACCATAAATTACAAGTGGAGCATCCGGGAGCCTGTTACGGTTCCGGGGTGGATACCTTTTATCGGGAATAAAACATTCAGGTTTGAAAACAGCCTTAATATAAATACGGTGTTATCCCTGAAAAGGCTGTGGGTTGATGACGGCCGGGAAGATACCAAAGCCGGGGATAAAAGCGAACATAATTTCAATGCGGATACCAATGTCTCATATAATATGCTTCAGAATGTAAAGGTTTCATTTGGACTGGGATACGGCTGGCAGCATGATTATAATAATCCGGATGATGTCAGGGATTCTTTTCATCAGTTAAAGATTATGGCGCGCGGTGTGATAGATTTTTAAATAAGGATGGGATAAAATGAAAAAAATATTTATTTTTTTTGCTGTTGTTTTTTGGGCCTTTGGCTGTATGGCGGAAACGCAGGCTCCTGATGTAAGGGTGTTTTTTGACGGGAGCGCGGCGCTGCTTGAGTGGGACGAACCTTATACGGATAACACCATAACCGCTTATGCCGTTTATATTGATACAACAACATCGCCTGAGGCGCATACCGAAGATCTGTATTATACGGATGCTTCCGTAAATACGGATGCTTCCCGGACATATTATGTCCATGCCGTGGAATACTCCGGGGTATCCGGAACTGTTTCCGCGGGTATCCATGCGGATCCGTATCCTCCGGAAAATATAACGGTTTCAGAATATAATTCAAAGATTCTGCTTGAGTGGGACGAACCGGAGGATGGTTCCGTGAGTGCCTATAACATATACCGCTCAACAGGTTCGGGTTTTGTGTCTCCGGTCTTTATTGAGAATAATGAATATCTGGATGAAGGGCTTATAAACGGAAAAGAATATATTTACAGTGTAACGAGTATCTCGCATCAGGAAGGGGCTTTTTCTGTCAGCCTGGCCGCAAAGCCGTTTGCCGAACCGGCTGCGCCTGTGGATGTTTCGGCTTCAGCTTCGGGAACAGATGCGGTTGTCCTGTGGGATGACGCCGGAATAGAAGGGACTTATGCGGTTTTAGAATATGATATAATGAGACAATTATCTGAATCGGGTCCTGTTCAGGCGACAAATACAACAAGTGCGCTTGAATACCAGGACACAGGGCTTAATGCCGGTACAAGGTATTATTACAGGGTTATTGCCCGGGATTCCGCGGGCAATACTTCGCCTGCGTCTTATGCGGAAATTTTCATTCCGGGTACGCCTTCGCCTCCTTCGGGTTTTGAGATAACGAAGGTAAATGCCGCCGGAATAACGCTTAACTGGGATGACAGCCCGTCTGATGAAAATGCAACGGGTTATGTTGTCTACAGGAATGGTTCTGAATACGCGGACAGTGCATCTTCGGCGTATTATGACTCCGCGGCTGAATTGGGTGCGGAATATTATTACGGCGTGCTTGCCGTGAATTCTTACGGCCCTTCCGCGATCCGGGGAAATGTCACCGCGTCTGTGAAGCCGGCGGTTCCGGAAAATATTTCGGTTTCAGCGGGGGAAAACGAAGCAGATATTAATCTTCAGTGGGATCAGAACGCCACGGAGGAAAACATAACAATTTATAATATTTACAGGGGGGAAACAGAGGGTTCCATAGATTATATCGCTCATACGGATACGGCTTATTATATGGACGAGGATACAACAGCGGGGCAGATGTATTATTATACGGTTGAAGCGGTTTCAAATACGGTTAAGAGCAATCGGCCGGATGCGGTTTCCTTTACCGCGCTTTCGCTTCCCGCAGCGCCTGAAAATCTTTCGGCCGAAGCTTATGATTCATATATTCATCTTCAGTGGGACGATTTGTCAGATGTTTTTGCTGCCACCGGATACGCCGTATACAGAAGCACAGACGGTCCGGAAGGCGGCTGGGAGCAGGCGGCAGTGACAGAGGCTTCTGAATATTATGATGCGGATCTTGAGGATGGAACGCTTTATTACTATAAAACAGCCGCAATGAATGCCCACGGCCCCGGAGATTTTTCCGAGCCCCTGGGGATTACATTCAGCGCATCAGGAGAGCCCGGTCCGCCGCGGAGCCTGGAAGCGGTATCCGACGGCGCGGGGGCATTGGAACTTTCGTGGAGCGCTCCTGTTTCAGGGTCAGTGACAGCCTATAATATTTACCGGTCAACCGTTTCTATGGAGTATTCTTCCGAGCCTTATGCAGCAGCCGAAGCGCTGAATTATACGGATGATAATGCCCAGGAAGATGTTCTTTATTATTACAGAACGGCAAGTGTCGGCGATGTGCTGAGTGCGTATTCAAATGAGGTATCAGGGACGGCTTATGTACGGCCGGATGCCCCCGGGGATATTTTTCTGATGAACATAAATGAGTCTGTGCTTGTCAGCTGGGACGCGCCGGCGGCGGATTATACTTATTTTGACGGGGCGCATAATTATAATATTTACAGAAGTACTTCGCCTTTGTCTGAGGGAGGGCATATAACCCGGACCGCGGAAACATATTATGTTGACGCGGAAACTCTTGCAGGCAGTATTTATTATTACAGTGTAAGGACCGTTGATTCCAATGATAATGAAAGTTTTGAGGGGGATCCGGTTTCCATACAGCTTTCCGGAGTAAAAGAGCCGCCTGAGAATCTTGCGGCAAAGGCTTCCGACGGACAGGTGCTTTTGTACTGGTCATCAATGGCTGTTTCCGGGTACAATATCTACAGAAAACTTACGTTTTCCGCGGAATACGATCTGATTGAGGCAAATCTGGATTTTGACCGCGTTTCTTATACTGACAGCAATGTGGCAAATGATTTTATGTACGAGTATTCGGTTTCCGCGCTGAGTTCATACGGGGAGGGGCCCAAGTCGGAGCCTGTTGAGGCGATGCCTTATGACAGTGTTGTAATAGATCCGGAAGACAAGGAAGTGCAGTATACAATAACCGGAAAAAAAGATGTAAGCCTTCAGTGGGCGGCGGCTCAAAACGGAACTTATGAAGTTTCTCGGTATAATGTTTTCAGAAGCACCGACAACGGCGGAACATATACGCTGCTTGCGGAAACAGCCGCCGGTGTGAGGGAATATACGGATACGGAAACAAATTGGGGAATGCGGTACGTTTATTCGGTAAGAGCTGAAGATACAGGCGGAAACACGGATGCTTTTTATAATCTGCTGACGGTTGAGCTGCCCGCGGCGGAGAACCGTATGAGGATATATTCAAATCTTATAAATACGGGGCTGGGCGAAAAACTCAGAATGAGATATTTTCTTTCAAAAGAAGGAGAATTCAGGATCAGCGTGCATACTTTAAGCGGCGTGCATGTAAAAACAATTGTTGAAGGCAGCGCGCCTGCCGGTGTTTCTGAGGATAATCCTTATGAAAGTTCTGATATTTTCTGGGACGGCACAAATGCGTCCGGGGAAAAAGCCGCCGCGGGTGTGTATCTTATTATACTGGAAGTTGAAGGAGAAAGAACGATTAATAAAGCGGCTGTTGTGAAATAAATACGCGGCATAAAAACGGAGGAGAAATGAAGAGTGCGGTAAATATTCTGCCGGAAAATGTGGCGAATCAGATAGCGGCGGGCGAGGTTATAATAAGGCCGGCTTCCTGCGTGAAAGAACTTGTGGAAAATTCGCTGGATGCACAGGCGGATGATATAAGCATCCATATTCTGGAAGCGGGTAAAAAACTTATTGAGGTGAGGGACAACGGCCGGGGCATGCGTGAAAATGACGCGGAAAAAGCGTTCTTAAGACATGCGACGAGCAAGATATCGGACACTGCCGACCTGCAGAGCATAAGAAGTTTTGGCTTCAGGGGGGAAGCGCTTGCGGCGGCATCATCGGTTTCAAGAATGGAAATAATAACAAAAGACAGCGCCGGCAGCGAGGGTATAAGGCTTAAGATAGAAAAAAGCGCTGTTGTATCCCGCGGCCCTGCCGCCGTGAATACAGGAACCGTTGTTAAAATAAAAGATCTTTTTTACAATACGCCGGCGCGCAGGAAGTTTTTAAAGGCTGATTATACGGAAGAAGCGCATATAATAGGCGCCGTATCCGCAATGGCGCTGGCAAATGAACAGGCGGGGTTCAGGCTCTTTATAAATAAAAAAGAAGTTATGGTCATACCGAAAAACTCTCCGCTGAAAGAGCGGATACGTATTATCTACGGCAGGGAAACAGCGGATTCGCTGATAGAGATAGGGGAATATGCGGATGATATAAAAATAACCGGTTTTGCCGGCGCTCCGGGCGCGGCGCTGAAAAACAGAAACAAACAGTTCTTTTTTGTGAATAAAAGGCCGGTGTCCGGAAGAGCGATGTCATTTGCGGTTTATGAGGGCTACGGCACGCTTCTTATGAAAGGGCGCTATCCGGCAGTCTTTATTTTTATGGATATTGATCCCGCCCTGGTTGATGTAAATGTGCATCCGGCAAAAGCGGAGATTAAATTCAGGAACGAGAGGGCGGTTTTTTCATCCATAAGAAGAGCGGTGTTTTCCGCCATGAATTCAAATGAACTGTCCAAAAGTGTGCGGGATATAAAAACATCACAGGAAACAGGAGCGCCGGGAAATGAAAAATACCAGGGAGCCGGCCCGGCTGCGGATGTTTTTGAAACAGAAGGAAAAGCAGCTCCGGAAGCAGCGCTTTTTGAAGAAGAAAAAATAAGTGTGTCGGATTTCGCGCGCGCGGAGGCCGGTTCAAAAAAACGTGATTATCTGCGGATGAATATAATAGGACAGGTAAAGGAAACATATATACTGGGGGAAGACGCGGGAAATCTTATTTTAATTGATCAGCACGCGGCACATGAAAAAGTTCTTTATGAAAAAATAATGAAGGATATAAAAGAAAGGAAAATGAAGGTTCAGGAGGTCCTTATACCCGAAATAATAGAACTGACAAGGGAAGAAAAAAAAGTTTTTGAAAACAACAGGGGAATTTTAAGCCGTGCGGGGTTTGAGGTTGAAGAGTTCGGAGAGTCTGAATATAAAATATCCGCTCATCCCGTGGTTTTTAAAAATAAAGAAACCGCTCCGGCTGTAAAGGAAATAATATCAAAAATAATGGAGCACGGCGGTTCTGAGAGAGAAGGGATCTTTAAGGAGATGGCGGATACTATGGCCTGCAGAGCCGCCATAAAGGGGGGCGACAGGCTCAGCAGCGAAGAAATAAAAGCTCTTTTGGATGAATACTTTGAGATTGAAGAGCCGTTTTCCTGTCCGCACGGCAGGCCGGTAATTGTAAAGGTTTCATTCGGGGAAATAGAAAAAATGTTTAAAAGAAAAGTGTAAAAGAAGAAAAAATGTATATAATAATCGCGGGCCCTACCTGCACGGGCAAGTCTGAAACAGCTGTAAGGACAGCGGAGCTTGTAAACGGCGAAGTAATATCCGCGGATTCAATGCAGGTTTACAGAGGAATGAATATAGGAACAGGGAAAATACGGCCCGGACACATGCGCGGGATACCGCATCATCTGATTGATATACTTGATGTTTCAGAGGATTTTTCCGCGGCGAAATTCAGGGAGCGGTGCGGTGCGCTTATAAAGGATATCTTAAAAAGAGGAAAAACACCGGTCGTTGCGGGGGGGACAGGGCTTTATATAGATGTTCTTATCAGCGGGATCGCGGATATAGAGGAAGCCGATAAAGAAACAAAAATGAAATTAAGGGGCCTTCTGGACGAGAGAGGCCTTGATTATATTGTCGGAATGCTCAGGGAAAAGGATCCGGAGGAAGCCGGGCGGGTGGATGTGAAGAATCCCAGAAGAGTGCTGCGTTCTCTTGAAATAATGGAAGCGTCCGGAATGCGCGCCTCGGAAATCAAGAAAAAAGCTTCTGAAAACGCGCTAAAAGAAAAAAATAAAATGTTTGTGCTTGATATGAACAGGGAAGAACTTTATCTCAGGATAAACCGCAGGGTGGATGAAATGATAAAAAAAGGCTTGATAAAAGAGGTGGAATCGCTTATAAATAGCGGAGCGGAGCCCGGCATGAATTCAATGCAGGCCATAGGCTATAAGGAAATCGCGGAATGCATAATTGCGGGCAGAGCTCCGGAAAGCGCCGCGGAAGAAATAAAAAAAGCCACAAGGAATTACGCGAAAAGACAGATAACCTGGTTTAAAAGGTACGGCAATGCCGGGAGAATAGACACGGGCGCGGTAAGCCCGGAAAAAGCAGCAGAGATCATTGCGGGTTCCTGTCCGTAAAAAAAACGGAGAAAAAAATGAAAGAACTTATAAAAAACAGAAATTTTAAAAATCTTATGGCGGTTCAGACTATAGAGCAGATCGGCGACAGCCTTATGCTTATGTCCCTTTTTGCCTGGGTTATGGCAATGCCCGGGGATCAAAGGGCGCAGAATATGTCCATACTTATTTTCTGGGTGAGCCTGCCCATTATTCTTATCGGCCCTTTCTCAGGGGTTATTATTGACAGGTTCAAAAGAAAAACCCTGCTTTTGGCCGCAACGGTTATGAAGGGCAGTTTTATTCTTTTGATCTGGTTTTTTGCCGGAGGCTATGAATCTATTCCTCTGATTTACGGGCTTGTTTTTATGAAGTCTTTTGCGACACAGTTTTTCATACCCGCAAAATCCGCGTTTGTGCCCGCTGTGGTAAATAATGATAAAAAACTTATAATCGCAAACTCCATATCCGCCACGCTTATGGTAATAACACAGATAATGACATATGCCGCGGCCGGAATTGCCATTGCTTTTTTCGGCGTTAAAACAATAATACTGATTGCGGCCTCCATGTATGTACCCGCTGTTATAATGATATTTTTTGTGCGCGCGGATGAAAAAATCAAGGAAAAAAGAGAATTTCCGCCGGTAAAAAAGATTATTCTGGAATTATGGGACGGGCTGAAGTTTCTTTTCAGCGACGCGAAAATAAAATTTGTGACAAGAAGAGTCTTTGCGGTGACCGTTGCGGTAACTGTTGTTTATATAGCCCTTACCGGCAGTTATCTCGGATATATAATAAAGCAGACAGGCATTGCGAACAAAGAAGTTGAGGCCCTGGGTTTTGTTATGGCCGCGGTGGGAATGGGGCTTGTTCTCGGCGTTATTGTCGTTGAAAAAATACTGAAGAAAATAAGAGAAGTATCGCTTATAAGGACGGTCTTTCCTATAATAGGCGCAATGGTGACGGGACTGTATTTTTATCCGAACTTTTATTTTCTGCTTGTGTGCGCCTTTGTATCCGGAGCCTGCGCGGTTATGCTTTTTGGAATAGCTGAAACAGTAATACAGAAAAACACACCGGTGAATATGCGCGGGAGGATATTTGCTTCATATTATGTTTTCAGGAATTCTGGGCCGGCCGCGGCAACGGGCATTTCCGGGCTGCTGCTTTTATTTATGGGGGAAAAAGAGATGGTTCTTGCGGCGGGCCTTGTTTTTGTGATTTACGGTGCAGTGAACTTACTGGGAGCAAAAAGAGCATAAGCCGGAAGGCGGTATGCGGGAGGTGTTTGATGGGTGAAATAAAGTATCCGGAGCCGAAAAAGATCATATGCGGGTTTATATATTCAGCAGAGCCGGTTTATGAAAAAGCAGCGGCTGAAATGAAAATGGTTTACGGGGAAACTGATTTTGTATCAGAGCCCGTTCCTTTTATCCATACGCGTTATTACGGCACGGAAGGCAGGGAAGGGCTGAAAAGAAGATTTATAAGTTTTAAAAAAAACGCGGATCCCGGTTTGCTGCCGGATATAAAGATAACCGCGAATGAACTGGAAAAGAAATATCTGCGGGAAAACGGGGAGAGGAAAATCAATATTGACCCGGGCATGCTTTCCATGGCAAAAGTCATTCTCGCGACAACAAAAAATTATCAGCACCGGATATATGCGGGGAAAGGGATATTTGCGGAAGTAACGCTGCGCTACAGCGGAAAAAAAAAGAGTTTTATCCCCTGGGAATGGACATATCCTGATTATGCGGCAGAGGAATACATAAATATTTTTAATAAAATAAGGCAAATATACGCTCTTTCACTCGTGCGCTAGCTGAAGAATGCGCCGCTGCCGCTGACGAAACGATGTTCTGCTGAGCCGAGGCGGACAGAATTTATATTTCAGGCTGAAATATAAAATGAATTGCAGCACCTAAAACATTCGGAAACACATAGGAATATAAATCACTTCCCTCTCCCTATACGGGAGAGGATAGAGTATGTTACAGGCGGTTTTTTGCCTGTTACATACTCTTG
>CAYTNY010000029.1:0-25872 GCA_964439215.1 uncultured Spirochaetia bacterium
ATCAGATTTTATTTATATCACAAAATATGCGCTTTTACAACACAAAACACTCCGCCGCGCGGCGCTTATAGATTGCGGATTTTATTGCGGCGCTTGATAGAATTCAAAATTTTTTTTTCGCACATACCGGAGCACTTAATTCATACGGTTAGTTATGTTTTCTGCAGGGCACAGCTCTCTGCCGTCAAACTATTAATTGCCCGCATCTCCTGTTTTAAGCGTTAATTTGTATTACAAATCCCCTCTCCCTGACCCTTTTTTTGTGTTTTTCTGATTATATCTATAGTAAATACCGGTCATCCTCTGCTCATCGAGGACAGGGGATTATTATACTCTCTGCCATGCTATTGCCTTTCGGGCCTCATCGTGATAGTATATTTCTGCATAAAACACAAAAGAGGCGGATATGGACGGAATACTGCTGGTAAACAAGCCCAAGGGCCCCACTTCCCACGACATAATATTTGATATACGGAAAAAATTCGGAATAAAGAAAACCGGGCATACAGGAACACTTGACCCCATGGCAGAAGGCCTTATGATAATTCTTATAGGCCGCGCCACAAAGATATCTCCTTATATGCATTTTTCCAAAGAATACGAAATCGGAGTTTTATTCGGAAGGTCCACTGAAACAGATGATTCTGAAGGCCGGCAGATAAAAGAATGCCCTGTCCCCGAACATCTGGATGAAAAAGTATCGGAAATACTTCCCGGATTCACGGGAGAAATCATGCAGGTCCCTCCTGATTTTTCAGCAGTTAAAAAAGACGGCAAAAAACTTTATACTCTTGCGCGCCGGGGCAAAAAGATCAGTGCGGACCCCAGGCCCGTAAAGATCACAAATATAAGTATTATTGCCCTGAAAGGAGACACTGTTTTTTTGAAGGTTAACGCCTCCGCGGGAACTTATATGAGAAGCCTTGCAAGGGATATGGGAAAACAACTCGGAAGCTGCGCCATGCTCTCGCACATAAAAAGAACAAAAATAGGCGTTTTCTGCCTGGAAAACGCAAAATATCCGGATGAACTCACGGATATAAAAAAGGACCTTATTTCCATCAACGATGCTCTTTATGACATGCCCGGGATCAATATAGACGAAAACGATGAAAAAAGATTAAAAAACGGCATGCCCATAAATTCACCCGGCGGCGAAAACCCGGATACCGTTAAACTGGTAAGAAACGGCAAAGTAATTGCCATAGGCAGAACCGGCAGCGGCATAATTTCGGTTAAAAGAGGCATTGAATTTTAACCGGATGCCGGGGCCCCGTCATATTTTTCTAAACCGGCACTTCCCAGCTGGCTGTGTATTCCTTTTTCCCGCATTCAATTCCGGGATCGTTTTTTTTCCATTCTCCCGCGATTCCCTGTTCTTTTGCGACCAGTTCAAAATGACACATTGCGATTCCCATATCAATTTTCTGGCCGTCGGGGAATTTATAGCCCGGTGTATGTTCAAGGTACAAATGCACATTTAATCCGTCTTTTACCATTCTCCACGGCTGTTTATTTGAGGCAGAAGGCGCGATCCGGACGCTTTCAAGACAGAATCTGTAGGGATCGGACCTGTCATATTTCAGAGGTGTTTTAAAATCATTTTCAAAAAACACTTCCTGAAAAGATTTTCTTTCCCAGGATCTTGCGGCCCATCTCATTGAACGGTCCCTGAAACTTCTTATTTTTTTATAATATCCCACGGGCGATACCGCGGCAACAAATTCATTGTCGGTTATATTCATTTTTTCCGAGTATCCGTTCCTGTTAAACGTAACACCCATCCAGCAGGTGCCCAGCCCCATATCCGTAATAAAAAGAATGTTTTTTTCCATGGCATACCCGAAATCAACAAGGCTGTTGTCTTTTTTTTCCGCGGCGCCCGCAAGAAACAGCGATGCGCCTTTTATCACTCCGTAAGTTCCGAATTTTTTCAGTTCTTCCCTTTCAGCCGCGGTTGTATCAATAAGCTCAAACCTGACTCCCGTTCCAAAAGGCGTTTTTTTGTTTTCTTTTATAAAATCCCGTATTTCCTTTTTTTCCTCATTCCCCGGTTTTTTTGAACCTTTATAGGTCCTCCGGGATTTTCTCTCGCGGATCGTCTCTATTATGGATTTCATGCCGGCCCCCTTTTATTCTGATTCATATTTTTGAATCCTTTTTAATACTTTTTCTTTGCCCATCACGCTGATTATATCAAAGAGCCCCGGTCCGGTTGTTGTTCCCGTTAAAACAGCCCTTATTGTATGCATATAAACTTTAGGTTTTATCTCCGCTTTTGCCATGGTCTCCTTCAGCGCTTCTTCCATGCTTTTGCCGGCGCTGTTTTCATTTTTATTGTATACCGTATCTTTGCTCCACCATTTATCCTCTTTGATAAATTCTTTAAATATCTTTAATACATCGCCGCGCTGTTCTTTGTTTTTTTCCCATACTTTTAGCGCCGCTTCATTCATTTCATAGTCGTCCCTGAAAAAATACACGGAAATGTCAGCGCATTCCCTGAATGTCCTTATTTTCTCCTGCTGCAGCCTCACCACAGACTTTATAAATTCCCTGTCCGTGTTTTCATCAATCAGCCCCGCTTCCTTAAGATGGGGAATACATTTTTCTGTCAGGCTGTCTATATCCATTTTCCTTATGTATATGCCGTTAAAATATTCCATTTTTGTATTATCGAACATCGCGCCGGATTTATGCACTCTTGAAAGGTCAAAAAGCTTTTCCAGCTCTTCTTTGGAAAACATTTCCGTCTTATCATCATAGGACCAGCCCAAAAGCGCCAGCGCGTTCAGAAAAGCTTCGGGCAGTATGCCCCTGTCCCTGTAATCTCCCACAGAAGTAGCGCCGTGCCTTTTTGACAGTCTTGATTTATCCGGCCCGAGTATAAGAGGGATGTGGGCAAATAAAGGCACATTAAAGCCAAGCGCTTTATATATCTGCGCCTGCTTGGGCGTATTTGAAAGATGGTCCTCCCCGCGTATCACGTGGGTAATGCCCATAAGCGCGTCATCAACCGTGACCACAAAATTATACATTGCCGAACCGTCGCCTCTTGCGATTATAAAATCATCAATTACATCGTTTTTAAAGACAACATCGCCCCGCACAATATCTTTTACAACCGTTTCTCCTTCTGCCGGTGTTTTCAGCCTCAGCGTATATTCCCCGCCGCCTTCTCTTTCGGCGGCATTGCGGCATGTTCCGGGATATCTGAAAGCGGTCCTGTCTTTTTTCGCCTTTTCCCGAAGTGCATCAAGCTCATCTTTTGTGCAGTAGCACTTATAGACTTTCTTTTCTTCAATAAGCTTATCAATATATTTTTTATATATATCCGCTCTCTGCGACTGAAAATAAGGCCCGTTTTCACCGCCTGCTTCCGGGCCCTCGTCCCATTCAAGACCCATCCATCTGAGCGAATCAAGTATTTTATCCACAGACTCGCGCGTAGAACGTTCTTTATCCGTGTCCTCTATTCTGACTATAAATTTCCCGTTGTTTTTTTTCGCGAACAGATAATTAAACAGCGCTGTTCTTGCGCCGCCTATATGAAGATAACCGGTAGGTGAAGGCGCAAAACGTACTTTTACCATTTGTTCTCCTTTTGATCCGTATTTTTAGATTTAACGGGCGGACAAATTAAAAAAAGACGGCTCCGGGCCGTCTTTTTTCATATGCCGTCAAAACGTTTTTTTATTTATTTCTTCTGTCCTGATTCCTGAATAGCCTTTTCCATCTCACAGGTCCCCTCAAAAATAACCCCTTCGGCCACTATGAGTTTCGGCGTCCTTATATCACCGTGCATTTTGCCGGTGTTCAGTATTTCAAGTTTTTGTTTCGCGATCACGTCCCCTGTGACTTTTCCGCCTATCAATATATTTTTCGCTTCAACATCGCCTTTAACGAGCGCCTGTTCGCCTATTGTAACGGTTCCCGTACAGGTTATATTCCCTTCAACTTTCCCGTCTATCCTTATGCCGCCTTTTGATATCAGATGTCCTTTAACCTCGCATCCCGGCGCTATCAGTGTTATTCCTCCGGCTTTTCCGAACATATCTTCAGTCTCCTTTACTCTTCCGGATTTTTAAAACAATATACATATCAGCTGTTTCTTATGATTTAACCGCGTTCTGTATTATCTGAACGCCACTTTTTTGTTTAAGTATTTGGTGGGGTTTACCGCAACGCCGTTCAGTCTCACTTCATAATGCAGATGAGGCGCGGTTGACCGCCCCGAACTTCCCATATACCCTATTACCTGTTCCTTTTTTATATGTTCGCCCGGGCTTACGACATATTTTTTCATATGCCCGTAACGCGTTGTATAACCATTGGCGTGATTAAGGATTACCACATGTCCATAGCCTCTTTCAAAAGCCGCGTAATTGACAACTCCATCCGCTGTTGCTTTTATGGGTGTTCCCCTGTCATTTGCTATATCAACACCTTCGTGAAAAGAAAGGGATCCGGAAAAAGGATCAATTCTTGAGCCGAATCCCGCGGTTATCCATCCTTTTACCGGCCAGTCTGACGGTACTGCCGACATTTTTGCGCGCTGTTCGGTTATATATTTAACGATTCCCTGGAAACTCTTCTGCGCGTTTCTTGATTCTTCATTAACAAACTTAACCGCCATTTTAAGCGACGGAATACTTACATTTTCATCCCTGTCTTTTATATACTTTTCCAGCATTGACGGATCAATATCAGAAGGCCCGCCAAAACCGGTGTATTTCATAATTCCATCTTTGCTTTTAAGCTCCAGCATCTGTCTGAGCTGAGTATCTATTTCAGAAACTCTTTTTACCGCTTCACGGGCCCGGAGCACTTCTTCCGTAAATACTTTATGTTTTCTATTGAGGTATTTATTATATTCTATTGTTGCCCGGTAATTGACATGGCGTGTAACTATATACGCGGAAGAAAAAATACTTACAAGCAGTAATACTGCAAGAAACAAAAACAGCGGCATTTTCAGCTTTAGGCCGGTAATCTTGGAACTGTCTTCAGGAACCAGCAGAATCGTTATGTTTTTATTTCTTTTGTTTCCTTTTTTTCCCATATCCGCCTCATTATTAATACAGAAATTTCTCCCGGCTTTTATAAACCCGGAAGTCTTTTCTCTTCAAAGATCTGTTATATTTATTAAATTAACTTACTCCTGTTTATCTCCAAGTTCAGCAGTAAGCCTTTCTTTTAATTCCGGGGACATATTTTCCATATCTTCCATAAAAATTCTCAATTTATCTGCATCTACTTTTGTATTTTTAATATATTGAACTTTTGCTTTTTTCAATTTATCCAGCAGCATGTCAGCATATTTTTTCGGCGCATAGCAGTAAAGATCCGCTCCATCATCATTGGGATACGCCTCCACCGATACTCTTACAAGCGCCGCAGGGTAAAGCCTTTTCAGTTCGCCTTTCAGCCTTTCAGCCAATGCTTCAGGTTGTGTCATTACCATTTTTTCCTGTCCTCCTTATTGAGTTTAAATGATCAGTCTTATCTTTTTCGCAATCCTATTTTATTATATACAACAGCCATAAAGATTGTCAAGGCTTTATTCCCGCAGAAAAAACACAAGTCTGCGTACATTTAAGAATATAAATGTTTTTGCCCCAAACTTCATATCCGGATTTCCGCTGGTATGAAACTCTGTTTTATTTTATCTGCACCGCACCGAAAACCGCGTTTGCTTCTATATAATGATGAGGGCTGTTTTTATCATAACTTTCCGACTCATAATCCCCGCCGCCGAATACAACAGACCTTGAATTCGGCATCGAAACTTCGCCAAACACGGCATTCCCCTTTATTTTCAAAGGAGTTTCAGGATTTATCTTAACTTCTGAACTGCCGAAAACAGCATCAATTTTTATTGTTTTTGTCTCCGTATAACCGGCTTCAGTCAGGTCTATTTTATTTGAGCCAAATATAACACTGTATTCTCCGTCTATATTACTGCCTTTTATTTCACTTTCCGCAAACATAGTTGTTCGTCCTGTTGATTTTCCCGGCCAGGATCCCGGCACAAGCATCTTTATGCCCACAAAAATAAGCAGCACTGCCATAACAATCCTAAAAAAAGGAATATCAATACCAAAAGCCTTTAATATCATGGTAAAACCGAGTAAAATAAAAAAAACACCCCAAAAAACAGTAAATACAGACATTCTCATATTCCTCCTCCTGTTTTTATTAATAACCCTCCTGCATTTCTTTACATTGTATCTTCCGCGTATTTTCCGATAAAAATTTTGACGCAATCTTTATAAATCTTCAGTTTATTATCCGGCTCAACAACTTTTACTGATATTTTCAGATCTTTGTTATATTTTCCCAGTAAAGGTATACTAAACCTGTAAAGTTCAACCTTGCCGTAATAATTGACATTGTTTTTCTTCGTATATGTTCTTCTGTCTTTTTTCGCTTTTTCGCTTAATAAGATCCTGCCGCTGTGTATGAAATCCACCCGGATAACCCCTTCATACTTATATTTATTTTCCGACTCCCATTCCGACAGCAGGCATTCGCGTTCTGTGTTAATTCCCACTGTATAAGTTCCGGGTTTCATTTCATCCATTGCAAATATTTCTTCATAACCCTGCTTCCAGAACTTAAAAGTTTTTTCATCAATTATTTCATATCCCGCTTTTTTCGAAAGCAGAATATCCACCCGGGGCGCGTCCGCGGGTTTATGCGTCCAAAACCATATACCTGCCGCTGCGGACAGAACCAGAAACACCGCGAAAACCACAATCAGATTTTTCTTATTTTTTAACATTAAATTCTCCTTATTTTCATCCCTTGCCGGATTCTATTAAAAATCGTCTTTAACAAATATACACATTTTAATTCCAACGGTCAATAATGGCTTAAAACCATTTCGGAAATAAACCTGCGCCAAAATGTTTTTTTACACATCCATTATAATGCCCACGGGACAGTGGTCCGATCCCATTACATTTTTTAATATAAATGCGCCTTTAAGCTTTTTCCTTAAGCCGGGGGTTATATAAAAATAATCTATGCGCCAGCCCACATCCCGCTCCCTTGCCCGTGAAATTACATCCCACCATGTATAATGTCCGCCTTCTTTTTCAAATTCCCTGAATGTATCAATATAACCCCTGCCGATAAACATATCCAGAAATTCAGTTTCTTCGGGCAGAAAACCCGATACCCCGCGGTTCGGGCCGGGCCGGGCCAGATCAATATCCTTATGCGCCGTATTTACATCCCCGCATATAACGAGCTCTCTGCCTGCTTTTCTTTTTTTTTCACAGACCTTAAGAAATTTCTTATAAAAATCCATTTTATAAGCAAGCCGGACAGGCCCCTGTTTGCCGTTCGGAAAATAAATGTTAAGCATAGTGAATTTTTTAAATTCAGCGGTCTGTATCCTGCCCTCTTCATCAAATCTTTTTTCCCCGAAGCCTGTTTCTATTTTTTCGGGCGGGATTTTCGAATATATTGCGGTGCCGCTGTATCCCTTTTTTATCTTTGAAGACTCAAAGAAGGAGAAATAACCGGGCAGTTCCGTGATTTCAGGAGGAAGCTGGGACTTTTCCGCCTTGGTTTCCTGCAGGCACAGAATATCGGGTTTTTCGCGCTCAATCAGGGGAAGAAGCATGCCTTTTTTATGAACCGCCCGTATTCCGTTTACGTTCCACGATAATAGTTTCACCTGCTTAATCCTTTTTTCTGCCCTGATTTAATGTCTGCTCAATAGATTTTTTAAGTTCTTCAGGATCGCCCAGATAATAATGTTTTTGCGGCATCATATTATTGTCAAATTCATATACAAGCGGGATGCCCGTGGGAATATTCAGCCCCATAACCTCTTCATCCGTCATATCATCAAAATATTTCACAAGCGCTCTTAAGGAATTTCCATGAGCGGATATTATAATTTTTTTCCCTTTCTTTGCAAGCGGGGCTATATTTTTATTCCAGTACGGAAGAACTCTTTCAACCGTGTCTTTCAGGCATTCCGCAGCCGGCAGCTCTTCCTGCGGCAAATCAGCATACTTTGGGTCATTAGCCGGGAGCCTCTCATCGTTTTTTTCAAGAGCAGGCGGCCTCACGGCATAGCTCCTTCTCCATATCTTCACCTGCTCCTCACCGTGTTTTTCCGCTGTCTCAGCTTTGTTCAGACCCTGCAATGCTCCGTAATGCCGTTCATTCAGCTCCCATGACTTTATAACAGGTATCCACATAAGGTCCATCTCATCAAGCACGATCCAGAGTGTTCTTATTGCTCTTTTCAGCCGTGATGTAAACGCGATATCAAATACAAACCCGTTTTCTTTCAGCAAACCGGCTGCTTTTTCAGCTTCCAGCCGTCCTCTTTCCGAAAGATCCACATCCGTCCATCCTGTAAAAAGATTCTTTTTGTTCCAGATTGATTCTCCGTGCCTGAGCAAAACCAGTTTATGCAATTCCCGCCTCCTGTATTTTCAGCATTACAGCTGAATTATACCACAGACTTTTTTATTTAAAAAGATACAGATACTCTCCATAGCCTCTTTTTTCCATCTCTTCTTTTGGTATAAATTCCAGGGCCGCGGAATTTATGCAGTACCTTTTACCCGTGGGCGCGGGGCCGTCCTCAAAAACATGGCCCAGGTGCGAGTCCGCGTTTTTGCTCCTGACTTCCACTCTTTTCATGAACAGTTTTTTATCCTCTTTTTTTATTATATTGCCGCTTTCCAGAGCCTCATAAAAACTCGGCCATCCCGTGCCTGACTCAAATTTATGCGTTGAAGAAAACAGCGGCTCGCCTGATACAACATCAACGTATATACCCTCTTTCTTGTTGTCCCAGTATTCGTTCTTAAAAGGCGGCTCTGTTCCGCACTCTCTTGCCACTTTATACTGGATATCCGTGAGTTTTTCGCGCAGTTCTTCATCCGGGGGCCTGACATAGCTGCTCTCGCTGCCCGCTTTATAATCCTTATCTTTTCCCCAGGTTTTTTCTTTAAAACCCTCTCTGCCCGAATTTTTCGCGTAAAGTTCATACCTGAAACTGTTTTTCTTATAATAATCCTGATGATACTCCTCTGCCTCATAAAAATCCGCGGCAGGCAGTATTTTTGTCACTATCTTTTTATCCCCGTATCTTTTTGAATCGCTGAGTTTTTGCCGCGATCTTTCCGCGGCCTTTTTCTGTTTTTCATTGGAATAAAATATTGCGGTCTTATACATACTCCCTTTATCCGCAAACTGCCCCCTCTCATCAGTGGGGTCTATCTGCCTCCAGAAAATCTCAAGAAGGTCCTCATAGGATATTTTTGCCGGGTCATAAGTTATCTCAACCGCTTCAAAATGCCCTGTAGAGCCGGATGACACCTCTTCATACGAAGGGTTCGGAACATTTCCGCCCGTATATCCCGATACTGCCGAGATCACTCCGTCATAGGATTCATAGGGTTTTTCCATACACCAGAAACACCCGCCCGCAAATACCGCTTTTTCATAAGCCATAACACTGCCTCCTGCTGCCGCGGCAAACATAAAGAAAACCGCTGCTGCTGCCGCTGATTTTTTGTTTTTCATTTTATCACCTTTTTTATGATAATTATACATTATTCCCCCGCAATAAGCAAGAAACCCGCGAGTTCTCTCAAAAAAATCCAATTGTATCCGGACGCACGCAGCCGCCTGTCCTTTAAAGATCATACTTCCCTTAACAAGCAGTCCCTTGCCCGCATCTCTTGTTTTAAGCATTAACTTACATTACAAAGTATCCTGCCGCTGCTTAACCCTCTCCCGATCCCTTTTACAGTACGATATTCGAAAATTCGAAATTCGACCGGATTCGAGAAGATTCTTTGTTTTCCGAATATCAAATATTCGAATCTTGAATCCTCGGCCAAAATCACAACCGTGATTTTGGCATCCCCCAAACGTGATGCTTTTCGAAAATTTCCAATTATGGAACGAATAATTAAACAAATAAAAATGTGGTTGGAGGGATTTAAACCAAAGTAGTCACAAGTCAAGACCTGGTACCGGTTATTTTTTTCTTTCTTTAAACTTTTCCATAAAAAACCCCTCCATCTTTATTCGTAATAGTCCAGTATTCTATCCCGATCCTCAATTTCTTTATCGCCTTTATAATATATTTCAATATATTCTATCGTATCGGTTTCCTCGATATAGGCATATATTATCCTAATGCCCGATCCGGCACCTTTATTTTTTAAAGCTTTACAGGCAAATTTCTTCACTTTAACTATTTCCTGTTCTATGCCAAGTCCCTCAATAGAAAACCTCCCGTTCCCATCGGGCCCGGGTTCTATTCTAAGAACTTTTTCCAACACTTTCAGATCATCTTCCAGAGTTCTGAATCTCTTCTTAAGTTTCTTCAGATCCTTTTGAAATTCATCAAGTTTAGTAAATTCCATTTACTCCGCCTATTTTTCTTCCTCATATTCACGCACTGAATATGGCTTTTTGCGGTAAAATACAAGTTCATAATCTATACTCTCGCCCTCTTCGGTTGCTTTCCAGGGCATGTCCTCATGTGAATAGTTGCTGATCTCATTCGCTGTCCAGTCACCCATAAGTTCTATAGTCTTGTCGATAACATCTTTCTCACTCGCTTTTAACAGCTTTAATTCCGCTTTAACCTGTGGTATATAACGCTTTTGCGGATATCCGTGGTATTCCGTGCTGGAAAGCATCAGTTCTTTATTCTTTATCATCCTGTTAATAACAGCACTCAATTCTACAGGAACAGGCCCGAACCGGCGTTTCTTATATGTAGCGCCTGTCATCTGTTCTTCGTACTGCTCATAATAATTAAAATCAGAAAAATACAGCAATTTATACATTACGGTTTCACCGACATTAGGCCTGCCCGCACACCTCTCGAGTATATACAAAAGAACCTGCTTCAATTTCTCAACATTCTTCTGCGGCACTGATATTCTCTCTTCAGCCTTTTCCGGCTTTTTTATTTTCTTATCTTCGACTATTTTTACTGACGTTTTCTTCTCCAGTCCAAGTATATAGTCCGAAGATACGTTAAACAACTTTGAAAGAGCCAGTAATTCATTGCCGCTCACATCTCTGGTACCCTTTTCGATCATACCTACGGCAGTCCTGGGAATCTTCAGCGCCTTTGCAATGTCATTTTGTGAAAACCCCGCCTCTTTTCTCAACTCTGAAA
The DNA here is from genome assembly GCA_964439215.1 of uncultured Spirochaetia bacterium. Classification (GTDB taxonomy): domain Bacteria; phylum Oederibacteriota; class PGYV01; order PGYV01; family CAYTNY01; genus CAYTNY01. The sequence continues at coordinate 11,177 of CAYTNY010000029.1, forward strand.
CTTTTTTACCTATTTTATTAGACATACTGCCCTCCGATATTGTATTTGATACAAATATATCATATGTCTGATTATTTGTCAAGTTAGTGTCTGATTTTCTAACATATCCGGTGCAGCCTGTTTTCTACTAAACAGTACCGCGCACCGGGAAGTAGAAAAGAATATTGAAAAAACCCTATCAGTCTCACGTCTTGACTTGTGACAACTCACACCCTCTTAGTCTTCACTTGTCACAAGTCAAGACCTAGGACTGGTTGTTCTTTCCTCCTATAAAAATAAGTCCTGAAGATTCACACCTTAACCCCTCCCAAACCCCTAGGTGCTTCAGGGCTTGTTTTTATTTCGAGATACGAAATGGTTGACAAATTGTCAGTAAATCTGTTATATTAGTATCAGCAGACTCGCCGAGCCTCTGTCTTTAGGCATGCTTAATTCCGGCGAGTTTTTGCTTTTTAAGGGGTAAAGTATTCATGAAATATACAAAAGCTCAGAAAACTTATGAAGAACAGGCTGAATTATTAATTGAAAGAGGCCTTATAGCGGATAAAAAGCTTCTCTGTTCATAAGATCTAATAACCTCCTGTATTGGTTATTGGTAATCATCTAAGCCTCCTTCTTGAAAATCCTTTATTAGCTTAGATTTTACCACTTATGAACAGGGAATTTTAATTGTCGTTAGCAGGGAATTTTGTTTGTCGTTGAACAAACAATATCTGCAAGATCATTCATGACCGGCAACTTTTTGCCATTTGCATCGCCTTGTGGAAAAGCAGCAGCACTTGCTCCTGCTCCAAGTATTACTACATGTGGTCTGTTATTAACCATTTATTTCACAAACTCCAATCTATATTTGAACCTTGTCGCTGTTTGGTGATTTATATACCCGTCATGGGCGAGCCTGCCTGCTATTATGCCAGGATGTATTTTTTGTTTTACGGCAAAATTACGTATGGAAATAATGCTGAAATTATTCTCTTCCACAAACTCATTATATTCATCTGACGGCACTTCAATATTCAGGGCAAAATTATCAGCCTGTTTTTCTTCTTTTGATTTTTCGGTCTTTTTGCTGTCAACAAATATCCCTTTTTTTCCGTGAAGCAGGATATGCGCGGCTTCATGAAAGAATGTAAACCAGAAATGGTCATTCCATTTATATCTCAGACTCATAACAATAAGCGCTTTTCCAGGTGTCAGCCATCTTGTTATGCCCCATATATGTGTTTTTGTAAACTCAGGAACAAATGTAAGCGCTACACCGCTTTCAGCACAGGCCTCTGTCATTTCTTTAACAAAAACACTGACATCCTTTATCGTCAAAGTCCTGATGTAATTAATCTTTTCCCTGAACTTATCTCTGTCATAATCATTTGTTTGTATGCCTTGTGCTCTTACTTCACCTGCCCTGAGCCAGCTTAATAAATGAAATTCATTTACTTTATGCAGGGCTGAATTTCTGCAGCACACATAATTCAACAGATTATCATAGTGTTTATTCCAGGTCGCTTTATCTGAAACTCCAAAAAACGCCAATAAAGCACTCAACATTGCTTTTTCATCTTTTATATCAGGCAGAAATTTATTATTTACCAGATCCTTAACAGGAAAATTCTTCAGCCACTCTATGTCTTTTTTTAATTGTTTTTGTTCCTCAACCCTTGCTTCAAACAACCTGTATTCTGAACTCATGTTGTTCCAAATCTCCGCCGATATACCAAGAACTTTTTCCAGTTTTAATGCAAAATCAGGTGCTATATATGCCTTCTTATTTATAAGCTGACTTATTGTTTTATCGGTAGTATTTAACCTTTCCGCAAGTTCCTTTTTTTTCAGGCCTCTGGCAGACAGCACTTCTTCGAGATACTCGCCGGGATGAACGCGATAATCAGGTTCATATGTTAAATTATTTTTCACAACCATTAGTGATAATCCTCCACGCTGCAAATTTGTATTTCAGTAATTTTAGAAAGATCAGTGCTCCCGTCTTCTTTTACAGGCAATTCATCGCAGACAGGCCTGAATATAAGCCTAAATGGATTTTTCAAATCTACAGCATAATAACCCTCAAGTTTTCCTGATAATCCATGACACCTGTCAGGCGGCTGTACAGGTACCTGCGACAGATTACCCGCACTTTTCAGCACTCCCATACGCATTTTTATTTTAGCAGCCTGTTCTTTTCCGTATTTTTTTATGAGTTCTCTTTCGCTGTTGAATATTTTCTGCAATTTTGCGGTCTTAAAAACTATGTTCATTTATACTCCAATTATAAAATACTTTACCTAAAAAGTAAAGAGTTTTTTATATTACTTTCCACCTAATTTTAAACAAAACACCCATCAGTACCAGGTCTTGTCTTGTGTATACTTTACAATCCTGCTCCATAAAAACAGAGTTTCAGGTCTTGGCATATGGCCTGTTTACCCTCCCACGCAGATAATATATATTAACATTTAGAATTGAGACCGGCAAGGCTTGAAAAGATGGACTTTACTACTTATCCCTTTTATCAAATCCTTCAATCAAACCCCAAATCATTTTTGCAATAGTTTGCAATTCTTCCTTCAGTTCCTTATTGATTTCCTGTGATATAAATCCTTATCAAAAGGGACAAAGAGCGGGGTTGCTTATTTCTCCATTCATGTTATATTATATTTGGTCTTAAAAAAATCCATACGGAGAATATTCCATGAAATGGTACGCGCAGTTTATAGAATCAACCGCGGCTTTTCTGCACATTTCACATCTTACGCTTTATAAAATAATATGGTCGCTTGTAATAATAATCCTTTTTATACTGGCGCGGATAATAATAACCCGGGCCTTTGAGCAGAATATCACGGGCGTGGGGAAGCGATATACCGCAAGAAAATCTTTTACCTATATTACCGGATTCACCGCGCTTATACTTATCGCGGGCATCTGGTTCGTGGGCGGGAAAAATATTGTAGCTTATCTCGGCCTTTTATCCGCGGCAATTGCCATCGCGCTCAGAGAGCCAATTGTAAATTTTGCGGGATGGTTTTATCTTCTTATAAGAAAACCATTTTCCCCCGGCGACCGAATAGAAATAAACGCTATCTCCGGCGATGTCATTGACGTGGAACTTTTCAAATTCAGCCTTATGGAACTGGGCAGGCGGGAAGAATCTGATATGAGCACGGGCAGGATAATACATATACCCAACGGCTATGCGTTCCGCTACTCTATCGCCAACTCTACTCAGGGATTCCGCTTTATATGGCACGAAATACCCGTTATGGTATCTTTTGAGAGCAACTGGAAAAAAGCCAAAGAAATACTTCAGGATATCTCCCGGTGCTGCACCGACACAAATGAAGCCCGGGCCCAGGAACAGATAAAAAAAGCCGCAAAACGTTATATGATATATTTTAAATATCTGACGCCCTATGTATGGACAAAAGTAAATGACAGCGGCGTTCAGTTTACCATACGCTACCTGTGCGACCCGAAAAGAAAACGCTCAACCGAGATGGCTATATGGGAAAGAATCCTGGAAGAATTCGCAAAACACAATGATGTTCAGATAGCATATCCCACAAGAAGGGTTTACAGCAACCGCTACGAGGGAAAAAGCTCCTGCCAGAGACAGCAGCTTCAAAAGCCGCCCCGGCAGCGCCGAAAACCCGCGAAAAAGAAAAAATAACAGCTGCGGCTTCTTTCTTATTTTTTTATTATAAGACTCTGCGCCGATGCTTCTTCCGGTTTTTCAAGCCCCAGAAGTTCAAGAACCGTGGCCCCTATATCAGCAAGTACGCCTTCTTTTTTCAGCTCCAAGCCGGAAGCGTCATCGCCTATATAAATAAACTCAACAGGATTTGTTGTATGCGCGGTTTTAAGCGCACCGGTCCTTTCATTGGCCATTTCCTCGGCATTGCCGTGATCAGCTGTTATCAGCACAACATACCCTGCTTCGCGCGCCGCGCGCACAACCTCTCCCGTGCACTCATCAACAACTTCAACCGCTTTTCTTGCCGCCTCGTAAACGCCCGTATGCCCGACCATATCGCAGTTCGCAAAATTTATTGTTATAAAATCATAAGACGGATTTTTCAGGATTTCAAGGGCTTTATCCTTAACTCTGTATGCCTCCATTTCCGGGTGTTCGGCAAACGAAGACGGATCAAATCTTCCTTCTATCTCTATGCGGTCCTCGCCTTTGTAAGGCTCAACCATCTTGCCGTTAAAAAAAGATGTGACGTGCTTGAATTTCTGGGTCTCCGTGAGGCGCAGCTGCTTCATACCCGCTTTGGATACAACCTCCCCCACCAGGTTCGCCATTTCTTTGCCCTCGTCAAGCGGCGCCAGAACATTGTTTTTAAATGAATCGTAATATCTCGTAAGGCCCACATAAACAACATCCGGTTTTCTGTCCCTTTTTCCTTTATAGTCGTCCTCCACAAAAGCATTTGTAAGCTGTATGGCCCTGTCCTGCCTGTAATTAAAATGTATGACCGAATCGCCGTCTTTTACTCCGGGGTAATCCCCGATTATTCTCGGCGGTATGTACTCGTCGCCCATTTCTCCGCCGTCAGAGAGTTTGTCTTTTTCATATGAATTTTTTATGGCGCTTTCAGCGTCTGTTTCTTTGATTCCTTCCGCTTTCACGATGGCATTGAAGGCTTTATCCGTCATATCCCATTTCTGCCCTCTGTCCATGGCATAATACCGCCCGATAACCGTTCCGATTTTCCCTGTTTTATACTCTTCCATTTTTTCCTTAAGCGCTTCAAGATAAACAAGCGAAGACCTCGGCGGCGTATCCCTGCCGTCCGCGAAAAAATGAATATATACATCCTTCACTCCCTCTTCTGCCGCGTGTTTCAAGAGCGCAAAAAGATGGTTCTGATGCGCGTGGACGCCTTCGTCCTGCACAAGGCCCATAAGATGAAGCGCCCTGCCTTCCTGTTTTGCGTTTTCAAAAGCTTTTTTCATTATCTCAACCGAAAACAGCGAACCGTCTTCAATCGCCTCATCAATCCTCACTATCTCCTGTTTCACTATCCGCGCGGCCCCCATATTCAGGTGCCCCACTTCAGAAGAACCCTGATACCCGTCAGGAACCCCGACATCAAGGCCCGCGGCGCCCAGAAGCGTGTGCGGGTATTTTTTCATAAACTCGTCATTATTCGGGGTGTCCGCGTTCGCGACCGCGTTATATTTCCCTTCCGGAGCCTTCCCCCATCCATCTCGTATTATCAGCATTACTTTTTTCATATCATCCTCCGCCTTTTAATCATTTTTCACGGCATTACACACCCGCCGCTTTTACAGTGATACATAATACAACAAAGAAGGTAAATTTAAAAGTTTTTTAAAGACAGGGATTTGTCCAAAAAATGGTACCACGTACCGTTTTTTGGACAATCCGAAACTTCCACGTTTCGGCCGGTTAAATGTGCGGGAAATTCCGCTGAATTGTAAAATGAATAACAGCACCTAAAACATTTGGAAATACACCAAAATACAGCCTTTCTCCCTCAACAGGCAAAGGATGAATGTTTTTATGCTTTGCCTGTTCACAATACGACAAAAACAGCTGTTTGGCATTGGAATAGAGCGCTGGATTGAATCAGATTTTACAAAAGGCCCTCATCCCGGATCCTTTAATAATTTAGAGGCCCATTTTATCACTTCCCCGGCAGTATTTACGGCATCTTTATACTCTTTTTTTGTCACAGGTTCGTAATCACCGGGATATCTTGTCTGCACCGCATACAATGTAAGCCCTTTAGCTTTTTTCACTTTTTCCGGTATCTTTAATCTTTTCTTTTCAAGCAAATCCATAAGGTGAGAAATATCATGAGTTTTGGGATAAGCCCCTGTTGCGCCAATACAAAGCGCTTTCAATGCTTTTTCCGCTGCCTGTTGGGCATCGTAACAAAGGTCTTCTAAAAGAATATTCTTCAAAGAAGCCCCTGACCCGGAATGGGCGTGGCTGCTCCTGGCCCTTCTCAGCCAATTTCTTGCCTCGTCAATGTTTTTCATATATTACTTTTCCCGATTTTGAAATATCATAATATATGTAAACGGGGTTGCTTTTCAGTTCTTCATATTTGGATGTTTCTTCAACTATAATATCAATAGGCGCGCCTATATCCCTGAAATTCATATATATTCTGCGCCCCATCTGCCTTTTTTTCTTTATATTACTTTTTAATATAAGCAAATCATAGTCTGCCGGCTTCTTTTTTTCACCTTTGGCAGCGGACCCGAATAAAATAACTTTTTCAGGATCAGCGGTTCTAACTATAATATTAACAGCCTTTTTTATCGAAGCATTCATCACTCAACCTCCGGATTTTATTATACATCTGTTTAAGGTAATTTCAAGACGATTTTAATTTCATATATCCGCTGACTTGTAAAATGAATAACAACTCCTGTTGCGGGTATGGATTCCGCCGAGGCTCCGGAACAGGAAGCGGATGAAGCGGTAATACTTGAAATACCGGATGACTTTTATGCCGTAAGCCGGGTTTACGGGAATTTTTACAATATTAACGACAAAGAGGTCCTCGGATACCTTAAAAGCTTCTCAAAAAAGTCCGGACGCAGAACGTAAAGCACCCGTATTATGTTTTCTACGGCCTGCTATTCTTCCTGTATTTTTCCATTATTTCAATTACTTCGGCATCATCCACATCGTACCAGTCCTCATACGAGGATGCAACTGCCCGGAAATCAGGCGGCTGTTCCGCTGTTATTACCTCGTCAGCATACTTTTTGAGTTCCCGGGCCGTACGCTGTCCCGATACCGGCGCGGCAGCAATGATCCTATCCGCTCCCTTTTTCCCGCAAAGACCGGCAGATACCCTCATAGTGGATCCCATTGCAATGCCGTCGTCTATAACAATAACGGTCCTTCCTTTCATATCAGGCAGCGCTTCACCGTTTCTTAGAGCCGTGATGCGCCTTTGGATAACGCGTTTTTGCTCTTCTATCGTGCTTTGTATGATATCAGGGGAATACCACTGCCGCGCTTCCTGCACAAGGTATACTGACCCGTCTTCCGCAACCGCTCCAAATCCTGCTTCAGGATTATCGGGCATAGGGAGCTTTCTGGATATTATCAGGCTGAATTCAGCGTCAATATGCCCGGCTGCTTCATATCCGACCCTTGCGCCGCCGTTGGGTATAGCCAGCACAAGCGGGTTTTTTTCTTTGTATCTTTCCAGCAGCCTGCCGAGCCTTTGCCCCGCGTCTTTCCTGTCCCTAAACATACGCCCTCCTATTCGTGTTTATTCCTGCCGGGCAGTTTAAACTGCCTGCACGTTTTTGCATACAAAACCTTTGATCCGGGTCTTAACTTGCGGCACCTTGTGCGCGGCATATCACACATCAAGACTCAGCATTCTGTTTTCTTTACAAACACGCCGCAAGCCAAGACCAGACACTTTGTTTTTTTAAACTAATTGTCAAAAACCATATAATCATTAAACAAAGAGTGACATTTAATACAAATAAACAAATAAAATAATGCCGGCAATAATCTTATGAAGTATACTTTTTTCATAATTTCTTGCCTAATCTCAGGATCGCAATTGAAGTTTCTCTATCTTCATATATGATTAATAAGCGTTTGCGTGATTTATCAATTGATATAATTTCAAATTCATACGCCGGTATATTATCACTCCTTACAAGACGTTTTAGCTTTTTAGTTTGTATATCATAAACCAAGTATTTTGTGTCATAATCACCGATGCGCAATGGCGGGTGTTGAACAAATAATATTTTTTGCGTATTTGCAATCCATTTATGATTAATTCCATAATCAAGAATATTTATTTCTTCTTTAGTTTCTATATTTGTAACACTCGCTATACTTTTTTTATTTTCAAATCGGCTGCTGAGTATTCCCTGCGGATTTATTCTGCTGATAGAGGTTTTAAATGATTTTGTTTTCCCTTGTTTATGCAGAATATTTTTTGTTTTCATATTAACGCTGAATCTATATTTATTGTTGTCATAAACCCCAAATTGAGATTTATTTTTTTCCCATATGATATTCCCACCGGTAATTTTATCCAGACCAATCTTTTTTATGAGTACCCATTTTTGCATTTTAAAATCATACTTTCGTATTTGATATACTTTATTTTCACTTTGGCGGGGTCCTATTATTTGAAAAAATATACCGACAATACAATCTTCACCAGGACAAAATGAAGCACCACGGACAGAATAATAAGAAGCTCCGCTTTCGCAATCAACACATTTAGTATCAAGTGGTTCAAAATTAACGATTTCAATCTTTTCAATGTCAGCAGGATAATGCACCTCTTTTAAAGGTGTTTGAATTCTTCTTTTTTTTGTTTTCGCTGAACATATATTTATGAAACCAATCAATATTACACATACAAGGATACAAGAATATATTCTTTTCAAACTATTGCCTCCTCAAAAAAAACACCCTATCAATCCTATGTCTTGACACTGCGTTATAATAATTCGTCCTTGTATTATATGAAATACCTGCAGCGCTTTGTATCCAAGAGCCACATGCCAAGACCTGACACTCAGGTTTTTTATATATTTATTTGATATTATTATTTTATATACTTTTGATATGATTGCAAGAATTATGTTCCCGGTTCACGGTTTTGGTGCCGGGCATCTTTTGTTTCTCGCCTGCCCTACTTCGTCCTTGTGGCAATATATTGATTCGTCATAGTGAGAGCGCTGCCTGTGTTCGCGCCTGAAAACGCAGACACCCCGGCTTTCACGATGTTGGCCTGTATATGGTAATCCCCTGTGCCGTTGTTGTATATGCCCGTGGCATTCAGGTTTACAGGCGAATTCTGATCCGGCATAAGCGTAACCTGTTCCGAGCTTACCGTGTGCATTGCCATAACAGTATCCTGATTGCCCTCATACTGCCACGACACTGTTGACCCGTCGCCCGCAACAGAGACACCGCCCGGCGCGCTCATGTCTGCCGTGTATGTTCCCCCGCCTGTTGACACTGAGACCGTATATGACTGGCCGAACTGAAACCAGTCCGCCCCCTCATCGCCGATAAACTGCCCCATATAAGCGCCCTGTGAATCCGCATCCGCAAGAGTGGTAACCCCGCCGGGCCCTGACACCGTAACAACAGCGCCAAGCACCGGGTTATACGCCGCATCAAAAAGCATAACCCCATAGACCACCTGGCCAAAAGAAGTCTCTGATTCCTGCCGTGTCAATGACGCGTTAATGATAAGATCCGCGTTAACAAGGGGTTCTGAAGGCGTGTTATTGCTGCACGAACACAAAATAATAACCGCAAGTACCAATACTGTGATTTTTTTCATTCCAACCTCCCCGCCGCCCGCAACACAAGGTAATTTTTTTAACTTTTTTAAATTATAGCATAACTCCCTCAAAAATGCCACTTCACCATAATATTGATACTGTACAATATTCAGTGGACTTTTCAAAAAAAGGGTACTCCCTGTCTAATTAGAAGTTTTCCAAAAAAACCAATAAACACCCTGTCAGTCCCGGGTCTTGATACTGCATTATATTAATTCGTCCCTGCATCATATGAAATACTTGCAACGCTTTGTATCCCACATACCACAAGCCATTTATCAGCCGTAGCTGGAAGCGAAGGTTGAAGACCTGGCACTCAGGTTTTTTCTACTCTTTCTTTTGTACCCCCGGGATAGCATATGATACACCGCTCCCGGAAATTCTTTTCGTGGTTGTTTGCTCATTTATACCCCTCTATATGTTATTCCAATGAACGTTATAACAAGATTCAACTATGAGTCAATATAATATAAGAAGTCATAAGAAAGTAGTCACAAGTCAAGACCCAGTACTGATTAGTTCCTTTTTCTTTTCGTCTGTATTACCCTCTTTAACCCGTCCGTAAACAGCACTGTTTCTATGGGGTCTGACGCGTCCCTGTACGGGTCAAAATGCTTTGTAACCGCATACGGCACCGAAGCATCCGGGGTATAGAAGAATTCTATTGTCTTATTGTTCGTTCCCGCCTCAAACGGCCCTTTTACCCACTCAAGACGCCCGTATTTATCGTAGCTGTTTTCCATCTCATTGCCGTTTAAATCCCGGGTCTTTTCCACACGCCCGTATTTGAAGTTATAATCCGCGGTTGATTCATACCCGAAACTGTCTGTGATGCGGGTTACGTGCGTTTTCACCTCATCGTCATACTCATACAACAGCTCATATCTGTGCCCCGCAAGATTTGCTGGCCCGCACACCTTTCTTAAATTTCCGTTCGCGTAATATTCAAGACCTATCGCTCTGTTTTCTTTGCAAACATATTACAAATATTTCATATAATGCAGGAATGAATTATTATAACGCATTATCAAGACCTGGCACTTTGTTTTCGCCATAACCTATCACTTAATTTTTTATCCGTTCTTTCCGCACACAAAAAATCACAAATAACATTATGTAAACTTTCTATTATTTATTTTCCCAATAATACAAGTAATTACGGCAAGAAAAGACAACCCAAACAGAACCAACACAAAACGGATTAAAGAATTTTCAAGATGTGGCTGCGAAAACATTACTACGTTTTTAGCTAAACCGGGAAAAATTGTAAACCCAAGCGTATCAATAAACATTGTCAGATATGCTGAAATTATCACATTCATCAATAATATTTTTCTTAATTTGAATTTTTTTAAAACTCTTTGAAACAAAATCAAAAATAAAACAAGCATTAAAAACAAAGAAATTGTATACTTTATAAAAAAATCAATCTCCAACTTGCTCATCACTATGAACAAAAATACACCTGTAGTTTCGATTGCAATTCCCCAGAATATAAACCTTTTCATTTTTCAACTCCATAATTAACTATAACAGGAATAGTACCTCCGGCATTTTTTAATTTAGGAAATAAATTAACATCGTTCTCTCCCACATCAATACATCCTGCCGACCCCGGACGTCTGCCTCCGTGAATGAAAAAACCACTTCGATTAAAAGTATTTGTGGTAGGTTGAGAATGTAAAGGAGCTCGATATTTCCCCCAATCTCCGAGTAAGTTTCGAAAAAATCCGCCTTTGCTTATTTCTGAAGGATTTAACAAATATTCCCCTGGTGGAATTGGTCCTGCATTTTTTAATTTATAATCATTTACACCAGGTATACCAGATACAGCAGGATAAGAACCCAAAAGAAGATCATAAGTATTATCTTTTAACGAGACACTATCGCCATCATAGAATAATAGTACATTTTTCCCCGGCAAAACAAGATAATCACCTGCTTGTATATAATCTTGGTTCTCTACATTATTTGCTTTTGCTATGTCGGCAACAGTTAGACCTATATCAAATTTAGAATTTATTTGTAATGTTATATCTGATAAAGTATCACCTTTCTCTATTTCTCCCGTTTCAATATTAAACAATCCATTAGGATCGCTATATCTTGTTGGATTATGCTCCGCATAATGATAACTACTCATATTAATTGATTTAAAAACACGTCGCGCTAATGGGTTTTTCTTATTCTCATTTTCAAGTCGTAAATAATCTCCCAACGCCGGATCCGTACTCGCCCACACGCTCGTCTGCGGGTCGTAGTAACGGGCGCCGAAGTAGTAGAGGTTTGTCTCCGGGTCCAGTTCCTTGCCCGTAAACTGGTATTTCGGAAACAGATCTTTCCCGCGGCGCTGCTCCACCCACGTTTCACCCCACGGCGTATACTGCAGATGCTCGTATACCCGGCCAATACGGTCTGTCATATACCCGGTACTTCCCAAGTGATCCGGGTGGTAATAGAAGATGAAGTTGTCTTCCGGAAGCACTTTCGGAAGCACGCTTCCGCTTGGCGGGTAGTTTGCGCCGCACTCTGACGCGTCGCCTATTACCACACTTCTGCTGTCAATGAACCCTTGTTTCGCAGGTGAGTCGTATTCTATGCGTAAGTATACTTTGTTATGCAGTTTGGTGTCAAGAAGTTTAAACTGGCGGCAGGCTTCCGCAGGGCCCCACGTCTGCGAGTCTCCTGACGCGCCTCTGTGTACCATCGTGTCTTCTATTACTGTTACATATTTCCCGTCTGCAAGGTCGCCTCTTTTCAGGCCTGTAAGGTCTTTTTGTATACCCTGTTTGTTTTCATATTCCTCTTCGAAATAACCTCCGGGTATGACCTTGCTTATCAGTCTCGTGTTCCCGGCGAATATATGCTTTACAAACACCATACCTTTTGTCTGTTTTGACGCGCCTTTTGCTGTGCTGAACTGGTTTACATATACATTCAGTGTCTCATTTGTCTTCTTTACAACCCTCTCACCCGCATCGTCATATGTGAATGTAACGCCGTCTTTGCCGGTAGCAGGCTGGCCCTTTGTATGTGTTGCGGCTCCTGCGGGTTTGTCTTTTATTCTTCTTATACGGTTTTCCTCGTCCCATTCTATTTCCCTTCTCACATTATGCGGCGCTGTGTATCCGAGCTGGTTGCCGTTAAGATCATAACTGTATTTCCTGTCGCCTATGGTGGTGGGAGCGTGAGGCTTTATCTTAATCCCTTAGACCATTATATACCGCATATAAATCACCGTCATCAAACCCTACTGTTACTAAAATAGTTCGTAACCCTGTTTTTTCCAAGAAACTCTTATAATTCCTATTGAAATAATCTTTGACTACTATAATTGTAATCATTAATGCCACCTCCCATGACTTGATATTTTTCAATATATTTGTTTTCAAATATCTACCTTTAGGCCAATAATCATTTGCGCACGGCCAATCATCATCGGTTTCATCAACTTCAATTGCACCGGAAATATACATCCCAAACCCCTCTCCCGTTTCATATAAACCAAAATTTATACCTCTAATACTTTTGGGAATCGGCTCTCTTTTAATTAGTTTTTCGATCCACATATAGAAATCTTTTTTGAAAACTTCTATCATTTTTATAGAAATTTTTTCATTGACATAACTATACATTTCAACGTCTTGCTTTAAAGATGTTTGAGATGATAAAACTTTTTGAATCAACTCGTTTACATTTTTACTCATCCTATCTCCTTACATCTGGCACTTTAGACACTTTCGACTTCGCTAAATTTATAGCCTGTATAGTTGTTTTTAACAAAAACCTCTTTCACTTTCCCTGATACAATTATTTTTTCTTTATATTCCGCTAGTCGGAATATGTTATTATTTTTTATTGCTTTCTTATTTAAAATTAATTTTTTAAAAAAACTTATTTTCCCTCGCATATTAGGATTAGGAAAATCATTAGGGAAAATATCAAATTCTGATTTCTTTTTATCAACAGCTTCAATTACATTTACAATATTCGCAATATAAAAAGAGTTGATTATAGAACCACTAGGTTTTATAATTTTTAATGGCAAAAACTCTATTTCTTTCATGGTTATTTTTTCTATGTTTTTTTTTAATCTTGGTGAAAATATCGGAATCATCAAATGATTCACAAGCACATCATCAGGATCCCCATCGTCTTTTTTTAATTTCGAACCCACCCAAGCTTCAGAACACCAATTTTCCACACCGATATATTCGCCATTAGTAAAGTCATCTTCCTCATAGCCGCACAAATCATCATCATTTGTAACTAAAGGACTCTTTACTGTATTCGCACCTCTGATTACTTGATACCAATCATTCATCAATCAATCCCCTTACCTTTAACTGCTTGTGGGTTTTTTTTCAAAAACTTTTTAATTTCTTTTAATTCTTTCAATAATGCTTCCTTAGCATCTGAACCTTTCATTCCTTTAGTTGCTCTATCAAGTCTATTCAACACCATTTCATGATATTTTTTACCATGTCTTCCTTTATGTCCTTTTAAAAATATTTTATTTTCTTTATCTTCAAGTTCCATGCCTGCTCTTTTAAATATTCTCCTAAACTTTCTGGTAAAATCTGATTTTATTGCTTTGTTAGTAGCAATATGATGGATTTCCCCTTTTCCTCTAGTTTTCTTATAAATAACATCTTTTACTTTTTTAGTGAATTTTTTAACTTGTTCGGCTTTTTTTGCGGCGCCTTTTGTTGCTAAGTTTAATCCAACCTTAAATCCTGTCTTTTTTCCAAGTTGTTTTGCTGATTCCCAAGTCAGAATACCTGCATTAAATTTAGTTCCCGCTTCTGTTACATCAGATACATTTTCTTCTGCAACATCAATTACATTATAAGCTGTATAAGCCCATACTGCGGCCACTACTATTATTGGCAATTTGCCTTCAGGATCTAAAGCGATAACTGGATTTTGCCAACTATAACTATATGCAGAGAAATTCTTTGGTATAAACATATTAATATTATCATTTTCGTCGACCAAGGAATCTTCCAACGCCGGATCCACACTCACCCACACACTCGTCTGCGGGTCGTAGTAGCGCGCCCCAAAGTAGTAGAGATTGGTTTCAGGATCTAACTCTTTCCCCGTGAACTGGTACTTCGGAAACAAATCTTTCCCGCGCCGCTGCTCCACCCACGTTTCGCCCCACGGCGTGTACTGCAGATGCTCGTATACCCGGCCGATACGGTCGGTCATATATCCGGTTGAGCCGAGATGGTCGGGGTGATAATAAAATATGAAATTATCTTCCGGCAGTACGTGAGGCAGGACTGAACCTGACGGCGGGTAGTTTACATCGCACTCTGACGCGTCGCCTATTACTGTTTTTGTGCTGTCAATGAACCCTAGTTTCGCAG
>CAYTNY010000030.1:0-24596 GCA_964439215.1 uncultured Spirochaetia bacterium
ATTTCCCAAAAATCCCTTGTTATATTCCTTTTATTATTTTATTATCTATATATAACTTTTTTCAAGGAGCGTTATGAGATCCAAGATTTTTTTTATTATAAGTGCACTTGCCATTATACGTCTGGTTTATATAAATTTTCTTCCGCTGCTCGGAGATGAGGCTTATTACTGGCAATGGGCAAGACATTTGGCCCCGGGCTATTATGAACAGGGGCCGGTTCTGGCGCTTGTCATATGGCTCTTTACCCTGTTTACCAATATTTCAAATCTGTTCACTCTGAGGCTGGGCGCAGTGGTTCTTTCAACCGCAACAATGCTGATTTCCATTTTAATACTGAAAAAAATCACCCCCGGAAACCCGCAGAAATCCGCACTTTGGTTTCTGCTGCTTATAAACGCGAGTATAATATATTCAATAGGCTCTGTTCTTATGATGCACGATACCGTTATGATATTTTTCTATTCCCTGTTTATCCTGCAGATGCTCCGGATAACCGAAAACCAATACGCTCACGCCTCCCGCGGACAGTGGGCCGGTGCGGGCGCAGTGCTTGCTCTGGGTGTAATGAGCAAATATACACTCATTCTCCTGTATCCCGCGGCTGCCTTTTTTCTTATACTTTCAGGCGGTTTCAGAAAAAATCTGAAAGGTTTTTCTTTTTTCACGGCCTCGTTTATCCTTTTTTTATCCCCTGTCATCTTCTGGAATATAGCAAATGATATGGCGACATTAAAATATCTTTTTCTCAGAAGCGGCGGCAGCGGCGCAGGCGCCAAATATATATTTGAATTTATCGGGGCGCAGATCCTTCTGGCAGGGCCCGCATTAACCGCCGCAGCCGCACTTCCCTTTATACGGCATATAAAAAGGCCTTCCGCTTCGCCGTTTTTTATGTTCTCTGTTTTTTTCGTTTTCGCGTTTCTGCCGTTTTTGATTCTGAGCCTGCATACAAAAACAGAGGCAAACTGGCCGGCGTTTGCTTTTCTTCCTCTTTTTTATATGGCTGCCGTTCAGATCCCCGGATTCAGGCCCGGCATAAGAAAATTCATTCTTTTTCTTGCTGTCATAACAGGATTAATACCCGTGCTTCTCATACATCTTCAGGCGGCATTTTCTCTTTTCCCCCTGCCCGAGCGCATGAATCCGCTCAGAAAATCAGCCGGCTACAAAGAAGCCGCGGCGCTTCTTGACAAAAACATGCGGAAGTTTTCTTCTTCAGGCAGTGTTTTTGCCTCATCCCGCCATTACCAGACAGCAAGCGCGGCTGCTTTTTATTCAGAGGAAAAATACCCCGTATATGTTTTCCTCGCGCACGAATCAAGCAAAAATTACCGCTTCTGGAACGATTTCAGCGAAATGAAGGGCAGCAGCTCGGTTTTCCTTTATGAACAGCACTGGGAATTCAATGACGCTTCAAAGTTTTTCAGAAAAAGCACGGTTGTTGACAGTATCAGGGTTATTCGGGATAATAATGAAACAAGAACATTTTACATAGGTTTTCTTGAAAACTTTAATCCCGCAAAGGCGGAAAATAATGAGAATAATTGACCGTTACATTATAAAAGAGATTTCCTTCATAACACTTATAAGTTTTTTCGTTTTTACTTTTCTCCTTATTATGAATTCTCTTTTTATCATGAGCGATCTTGTTGTCAAATACAACGTGGGCTTTTTAAAAGTCTCCCGGCTTCTGCTGCTGATACTTCCTTCCCAGGTCGCGGTTACCGTGCCTATGGCTTTTTTAATGGGAGTGCTTTTAACATATTCCCGCCTTGTCCAGGACAACGAATACCACGGCATGCAGGCGAGCGGAATTTCAGTAAGAAACATGACGGCTCCCGGCATCATACTGTCTATCGCGGTAATGGCGTCCCTTGTCGCTTTCAACAACTATATACTTCCCAAAGCGAACCTGGAGTACAAAAAACTTTATTACAATATAATAAAAACACGTTCAAGCATACTTATCCAGGAGCATGAATTTATAAGAAGCTTTGACAACTATGTTTTTTATGTGGGTGAAAAAGACAACCGCAGAAATATTCTGAAGGACATAATAATTTTCGTGCAGGACAAAGGGAAAGACAGAGAGACAGAACCCGTAAAAGTAATACTCTCTGACACCGGCAAACTGATCTCAGACGAAGAAACTCTGCGCATCGCGCTCAAACTCAGCAACGGCATAATGCAGGCGGCCTCACACAACGATCCTCTGAAAATGAGCAATATTTTCTTTGATTCAAACTTCATAGACCTTGACGTAAAAGGCGTTTTCAGGCGCAGCCAGAACGAAACAGAACTCAAAGGCACGAGAGAAATGAACATAGGAGAGCTCTGGCAGGAAATTGAAAAGGGCCCCGCAAGCAAACACGACAAAAACTGGATCTATATTGAGTTTTATAAAAAATTTTCCCTGCCGTTTGCGGTTGTGGCCTTTGCCCTTATAGGAATACCGCTCGGACTTATGACAAAAAAAGGCGGCCGTGTGATGGGCATGGCTTACTCGCTTGTACTTATTGTCATATATTATTTCCTTATATCCATAGGCCAGAATATGGGCTACCGCGGCGAAATGAATTATTTCACAGCGGCCTGGCTGCCCAATATTGTAATATGCCTGATTGCGGCCCTGCTTTTTCTCCTGATCTTTTTCCCTTTTATAAAGCGCAGATTTTATAAAAACAGGGGCCCGAAATGAAGCTGCTTCACCGCTATATTCTGTCGGAGATCATGAAATACTTTGCTATAATTCTCTGCGGCATAATAGTACTTATACTTATTTCCACAATGATCGACGAGATCGGCCTTCTTCTGCGCCACAAACCCGGTATTTTTCTTGTTTTCAGCTATTATTTTTTCAGAATACCTTTTTTTGTTGCTTATGGGGTTCCTTTTGCGATGCTTTTTTCCATACTCTTTGTTTTCAGCCAGCTGAGCAAATACAACGAACTTACAGCCATAAAATCCGCGGGAATAAAATTCACTCATATTGCCGCCCCTGTTTTAATACTTGCGTTTCTTATCAGCATCTTAAATTTCACTTTAAACGAAACACTCGTTTCAAGCAGTTACGAACGCTCAAAATACATAAAGGACGTATTAATAGAGAAAAAATCCAAATCATCCATATCCATAAGCCGCGACCTCGCAAAACTGGGGTCTGAAGGCCGTGTCTTTTATATTAAATTTTTTGACGAGCTCTTGGGCCATATGAAAGGCGTATGCATCATACAGCTGGACAATGATTTCAGCATAATAGAACGTCTTGACGCAAAAGAAGCCAACTGGAAAAACGGCAAATGGGTGCTGGAAAAAGGCGTCCGGCGTTTTTTCAGGGATAATACGGAAACCCGCGTCAATGTGTTTGACTCATATATTCTGGAAACATCGGATACCCCCGAAGACTTCATCCTTCGGAAGCAGTCCGCCGAAGATACGCTGACCGTGAATATATTCCGCCTGTCCAAACTTATAAAAATACTGAAAGAAAGCGGATTTAACTACAAAGAAGAAGCGGTAAACCTCCACCTTAAAATAGCCTTCCCTTTCGCTGCTTTCATTCTTGCTCTTTTGGGGGTTTCGATTCCTTTTATGTTTACATCGCAGCGGTCCCTGATAAACGCCGCATTAGGATTTCTTTTTACTGTTTTAACCGCTTTTTTCTATCTGGGCTTTGTGACAATAGGCATATCGCTCGGCAAAGCCGCATACCTGAGTCCTTTCATATCCGCCTGGATAGCCAATTTTGTTTTTGCCGCACTCGGCTTCTTCTTTTTGAGCAAAGTGGGAAAGTAGCGTTCTGAATTTTTGATTTTTGATCGTTGATTAAAAAACAGCAAAATCCCGGCAGTAAAAAAACAAAAAATTTATTCCTGTTTATATTTTTGACAGATAATGCTTCGGATTCAGAGGCTCTGAACTGCGCCTCATTTCAAAATACAGTTCGCCTCCGAAAAAAGATTCCGTATCCCCCGAACGCCCTATAACCTGCTTTATATCAACTTCATCTCCGTTTTTTACGGACAGCTCCGAAAGATGCGCATACACGGTAAAATATCCGCCGCCGTGATTTATTATTATCATCTTTCCGTAGCCTTCAAACCAGTCGGCATACTGAACAAGTCCGGAAAAAACCGCATAAACAGGCGAACCCTGCGATATTTTTATGTGGAGACCGCGGTTGTTTACAATACTTTTAAAACGCGGATGCTTGAATTTTCCGAATCCCGCCCAGAGATTCCTGGAATCAACCGGCCATGGAAATTTGCCTTTGCGTTTGGAAAAAGCCTCCTGCGCGCTCTTATCCGCAAGCTCCGCCGTTGTCTCAAGGCTGCTCATCAGTTTCGTAAGACTTTTGGCGTTTTCATCAAGCTGCTTAAGGATTTTTTTCGCGTTATTTATGTTTCTTCTGATATTCCTGAGAAGAACCGTTTTCTTCCATTTTTCATTAAGAAACTTTTTCTGCTCCTCTTCCTTCTTTTTTTTCAGTTTTTCCAGTTCTTCCCTGTATTCAACAAGGGCTTTTTTATCCTTATCAAGCCTTGTTAAAAGTTCTTTATATTCTTTTACGGCATCAATGTTCTTTTTGCTTAAAATTTTTACAAATTTATACCGCCTGACAAATTCCCCCATATTTTCAGAACCCAAAAGCAGCCTGAAATAATTCCCGTTTCTTTCCTTATACTGCTTTTGAAGTATCTCCCGGACCGCACGCTCCCTTTCTTCAATACTTTTCTTTGACTCTTTTATTCTTTCCCGTATAGCCCTGATATTTTTCTCCGTAACCTCAATATTGTTTTCAAAAACCTCCAGTTCTCTTCTGGCGAGATCTATCCTTTTGTTTATATGCTGCAGGTTTTTCAGCGTATAGGTTTCTTTTTTCTGTTCACTGCGCAGTTTTTTTCTTTCCCCTTCAATTTTTCTTCTTATATTTTCAAGTTCGGCTCTTTTCTTATTTAAAAGCACCCTGTAATCTTCAACTTCCTCGGAGATATACGCGGCTCCGGAGACAAAACAGCACATCCCTGAAAAAACGATCACAAAAACAGCCTTTTTCACTTAAACGTTCTCCCCTGCGAAAACACACTTCCCAGAAAGCCCAGCAAAGTACCTGCTCCCGCGGCATAAACAAGAAATCTCAGTTTCAGATATTCGGGCCCGAGAAAATACAGCCCCGACATATCAATGCCTGTTTCCTTCCTCACCTCAATAATAAGCAGGTTCGCGACCCCGTATATAACGGCCCAGCCCAGCACTCCGCCCAAAAAGCCGTGAATCAGCCCTTCGGCTATAAAAGGCATTCTTATGAAAGAACTGCTTGCCCCTATCATTTTAAAGACATATATGTCCTGCCGCCTGTTATATACCGTAAGTTTTATTATGTTTGATACCACCAAAATCGAGGCAATGATAAAAATAATGCCCGCACTCATCGCGATAAGCTTTACAACGTTTATTATATTTATCAGATTTTCAATTTCCTCCGCTCCGAACTGGACATCTTCCACCCCTTCTTTTGCCATAAAGAATTCCGCCGCCTCATTCATGCTTTCACGGGTATATTCATCAAGCCTTACTATTATTGAATCAGGAAGAGGGTTGGCCTCAAACGCCTCCAGTACCGACTTCATTTCAGGATCCTCGGTAAACTCCCTGAAAGCCTCTTCTTTTGATTTATATTTTATTTCTTTTATATTCTGCAGCTCCACTGCATCCGAAACAATGTTGTCTATCTTCACCTTATCGGTGCCGTCTTTTATAAATACGGATATTTCAACTTTATCGGTTATCTTTTCCGTAAAATAATCCACACTTTCGTGAATCATAAGATATCCCCCGAGCATTGCTATTGTTATTGTTATTGTCCCTATGGAGATAATACTCATAAAACCGCTTCTTTTAAAATTAAGAAAAACTTCATTGATCCATCTCACGGCTGCACCAACTCTCCGCTGCTCAGCTTTATAACTCTGTGCCCCATCCTTGAAAGTATTTCCCTGTTATGCGTGGCCACAAAGACACAGGTCCCTTTTTTATTTATTTCCTCAAAGATATTCATGATTTCCCAGGAACTTTCATAATCAAGGTTTCCCGTAGGCTCATCCGCCAGCAGTATCGGCGGCGAAAGAATAAGAGCGCGGGCAATCGCGACTTTTTGTTTTTCCCCTCCGGAAAGATGCCAGGGTTTTATGTTTTCTTTGCCCGAGAGCCCTACTTTTTCTATACTTCTTAAAACTGTTTCTTTTATATATCCTTTATTTGCTCCGGTAATGATGAGCGGCATCGCGATATTTTCAAAAACCGTCCGGTCAAAAAGCAGCTTAAAATCCTGAAACACAAAACCTATGCCTCTTCTGTAATAAGGTATTTTTCTTCCGCTTATATGCGACAGTTCGCGGTCATCAACGAATATGGTTCCCATATCGGGATGCTCTTCAAGATAAAGGAGTTTCAGTATTGTGCTTTTTCCGGCGCCTGACGCGCCCGTAAGAAAAACAAACTCCCCTGTTTTTATATGAAATGATACATCAGTAAGGGCCTTTATGTCTTTTCCGTATATCTTAAATACCCGGTTGAACTTTATCATATATCCAGAACCTCTGTATATCCCGGCTCGGGATTATAAACATTTTCAATTCCTTCCTTTTTCAGTTCTTCCATGAATTTCTGCTGCTGCGATTCTTCACCGTGCACAAGGAATATTTTTTTCATTTTTTCTCCGGATGCTCTTTTTGCGAAATCCACAAGCGCGGAGCTTCCGGCGTGCCCTGAAAATTCATCCACTTTTTCAATTCCCGCGTTTACCCTGTAGGATTCCCCGAAAATCTTTATATTCTTTTCCCCTTCAACAATCTTTCTGCCCAGAGTATTCATTGCCTGGTATCCCACAAAAACAACAGTACTTGCGGGGTCCTCAATATTATTCTTGAGGTGATGAAGTATTCTGCCCGCTTCGCACATGCCTGTGGCCGAAAGTATTATGCAGGGTTTCTTATAATCATTGATTGCCTTTGATTCGTCCACTTCCCGTGTATATTTCACAAGTTCAAGATAAAAAGGATTGTTATTGCCCGCAATCGCCTCCATCATTCCGTCGTCAAAACATTCCGAATGCCTTTTAAACACCTGTGTTGCCGCAATGGCGAGCGGACTGTCAACAAATATGGGCATGGGTTTTATTTTTTCCCTGACCACAAGTTCATTCAGAACATAAAGCAGCTCCTGTGCTCTTTCAACCGCAAAAACAGGTATGATCACTTTCCCCCCTTTGTCATACGCGCCGTTTATAATATCCGCAAGGCGGTCCTGCGCCGTTGAGATTGCCGCATGATCCCGTCCTCCGTAAGTACTCTCAATAATAAGATAATCCAGCCCGTACATCTCATCCGGATCCCTCAATATCGGAAGATCTTTTCTTCCGAGATCACCGGTAAATCCTATTTTCAGTTTGCGTTCTCCGGATCTTATTTTTACTATCACCATTGACGAACCTAAAATATGCCCGGAATTAAGAAAATATGCCTTAATATTCTCAGTAAGCATAAAATGTTCGCCCAGATTTTTCGGTACGAACCGTTCCATTGCCCTTTCCGCGTCAGCCAAAGTATAAAGAGGCTCAAGCAGGCTCTCGCCTTTTTTGCTCCTTTTTTTATTCATATACTCAAGATCTTTCTGCTGAACATAGGCGGAATCCGGGAGCATAAGGGAGCATAATTCCTTGGTCGCGTGCGTGGAGTAAACTTTGCCTTCAAACCCTTTGTTGCACAGAGTAGGAATATTCCCTGAATGGTCTATATGCGAATGCGTAAGTATCATATCATTCACTTCATCCGGCCTAAACCCGAACTCTCTGTTCTTTTCAAAGCTTTCTTTCCGTTTCCCCTGATACATACCGCAGTCTATCAGAAAACGATAGCCATTGAAATCCAGCATCTGGCAGGACCCCGTAACTTCCCTTGCCGCTCCTAGAAATCTGATTTTCAGCAATTATCCGGCTCCTTAGTGTGAGAATATCTTATTTATCTTATAAAGCTTGGAGTCTATTTTTCTCTCTTTATTTATAACAGATTTTGTATTGTGTATAACCAGCCTGTTCTCTTTAAGGCCGGCCATTTTACTCTCTCCCGGCTTCATTTTTTTCAGGGCCGCCGCCGCTTCATATCCGTAAAGCAGTCCAAGCCTTCTGCTTTCAGCCGTGGGATTGCCTCCTCTTTGTATGTATCCCAGAACAGAATACCTTATTTCCATACTGATGAATTTTTTCATTTTTTTCGCCAGGTCCGCCGCGGATCCCGCTCCTTCCGCCATAACAATAATACTTGACGTCTTGCCTTTATTGATCCCTTCTTTCAGATATCCGCATATTTCTTTTACACTATGATCCTTTTTGAATTCAGGCAGAAGTATTACTTCCGCGCCGCCCGTAAGTCCGACTTCAAGCGAAAGAAAGCCGTGTTCCCTGCCCATTATTTCAACTATGAATATTCTTTCGTGCGACGACGCTGTATCCCTTATCTTGTCAATCGCTTCAAGCGCGACATTTACCGCGGTATCAAAACCTATTGTCAGATCCGTCCCATAAACATCGTTGTCAATAGACGCGGGAATAAAAAATGTGGGAACCTTCAGTTCTTTTGTGATCGTCCATGCGCCCATTTTGGAGCCGTCCCCCCCTATCACAACAATGCCTTCCACGCCGTGCTCCATGATATTCGCATAAGCTTTTTTTCTCACGGATTCAAGTTTAAACTCCGGACATCTCAGAGTTTTAAGGATCGTACCGCCCTTATTTATTATATTGCTTACGCTTTTGGAGTCCATGGGCCTGAAAATACCTCTGACAAGGCCTTTGAAACCTTCTTCGACTCCCACTACTTCCATGCCGTTCTTTACGGCTGTTCTTACAGCCGCTCTTATGGCCGCATTCATGCCCGGCGCATCTCCGCCGGTGGTCATAACCGCTATTTTTTTAATCACAATTCCTCCTTTTCATAAGCCTGCTTCTGCCGGTTAATATAAACTATCCGAAAAACAGCATTCAGGAAACTCCTGCTCCCGCGGATATAAGAAGCCGCATCAATCAGAAAATAGTCTGTTTTTGAGCGGCCTTCCACATCCTGACCTTAAGGTCCTCAATATCGCGGTTTTCCCAGTAAAAAGACGTGTCCAGCACTTCAAGATCTTTAATATAGGTTTTCTTTACATAATCCAGTATTTTAACTATCTTCCTGTGATTTTCAAAACTATTGGTATAAATTTTCACGTACGGATAATAAAGAAACTCATACTTTTTCACGGTAAGCTTGTTCGCAAGCCCTTTCGTCTTTACGGCATGAAAAGATATTGTCGCCAGTTTTCCCCGTCTGTCAAAAGTAAAAGCAAGCGGATCCATGTCTTCGGCAACATCCACTATAATTCCGTCAAGATAAACATCCGAACTGCTTAAAGTTATCTTTTCTTCCTCTCCCGGCTCTTCTCCGAATTCCTCATCAGTTTCCTCGTCAAAAAGGTCGTCTTTTACTTTTTTTGTCATGGTCTGAAAATTTTCCGAGACAACCTCATGGCTCCAGCCGCTTATCATGGAAATATCAATAAATTCCTCTTCCATCATGCGTATCATTTTTCTGTCCGGTATGGTTCCGCTGTATTTAATATAAATCATTATACCTCCAATTCATTTCCTATCCTTTTATCTTTACAACCACCCGTTCATTCTTAGGAACCTGCGTATCTTTGTATCCTTTAAACTCCAGGTCTTTTTCCGGAATTTTAAGATGCCTTAAAAGCCTTTTTTTCAAGGTTCTTATCTGATCCTGCGCAAGACCCTTATCCTCGGAAAACACCTGTATCAATACAGGGTATCGGTTGCTCATCTTTATATAATCCATGACCTCTTCCAGAATTTTTCCGCCCTCTTCGGAAATCCTTTCTTCTCTTGATTCCCGGAATATTTTTTCATTTGAAACTTCCAAAACAAGTTTTCCGTCCCTGCGGTACCGCACCGCATGCACCTCTTTCGGCTTATTTCTTCTTAATGTCTCAGGCACGCCGGATTTTGTCATAAACGCAAGCTGATAAGTATATCCCGAACCGAGCTTCATCATATTGCCGTCCCTGTCAAAACCGTCCCATACAAATTTATCAGGCAGCCTGCCTTTGCCTTCTTTGCCGTAAGCTGTCTGCCCCGCAATATCCGTCACGCTGAATACCCATTTTTCTATCTCAATGCCCTCAATTCTGGGTTTCAGACTGAAAACGGGTCCGGTTTCAAAAAAATCATACTGCGCGTCATACGCGGCCCTCTGCTGATTCATTTCCCCGGGCAGTCCGAACTTTATGTCTTTTACATCAGCCGGAGAAAGAGATAAAAATTTTTCTTCTGTTTTTATCGCTTTATCGGCCACTTCATTTATATCTGTTTCTATTCCTATTTCCGGTTTTTCCGTGTCAATCTTTATTTTCAACTGGCCTTTTACTATTATTTCCTGTCCGCTTCCGGCCTGCTCCTGCTCGGCCGCCGCTGTACAAAACGCAAAAACCGTGATCAAAGCCGCAATAACCGCTGCTCTTTTTTTCATTTCATTCACCTCGTAAGCTGAAATCTGAATATCGCAATACCTGTTTCATCCCCTGAAATGCCTTTCGGTGCAAATCTAAACTGTTTGATCGCATCAAGCGCCAGCTCATCCAGCTCCGAATGGCCCGATGACCGCCTTACATAGGCATCGTCTTTTACTGTCCCATCGGGCAGAACCGTCAGAAACACCGCCACTTCCGCTTCTATGCCCTGCTGCTGCGCCCAGCGCGGGTAAACAGGCGTCACTGCTTTTAAAACTGTTCTGTTGGCTATCTGCCCCGTAATAAGCAGGGGCCCTCTGTCTTTTTTTATTGTAATATCTTTTTTCAGTGTTTCCCGCGGCTCAGCCGTGGGTTTTTCTATTTTTGCTTTTGACGGTTTCAATGCCGTGTCTTTTTTTGCAATAGTGCTTATACCAGGCCTTGCTCTCGGAAGCATGCTTTTGGGTTTATTTGATGCCGCCAGATCTATTTTTTTGCCTTTATCCGCAAGAGAAAGTTTCTGCTGTTTTTTTGCTGTTTCTATTTTCTGAACTTCAGCCGCGGACAGTTTTTCCCGGCCTACCTCATTGCTCAGGTCTATTTTTGCCTTTTTAGGATCAAGTTTCGGAGAATCAAGTTTTGAAAGCTCAAGCGACTTGGATTTTTCAAGCTCCATCTTTGGCTTTTCAAGTTTTATTTCTTTTGGCTTTGCCAGCTCTACCTCTGGCCGGTCCTGTTTTATGGGTATTACCTGCTTGAAAACATCCATAATCGTCTTGGGCTTCTCTATGGGAACCGGCACCTCTTCATCCGGTATTGTCTCAATAAATGTTACTTCCGTAAGAGTGTATTCTCCGGCAATCCTTTTCTGCTTTGCCTGTATCATAAAAAACATCAGTATGATCAAGGCATGCAGCAGAATGGATACCGACCATCCCACTACGTTTCCTTTTATGTCATAATCACCGGCAAACATTTTACATTCCCTCTTTCTGATGCTGCGTCGCAAAATATATTTTATTCGGCTTCACTTTCTTGGCTGTTTCCATGGAGTCAATAACACTTCCATGGTTTATTCCCAGATCCGCTTTTATAACAATAACCCTGTCGGAAACATCCGCGATTTTTGCCCTCAACACCGCTTCAAGCTCCCCTTGATTGGTTACGTTTTTTTCATTTACGCTCATCTGTCCCTGTTCGTCTATGGTTATGGTCACATACTGTTCGTTGTCGGTTTCATCCGTCATTGCTTTAGGCAGAACCACTTTCAGCCTTGATTCCTGCATAAACGGCGTTGCAACCATAAATATAATCACCAGAACAAGCGCAACATCCACCAAAGGCGTCACATTTATATCTGTTATCGGCTCCCCTTCAGAGGAACCGCCGCTGCTCATTCCCATTTAAAAACCTCCGTGTTTTTCAACTG
Source organism: uncultured Spirochaetia bacterium (assembly GCA_964439215.1). Classification (GTDB taxonomy): domain Bacteria; phylum Oederibacteriota; class PGYV01; order PGYV01; family CAYTNY01; genus CAYTNY01. Next base: position 11,988 of record CAYTNY010000030.1, read on the forward strand.
CTTACTTTTTCTTTTCTTCGCTCATTATTGATATTGTTTTTGCGCCGGCCATTTTTGATTTATCCAGAACTCCGACAAGCCATCCGTGCGGAACTTTCCGGTCGGATGTGACTATAACCAGTTTCTTTTCGTTTTTCGCGAGCATATTTTTGGCCCGCGGCACAAAATTTTTTTCAAGCAGTGCGTTGAAGTCCTCTTCAGAAATACCTTCCTGCGCCTGCACAACCTTTTTATTGTTTAAAATCACTCCTGTTCCCGTTATTTTGACATTTACCGCCTCGCTCTTCGTGCTTTTTCCAACCGACGCGGTTACTTTTGATGAAGTAACAACAATGCCCGACTGTATTACCATGGGCGACGTTATCATAAATATGATAACGAGCACAAGAGCAATGTCAACCAGGGGCGTTACATTTATATCTGTTATGGCATCCGTGTCATTTTCTCCGGCCTGCATTTATGCCCTCCCCGTAGTTTGCCATCAAGATCATAAACTTTTTTGCCATTGCGTCCATTTCCACGGAAATATTCTTTACTTTCTTTGAAAATATATTAAACAATATAACGCAGGGTATCGCGACACCAAGACCCGCCGCGGTGGCCAGAAGCGCTTCCGCAATACCGAACATGACAACTTCCGGCCCCGCGCCCGAAGCTGTCGCAAGATCTTTAAATGCCCTTACAATTCCAAGCACGGTTCCCAGCAGCCCTATAAAAGGAGCCGTATTTCCCAGCGTACCCAGATACCCCAGGTATCTTTCCATGTTCAGCTTCTGTTCGGCATGGGTTACCTCCATGAGTTTTACCACTTCATCCCGGGGAAGCTGCTTGTTTTCAAGAGCTGTTTTAATAACTTTCGCCACGCTTCCCTTTGTCCTGTCGCAGTACTTTTCCGCTTCATCATATTTTTTATCCACAACATAACCTTTTATCTTGGCCATGAATTTCTCCGAATCAAGTTTATGCCCGGCAAAATAGATCCACCTTTCTATGGTAACCGCAACAACTCCTACAGACAGAAAAATCATCAGAACAATAACCCAGCTGTGCCTTAATACCTGCGCGTAATCAATTGAATAACCTTCCATTCTAAACCTCCGTATTTATAATTTATGTTGATTTTTAATCTTCCGTTTTTGTTTCCGTTTTTGTTTCCGGTTTCGCGAAAATTTCGGGATAAGCCTCTTTTATCTGGGGTATCCTCGTTTTTGCAAATTCGGTATATTCTTTTACGGCCCTGCTTTCAATAATCTCCTCATAGATCCTTACCGCATCCGCCCATTTCTGTTCTTCCTCGTATTTTCCCGCAAGTTCAACAAGACCATTCATCCTGTAGGGATCTTTTTTCGGTTTCATTTCCACAAGACGTTCAAACATAGCCGTCTGCTTCTGCAGGTCATCGCGCTGCCCATAAATGGTTCCCATTGAATAAACAGCCTGTATCTTATCTTCAGGGGAGCCTTCCTGATAAACATCCTCAAAAGCATCCAGTGCCTGATCATATCTTTTCTGCTCCATATAAAGTCCGGCGATATAAGCTAAAAGGCCTTCGGCCTTTTCATCTTCCGGGTATTTTTCAAGAAAATCCCTGTATGTTCTGATTGCGTCGTCTATTTTTCCGAGTTCCGTATACGCAAGCGCCGAATTAAAAATAGCGTTTGCTCCGTATCCCGAATCACCATAACGTTCTATAAGACGGCTGTAATAATGTATTGCGTCGGAATAGTTTTCTGTGGAAAACAGCACTGTCGCGAGATTAAACATAACTTCCGGCGCAAGTTCGTGCCTGGGATAACTCCTCAAAAAAGCTTTATAAGCGCGGACGGCATCCTCGTTCCTTTCCAGTTCGGTGTAACACGCCGGAATATAATAATGCGCGTTTACTGCCAGAGAATCATTGGGAAACTCCTCTATCATTTTATTAAAAGCATTTATTGCTTTCTCAAACATATTTTTCCTGTAAAAGATCTCTCCGGAATTATACAGCGCATTTGAAGCCAGATTGCTTTCCGGATATTTTTCAAAAAACTCCATGAGAAGCTCGGGATCCTCTGTTTTTTCCGCTCTGACATATGTGGCCCTCCGCATACCCTCTTCAACGGACGTTATCTTGCTGCTGTCCGGATATTTTTTAAGAAATGCTTCATATGACTTTACTGCTTCTTTTTCTTTTCCTGAGTTATACTGCACCTCCGCAATGGAAAGCATTGCGTCCTCGGCAAATTCATCATCCGGCCATCTGGAAATAAGCGCCCTGAAGCCTTTCAGGGCCTCTTCGTACTCCTGTGCCTTAAAATATATATCGGATTTTTTATACAGCGCCTCCGGAGCTCTTTTGCTTTTGGGGTAATTAACAACAACCGTATTCCATGATTCTATGGCGTTTCCGTAAGCTTCCATAAACTCATATACCCTGCCCTGCTGAAACAAAGCCTCTGCTGTATGCTCAAAATCTTTGTCATCCGCGTATTTATAGGCAAATTCCTGATATTTGCCTGCCGCGGTTTCAAAATCTTTTTCCGAGAAAAACGTATGCGCAATAAGTATTTCAGCGGCTTTTTTCACCTTTCCCGGTACCTTGGCGTCAAGAATATCCCGCGCCATGGTCCTTGCCGCCCTATAATTTTCAAGTTCATAATAGCACCACGCAAGATTTCCCCGGGCCTCCGCTGTTATATCGCTTTCATAATAATTATCTATTATGTTTCTGAACGCTTTAACCGCCGGAGAATATATTTCATTCTTGAAATAAGCCTGTCCCAGATAATAATAAGTCCTTGCCCTCAGATCCTTTGCCTCGGGATCCCGGAACCTGTCAGACATTCTCGCGGCCGAATCCGCCACCTCGCTCGCAAGCATTGCATACCGGCCCTGTTCGTAATAACTTTTCGCCATCATCAGCAGCGCTGCTTCAGAAAGAGTACTGTAATTAAAACGCTCAAGAAGAAAACGGTAGCGGGCCACTGCGTCCTGATAGTTTTTCTGCATATAATTTGCGTTTCCAAGCAGATAATAACCCAGAGGCAGATCCTCGTGCGTGGTAAACTTATTTATATACGCATTCAGAACATCTTCCGCTTTTTTATACTGCTTTAAATTCGCATAACACCATCCCGCCCTGAGCCGGGCGGATGCAGCGGCATCATATACATCGGAAAAATCCGACAGAACCTTATTATAAAACTCAAGCGCTTTTTTATTGTCCCCTTCTTTCCTGAAAGCTTCTCCGGTAAGATACGCCGAATAAGCTTTGACTCTTTTGTCTCCGCTCCCTTTTAAAACAATTCCGAAAGAATCACGCGCGGCTTTAAATTTATTCGTTTCAAATTCACTTGAACCTTTCTTCAATGCCGCATACGGCGCAAGCTCCCCGGAAGGATATTTTTTTATATAGTCTCCGTAATCTCCGGCCGCAACACTGAAGTTTTCAGCATTGTAAAACGCCTCTGCCTTATTATAAACCGCACTTTCCATATACTTGCTTTCAGGAAATCTGAGGCCGATCCGTTTGAACTCGCCCGCGGCTTTCAGAAAATTATCTCCGCCCATTTCCATATAACTGTGCCCGCTGTAATAATACGCGACATCCGAGCTTATTCTTTTAAACTTCTCAACCGCGTCTTCATAATTTTCAAGATAGTAATCAATCAATCCCCCGGCAATTCTTATCTGTTCGTCATCCCGGTAAAAAGAATTGTTCCGAAGGAACCGGGTAAGCTCTCTCTCAGCTTTTTTAAAATCTTCCATCTGAAGATACGAAAGCACGACCCCGTAAACCGATTCCATTACAAACATACTTGAATTATACTTAAATCTGAATTTGTTCCATATATCCAGCGCGCCTTTATAATCTCCGGTATTATACCTGCATTCCCCCATTTTATACATCGCGCCGTCCGCATAGGGTGATTTGGAATAAGAAGAAACAACTTCTTCAAATATTTCATATGCTTTGTTATAATCCTTTTTTTTGTAAACAGCGGACGCTTCAAGATATTTTGCTCTTGCCGCGCGGAACTTGTCCGTATCCCTCCATCTGTCGGCAAAATTAGACAGCCTTTCCAGGGTTTTTGCCGAATCAGGATCCTGTCTGTAAGCTTCCAGTGCTTTTTTCCACTGCCTGTCTATGGCTTTTGTTTCTTCGGAATATACCGCGGCCGCCGGCAAAAACATCAGGCTCAAAAGCAGGGCCGTCAAAATATTCGTTCTTATGCTCATAAATCACCTTCTCGATTTATTTAACTTCAGGGTTATTCTTCCAGATGTATGGTCCCTCTGTTCATCGGCAGCGATGACGATATTCTTACTGTTTCAGGCGCCGACTGTATTGTTCTGCGGTTCTTGTCTATAACTTTCATGACACATTTGTATTCTCCGTCGGAAACCGGCAGCCCTCTGTCATCCTTGCCGTCCCAGATGATCTGTTCGGGCGGCCTGTCATAACCGCTGTAAAACCTTACAACATCATCATTTTCATTTATTATGCTCATTTCCCATTCAATAACAGGATATTTTGTACTTGCGTATATGGAAATCGTTGTTGTTTTTCTCACGCCCACAGGCGAAAAAAGCTTGGGTTCAGCTGTAAGATTCACGTCAAATCCCCCTGTTGCAAATGTAAATGACGCTCTATGAGTAATGCCCAGTTCCTGAACAGACATAGAATAATCAACTATATAATTTCTCATTATTTTATAACCCGCGCCGAAAGTGATCTCTGTTTCGTCAAACCCCGCCCTTAAGGCAAGGTTCTCCATGGGGATAACCTCAACTCCCATCCGTATTTTTACGTCTTTTCCGGACATTTCTTTTTCAATATCAAGAGTAGGCATGATCCGCTCTCCCGCAAGCCTTCCTGCCAGCCCAAGCCTTATTACTACCGGATACGTTTCCGTTGCTTCATCTATCAGAACAGACGGCGGCATAATATTTAAAACCGCAAGGCCCGCGCTGAAATATTCCATAGGTGTATAAATGATCCCCAGATCCGCTCCAAAGCCCGTACCGCCCATATCAAAGATCTGCTGATTTACGATCTTCAAACTGGCGCCTGCCGCCAGAGAATCCAGTATGTCTCTGGAATAAGAAAAATAGATCCCCTGAGAATAAAGATTATCCGCCTCAGGAACCGCGTTCCAGAAGTCATCCCTTAAATCAAATCCGCCGGAATCAAGCCTCACGTATCCGAGCGCAAAGGTTCCAATACCGGAAAAAGGAAGCGTAAGCGCGGCAAAATCATAAAAAGTCCCCTCAAACAGCATTACACTCATCAAAGAAATCTGAAAAGGATTCTGCTGCGCAAGCCCTCCCGGATTATAAATAACAGCAGACGGGTCGTCGGCAAGTCCGGTAAAAGCTTTTCCCATACCCAGAGACCTGGCTCCCGCTCCCCATGTAAGAAACTCACCCGGCGTGCCGTAATCTTCAGCCGCCCAAACCGCCGGTATTATCATGATTAATATTAATACGGCAATCATAATCCTTTTCATTATGTTACCTCCTGTATTTTATGACGCGCGCCGCGCCGTATATGTTTACCTGCCTTAAAAATGCCGCATAAGTCCGGCCGGTTTAAAACCGGATATTCGTGTTTTCGCAAATTATATATCCCTCTACTTTCTCACCGCTATTTTATGCATCATTTTTCTTCTTTCTCCGCCGACCACCGCTTCTACCACGCACAGATATCCTCCATTGCCCACAACATCGCCTTTGGCGTTTCTGCCGTCCCATTCAAAAACATTCATTCTTCCCGATACGGCGCCCGGTTCGCCGGCGCGGATTTCGCGGCTCAATACCAGATCACCCATTAAAGTGTATATATTAATTTTCACATCCGTGGATTCCTGCAGGATATACTCTATATTCGTGCTCTCATTCCCCGCCCTGAACGGATTGGGATAATTTGATATTTCCCCCGCAACAGGCGATGTAAGCGCAAATCTCACGGCTGTCTGCACCGTCTGTGTGTTATAGGATGCCTCAACATAAACATCCTCAAGCCTGTTTGCGGTATACAGTCTTGCCGCAGCACGGCCGTCGGACCCGGTTACGGCAGTAGTTGTTGCGGCGCCGGCATCAAACCTGGCATAAACATCATCATCGTTTGACACTTCAAACATTATGGTTCTGCCGGACACGGGATTGCCGTTCATATCGGTAAGCTGCGCGATAATATCCGAATAATCATTGGTATCCGGCGGATTTGCCGAAACCTCAAGCCCTACATTAAATGTGTTTGCGGCCATATCAATTACGGCGGACCATTTTGTGGGCAGAACACCGTTGGGATCCGACACTCTTATTCTGAAAGGCTCCGCAATGGTATAATAAGCGTCTATATGGAAAACACCGTCGTTTGCTATGCCGCTGGTAGGATATAATACACCGTTTAATACCTCATTTGAATTAGCGCTGCCGGCCGAAACCGCGGCCGCGTTGAAGCTTTCATTTGAGCCTCCCACAGGCATCTTGACAGTGGAGCCCTGGTCAACAACATTTATAAGAAAATCAAAGGTGTCCGGATACGCAGTCGCGGTAACACTTTCAACACCATATACATTTTCCTGCCCGTTTACTATAACCTGGTATTCCAGATTGCCGCTTGTAACAACGTTTATTGAAGGATTTACATCAAGCGGCCTGTTATAATCGGAATCCGTAAGATTTTCCGTAAACAAATTTCTATTGCCTACCGTATGAAGAACACCCGGCGTTGTTGTAACTCCGTTCACAAGATCTATGATTATTCCTTGGGCTCCGCTTCCCGGAGATGCATCAACATCATCATCCGACGAGGTTATGCGGATCTGATGGTTTACGCCGGTTACGGGATTTCCGTATTGATCCGCCGCCTGCAGTGTTATGGGGAAATACGATCCCACGAGCTGATTGTACTCGTCGCCCGCCACGCCGTTTGACCATATGCCGCTGTTTATCTCACCCGAGCCGTTTTCAGTATACAGGCCCGGAACAAGAAGCTGAACACCGTAAAAAGGCGCGGGATTCACGGTAAACTCAGGTGTTGTAAAATCCGAAATACCCTGTATATCCATCTGTGCGTTCAGCGTGGTATTATCCGCGGCCGTATGGTATTCAGCCGAGAATGAAGCATTGTTTGTTCCTTCGCTTATAAACACAGGTCCAATATCAGGAGCATATTCATCGCCGGTGGTTACATTGATTGTCCGTCCCGCTGTATCAGCTGTTATTGTCCTGTTGCCGTAGGAATCACATGAATACACGGAATAATTCACGGTACTTCCCGCTGTCTGGGGCCCGGGTGTTCCCGTGAACATCGGAAATACCGCGGGCGGCTGTGATTCATATCTTCCCGGCGCATAAGTCATTCCCGAAGCCTGAATATAAAGTTTTTCAAATACATTGGCTTCAACATCAATAACAGGCGTATCCGCATCAGCTGTTGTTACAGAACCGTCATTTGCCTTTATCCGTTCATTTGTAAGGGCCCTGAAAAGCTGAACGCTTGCGACACCCATTCCGTTGCTGAGCTTATACTGAGTGGGATACATTGTATTTGAACCCGCCACAGAAGCCTCAAGCTCCGCGGTTGAATTATAAGGCTCTCCTCCGTTCGCGCTGCCGCATATATTGTCATACTTGTCGCGCGCAACTATGGTTATGTTAAAGGGCCCGCCCGCAATAACATCCGGCGGCCCTTCCACGGTAAATTTGCTGAGTGCTGTATGCCTGACCGATATAGGCGGCGATGTATTGTTTGTTATTCCGGAATCCGGGTGGTCGGCTGTTATGGTCTGCATTCCGCTGCCAACCGTAGTAAGAACCATTTCATTTGTCTCAAAAGCACCATTATCGGAACTAACCGCGGCAGTGAGAGTGACTTTATTAACATACGCCTCCGGATCTGTCGTACTTAAGGTAATAGAAGTAAGCGGCTCTGTACGTACTATGTTATAATAGGTATCAACAGTATATACATCAAAATCAAAGTTCTGCCCCGCCTCAACAACTCTCGGGGACCCTGAATAACCTTCATATCCGGGAATACCAACGTGCTTAAGCCCCGGCTTATGCTCCATACCGTCCGCTATAATAAGAATACGGTCGGGAGCGCCCCACCATATGTTTATCTGGCTGCTTGACCTGCTGACCGAACCGAATGTGACATCAACCGTCTCTCCGGATCCTGTGTTAGTTGTTGATGCCCTGTACATCGTCACCTGCATCTCACAAATACCGTTTGTAAAATTATCCGATACGGTCGGCTCTATGGTATATTCCGAATCACTGTAATTATTTGAGGCTCTGAGTTCAACTGTCCCGTCAAACTGCTCAGCTATATTTTCAGGTTCTGTAAGTTCCTCTGTATAAGCTGTTATTGAAACCGTAAAAGGCACGCCTGCCGTCTGATCAGTAAGCGCCGAGCCGTCTGTTTTTGTTATTTTAAAGTTTCTTATCTGAAACACCGGTATATTCGGCGTCCTGTCTTCTGTTATGGACGGATTTGTCGCATGAGACGCTTCCGCATAGAAAGTAGAAGACTGATTGCTGTAGCTTATGACAAAATCAACGCTTCCGTTTTCAGTAAACTCCTCCGGCGGATCCACTGACGGATCCTGTCCATTAACCAGTGAATTTTCAGGATCACTGGTTGTCATGGAAACCTCCTGAAGATCATCCACTATGTTCCACCAGGTATCAACGTAATTTACCGTAACCGTAAAATCCTGCCCCTGCGCCTGCCCCAGCGGGCTTCCCTGCTCTCCGTCCGCTGTGCCGGGCCGCGCTTCCATACCCGGGGCCAGAGCCTGCAGCTTAACCGCGCTGTCATTGGTAATATCAAAAGCCTGTGACGTACCTGTATTCCCATCCGCTTCTTCCGGTGTTTCATCAAAAACATCGCTTGCAAAAAGGACCGCGGAGCCGCTCCATGTAACTGCCCTGTAAAACGCCACATTCAGATTTCTCTGTCCGCTGTCAGCCGCCGTAAAAGTAACGGCCCATTGATGCCCGAAAGCACCCGCATTTGAGTTTGCAACCGCCATTGTGGATTCATAAGGCAGAGAATAATCAGTATAAGGTGATGACAGATATACAATACCGCTGTAATTCTCTATTGTGTTCCCGAACTCATCCTTTGCCGCAACCGTGGCCGTGGTGGTAACGCCCGCTACCACATTTGAAGGAATATCGGTAATTTCAAAATGAGACAGGGCGGATGACAGAACCGGTATTGTAACACTGCCGGCAGTTACCGCGGTTTCCGTATCATCGCCTGTTATCTGTATGTCGCCGGCGGTTTCAAGAATAATATTAAAACTGATGCTTCCCGCGGTAAGCGTCACATACTGCGGAAGAGAAGCGCCGCCGATAGAAGCATCCGCATCATCTGAATTCACAGCCACAGTATCATCAACCGAAGTTATCCTGTTTCCGTACTGATCCGCGGCAATTACTTCAACCGTGATTGCGGAGCCTGCCGCGGCAACCGAAGGCGCGCCTGATTTTCCGAAATTATATCTGTCTCCGGGATCGTGCGCTTCGCCCGGCGCTATTAAAAGCAGTTTTGAAAAACTGCCCGGATTAACGGTAAAATCCGAACTGTCTCCGGACGCCGCCCCGTCCTCAAGACGAAGTTTTGTATTAAATGCTTTCTGATATATATTTATTCCGACAGTCGCAATACCGTCGGAAAAACTGAACGCGGGCGCATACCAATTATCGGGATCCATTGAAGATGTTCCGACTATAACATCAACTGACGGGGAACCGCCGTAGGATGTCACAGTATTATTGTAAGCATCAAAAGCAACAACACCCGCCATAAACGGAACCGCTGACTGCTGGTCTGCTATATCATCCGTAAATCCGAAGAAATCAACCGTAGTATCATGCGTCACAGGCACTGTATCGGTCCCGTCAGTTATGCCTCCGGCTGCGGAAGCCGCGGTAAGCGTCTGAGTTCCCGTCCCCACGGTCCTCAGCGTAACGCTGAACGAAACCGTGCCTCCCGAAAAAGTTTTTTCCGCGGAATCATAACTGTCATTGGAGTCGCTTGAGCTCAATGTTATGTCTGAATTTTCATTTACGGTATTGAAGTAATCATCGCAGGCATAAACATCAACATCAAAAGCGCTTCCGGCCGTCTGCGTGGAGGCTGCGGAAGATCCGCCGCTCCTTCCGTTGCCTGTAAGAGTTCCGGGTTCATATTCCTGTCCCGGTCCTATTATAAGCGTTTGGGAAAATGTATTCGGAGAAACAGAAAAAACACTGCTTGACGCGGAAACCGCCGGCGCGGCGCTTTCCGCCGACAACACAACATCACCCGGATCCGCTCTGTAAAGCACTGCCTCACCCGTATAAACGCCGTTCGTAAAATCAACCGTTCCCAGCTCAAAAACCGGGCCCGAAGTATACTGTGCGGACAGATCCGCTGTCCCGTCAAAACTTGTCACAGTATTATTCACGTCATCGCGGGCGGTTATTGTCACCTGTATGGCTTCTCCCGCTGTAACGGAAGTTATTGTATCAAACTCAAAAGAATTTATGTACTGCACATCCAGTGAAGCGGAACCCGGTAAAATACCCAGGGTAGATTCTTCATCCGCAGATATTTCCATGCTTCCCGTTGCCGTTGTTCCGGCTGTCACCGTGACATACTGCTTGCAGGTCAAAACTCCGCCTTCGCTGAGGTCAAGGCTTATTGTATCCGATGAAAAGGAGGCCGTTTCCGAAGCGCTCATATCAACCGAAGCATTTGTATTTCTGAGAGTCCAGTCCGTATCATCCACGGAATAAACAGTAACAACAAACGGAACGCCGGAAGTCTGATCATCAGGAGTTCCTGACTTCGGAGAGCCGGCAGTGAACTCTTCGCCCGGAAGAACGATCAGAAATCTGTCATCCGCAAGCGCAAAACCCGACAGCACAAATATTGAAATAAATATCGCAATTATCTTTCTGAACACTGTGTTCATAATCAAAAACCTCCCTGATTAATAAAAAACATATAACAACATAATAATTTAATTACCCTTGAAAATCAAGCGTTTTTTCGGCACACCCAAACCGGCAGACCTGTGTTTTTTTGTTTTTCCGGCAGTTTTAAAAAGAAAAAAACCGGATTTCATCAGACACGGTCCGGCTGTATCCGGGCCGCCCGCGTTTATTTACGCCCCATTATCTTTATATCCTATTCTTATAATATTTTCTGTGTCCTTCGTCACTTTTACACGCTCAGCCGCTCTTACTCCGGGGATCCAGATTATACCCGTCTTATCGCATACAACATGAGCATTTTCTGCGGCTTTAGCGGAATTCAGAAAATCTTTTAGCTTTACCTCCCGATCCATTCCATAAGGCACAAATACATCTCCCGGCTTTCCGGAGCGGATGCTTATCGGCTCTTTTATCTTTTCCCTGTCCATATGAGCTGTTTTTTTATCTTTTAATTTAATATTCTTTTTGTTTTTTATAATATCAAATTTATAGATTCTGCCTCCGGCATCGGCGCTTCCGGGGATCTGTACTGTTTTTGTACGAAATCCGGTGCGGTTTTCAGCTGAAGCGCCGCGTATTTCCGCATACCCGTTGTTCACACGGCAAACCATTCCGTGCGGAAGATTTGAGCCTTTTCCTGTTTCTATTCCTTTATATGCTTCATTCACACAGTTAAAGTCCACGCGTCTCACTCCTCCGGTTCCCTGTTCAACCGCCTCTTTAAGCAGCCTGAAAGCTTCAGCCGGATGAAGAGCAAGCAGCCTCTTTGCGTCTATTCTTAACCCGTTTTTTCCGTGCCTGACGATCTTCCGGAAATTCCCGTCCATACGCGCTTTAAAAAAATCTTCATCCATTGCGGAAAGCCGCGCAAAAGAATCAAGAGTTTTTTCTATACCTCTGTTTATCTTGTTTTTCACAACAGGCATTATCCTGTTTCTGATGACATTTCTTTCATAAACATCCGAGAAATTCGTTTCATCCGTACAAAAAGATATTTTCATTTCCGCGAGCCATTTTATAAGTTCTTCTCTTTTTAAATTTATAAGCGGCCGTATTATCTCTATGTTCCCTGTATCTTTAATTCCGAACTCCCCGTTTTCCGGCTTCCTCTTCGGAGGAATCCCGGAAAGGCCTTTTTTCCCGCTGCCTTTCATGAAACGGAAAAAAACCGTTTCCGCATTATCGGTCAACGTATGCCCGACAGCTATTTTATTTATTTTCCTTTTCAGGCATTCTTTCAGAAAAAATGAATACCTTGCGTTCCGCGCGGCATTTTCCGATTTGTCTTTTTTCTTTGTTTTTATTTCACCGTATATAAATTCAATCCCTTCTTTTTCCGCGGTTTTTTTCACAAACCGCGCGTCACGCATGCTGTCTGCCCCTCTGAACTTATGATTAAAATGGCATACAAAAATATCCGCGCCTTTTTGCGCGCAGATTTTTTTCATAAGATAAAGCAGAGCCATGGAATCAGCCCCGCCGGAAACACACACCATAACCCTGTCCCCGCCCTGTATATACTCCCCTGCCGACAAACAGAACCGTTCTTCAGAACTATTCACATTTTACCTCTATTTAATTTTTTTTACATTATAACAAAGTTTTCAGAAATACGGAATGAAGTTTTAA
>CAYTNY010000031.1:0-22194 GCA_964439215.1 uncultured Spirochaetia bacterium
CAAACACATTAAAACCGATAGCCGCTGCATCCCCCTCTCCCTCTATGGGGGAGGATAGAGTATGTTACAGGCAGTCTTTTGTTCTTTTACCCCCTTTTTTAAAAGGGGGCAGGGGGATTTTATAGAGGGGGTTAAGCAGCGGCTGAACACTATATAATATAAGCCGGCGATTAAACAGGAAATGCGGGCAAGGGACGGTTCTATGGGCGAGGATGGTGCTCTGCGGGAAACATAAATAAATGTATGAATTAAGCGCTCCGGTATGTAAAGAGAACACAGTGCCAGGTCTTGGCTTGTGGCATGTTTACCGGAGGCTTGGATGTTTAGAGGCATGGTAATAGTTCAAAGTTCAAATAGTTCAAAGTTCAAAGCGAAGACAAAACCGAAAGCGAAACCGCAGGGGCGGTGAAGAGCGGGCAGGCTGCTCGGAGTGAAAGAACAGCCATAAAAGCGGAAAGCGAGCGGGGAATTATAATTGTTGTTGAACAAACAGCGATTATTGGTATAATAATAAAAAGTAACAGCAATACCTATGAAAGGGAGGGGAAATGAAGAAAAAAATATTACTTGTTTTAACAGTATTTTTCATTATATCCAATCTTTATTCTATGGAAGAACCTTTTATTTTTGAAGGAATCCGTCCTTTGGGTATGGGCAAAGCATTTATTGCATTGGCTGATGATGAAAACGCAATTTCCTACAATCCCGCAGGACTCGTGCATCTGGAGGATTCTGTTATTTCAACAGTAATGGAGTATTACAGTGCTTCCATTGATGCTGAACCGGCTAGAAATTATCTGAGAACCGGAAATTATATCTTATTTGCAATGAAATATTTTGGAGTTACATTTAAATATAATGAGGAATCAGTAAGTATGCTGTCTAATGAAGCGAAAAAAACTGAAAGAGATATACAATTGAAGTTAGCCGGAGCGCTTGAAGTGTCAGATGATTTCTCTGTTGGAATATTATCCACTTTGATTTATAAAACCAAGCCTTTTGTTGATAGTGGTTATAGTGAGGGGGCTTATGATGACAGCGGCTATAGGGTTGATTTTGATCTGGGTGCACAGTATTCAATAATAAAAAATTTAAGAATTGGAATGCTTATAAAACTTACATCCGGCGGCGGGGGAAAAAGAATTATATATGACGATGACTACAAAATCGCGGGGTCTGTGGCATTCCCTAATTTTAATATGGGGCTATGCTGGATTATTGATGACATCATAAAAATTGGATTTGATGTTAATAATATATTTGAGCCTAAAAATATGGAGAGTCCTTCAAATTGTTGTGAGAACTGTTTATCATTAAGAAGACAGTATAGACTGGGGATTGAATCAGATTTTTCTAAAGATTTTATAATCAGGGGCGGTCTGCGTATTGGAAAAGCACCTATAGTTACAAGTGAACTCTATTATATATGGTGTCCAAATATTGAATATAAAGATGAAATAAGCATTTCATTGGGATTATCGTATGTATGGAATAAATTTATTATAGAATGTGCATTGGAAAGAATAGCGGGCGAAGATGATAATTCCATTAACGCCGGCATAACTTATAAGTTTTGAAAAAACAATCAGTCCCAGGTCTTCCGCCTCCATTTAAACTGCGGCGGATATGTGACTTGCGGCTTCTTTTGTTGATGAATAGGATATTCTTGATATAATGCTCGTTGAAATAACAAATATAGAGCAGCGCCGCCAACGAACCTGGAGATGAAGCTACCATAAGTATTTCATATAATGCATTATCAAGACCCGGCATTGATGTTTTTGAGGTGAGATTGTAAAGTATACACAAGACAAGACCTGGGACTGATAGGGTGTTCCCGCAGGGCCTATGATTTTTGAATATGAAGATGAAACAAGCATTCCATTGAGTTTATTGTATTAAGCGGAACTGAAAGAATGAAAGATATTGCAGATTGAAGCGGAGAAAACATTTTCATTGAAGGGGAATTATAATGGTCGTTGAATAAATAAATTTTTCACAAGTATAATATTTTAGAAAAGTTTACCGGAAATTTATTTGTTTTATTGCGCTGAAAACGGATCATTTCTCAGAATAGATGAATATGAGGTGAAACATGAAAAGAATTTTATTAATATGCTTGTTTTTATTGATATGTCATTGCTTATTTGGCAAATGGAGCATTGGTCCTGATATTGGTTTTAACAGGCTTTTTATTCATTCTCAGCAATCCGATATAAACGCAGAATTAAATGGGTTTTCAGTTGGTATTAATACAAATATATATTTTGGAGATTCTTTATATACTGCTATAGGAGTTGATTTAATGAATAAATCAAGATTAACTTATTATTATTTTACCGTAAGTAATCAGGTGGTTTTGAACTTTTCGGCCGGTCTTGGTGTAGTGGTTGCGGAAGAATATTTCAAAAATATATTGATTCCGTCTTTGCTTGTGCAATTGGGATTTGCTTTGACAACGGAAGAAATTATTGGCAAAGGAAATTACGATTCTTATTTGTATTATAATGCGGGCATAAAATTACAGCGTCCGATACTTGACGGTACGGTATTCATAAATGTTTTATTGGAACCTCATTATAATGAGATGAGTCTGCTTGTTCAAACAGGATATTCATTTATATTTCAATAATTATTTATATGGGAGGGATTATGAAAGAACAAGAAAAAAACAATCAATCCTATGTTTTGACTTGTGACTCCTTATATTGATTAAATAATTAATCTTGGAACCTGGAAAAACAGCTATGTTCCTGATACCTATGAAGACAGGGCTAGGCAGCAAGGAAATTGCAAAGTTATTTGAAGATGTACATTGCAGCGTGATATCGCAGATAAAAAAGGGTCAAAAGAAATCCATCTTTGTCAAAGAAAGCAGGCAGGATATTGGGCAATGTGATGAAGCGGCTGCAAGTATTTCGTATAATGCAAAGATGAATTGTTATAATGTATTATCAAGACCCGGGACGGATGTTTTTCTTTGTATAATGTTAGTATGCTTTGCACTTGACAGATGTAAGCACTTACCTTACAATTGGAAGCAAATATCTTACATAGGAGGACAGCGTGCGTTTCAACACGAACATTATCGCTCGGATATCTTCGGATTCCAAGGTAAAAATACTCCGTCATGTACTTTCGCCGGGGTTTAGAATGACCGGCAGGGAACTTGCCCGTATTTGCGGGGTATCACACTCAATGGCCATAGACACTCTAAAAGAGTTTGAAAGCATTAATCTGGTTCATTATTTTAAAGCGGGAACATCTGCCGTCTGGGTAACCAACACTAAAAGCTATATATATTCCGTAGCTAAAAAATTATATGGTAAAAAAGAAAACTATTTGCCGGTCGAACACCTTAAAAAAACCATTATTAAGGCACTGCCCGAAAAAATTATAAAAAAAGCTGTTCTTTTTGGTTCTGTTTCCAGAGGAACGGAAAAAACCTCAAGCGATATAGACCTTTTTGTACTGGTGGGTACATCAGCGCAAAAATTAAAAGCAGAAAAAATCCTTGAAAATCTTTCACTAAAATGTATAGAATTATACGGAAACAACCTTGGTTTTTATCTTTTGACAGAAAACGAACTGGCAAAAAGGAAGAATCTGCCAGTAATAAAGAACATTAACAAAGGAATAAAACTTATATGACAAAAAAAAAGTTAAAACAAGAGATATAGAAAAGAGTATGTATAGGAATTATTTGCAGAAGGCCGCTGAAGGTATAACTACAGCTGAAAAAGCAATGGAAAAGAGATTATATAACGCTGCTGCCGTCAGCGCAATTCACGCAGCGATATCAGCCGCTGATGCTTATTGTGTATACGGATTGTCCCGAAGGTGCGCTTCAGAGAATCACAAAGATACGGAATTTTTAATACGGACCACACCTTTTCCTGATCGCGAAAAAGCTGTTGTATCGAAAAAGTATTTATCGGTAATTAGGATAAAGAATATGGCGGAGTATGAGGAAAGGCTTGTTAAGGAAAAAGAGGCGGAAAAAGTACTCAGGGAAACCAAAGAAATGATAGATTTAGTAAAAATGCGTACGGAGAAATAGTGTTTGATTCAACACGTCTTATAAATCAACGATATTCAGCAAAAACATAACAAAACAAAATTCCGGGCATTGACTTGTGACTATTTAAGAAATTTTAACCGTACGTTCATCTGTTCTATTATTCATTTCGCTATTTGAGATGTATGGGATTCGCCGCATTGGGGAGGGCAGTCAAGCGTGTTTCCGGAAAAATCCCGCCCTGCCGGTGCAGACGCCCGGGTTTGTTGTTTGGGACTTTGAACTCTTGAACTTTGAACTCTTATTTCCGGGAATTTAATACTTGAAATCCGGGGAGAAATTGTTATAATTCTTGTAAATACTAAAAAAAGAGGTATCAAAATGAGAAAAGCGGCAATAACGCTTATTTTTTTTATGAGTTTTATTTCAACGTTGAAATCAGCTGAAACGCCTTTCGGACATAATGTAAAAAACACCTATGAATTAACCGGCGGAGCGGCTGTCACGGCTATGAATAATTATTTCTCGTATATTGAGGATAAAGCGGAATATATGGGTGCGGAGGCTGTGGTAAATTCCGGGATAACAGGAGGGAATTTTAATATAACATTCAACTCTTTCTTTGCTTCGGATGAAGGATTATGGTCGTTTTATATTACCAATCATTATTTTGTGATAAATGACGGCGAGTCTGTTATAAATTATCCGGACGGAGCCCTGATGATAAGATACAACTCAGGACTCAGCGCTGATTATATGGGAATCGGAGTGAGAAAATATACGTCTGAACAGTGGCTGGCGGAAAAATTTAATTTTTATTTTGGAGCGGACGCGGGTGTCGGAACGTCCGTAAACACGAGTTTCCTTGAAGAGCATTACAGTGAAGCGGGGCTGAAGGAAAAAGAACTGTCAACATCACCGAACGGCATGATATACGGACTAAACGCGGAAGCAGGCGGCTCTTACTGGTTCAATGAAAATATTGGCGTGGTCATAAAGGGCGGATACAGGTATATACAGGGAAGATTTACCGGGACTTATTATGAAAAGATATTAGACGGCAGCGGATATTATACAGGCGAAGGTTCGTCTTATGATGTTGATTATTCCGGCCCGTTTATAACAGCGGGAGCGGCGTTTTCTTTTGATGCCGCGGTTAATAAAAAAGCACCGGAAAAAAAAGAAGCTGAAAAAAAAGAAACAGTGAGCTTTGATGCGGGGCTTCCGGGAAGCGGATTGGAAGAACCGGACCGGGCAGGCGGTTCCGGGGAAATGGAGTTTGGACAGCTGTCCGCGCAGGGGAACGAAGCATATCAAAACGCTGAGTATCAAAAGGCCGCGGAGTTTTTTGAACAGGCGCTTGAAATAAAAGAAGATTCTGAATTATACAGGAAAACAGGCATGTCTTATTTTCATATGAAAAATCCGGAAAAAACGCTTGAGAATTTTGAAAAGTATCTGGAAATGAAGCCTTCGGATACAAGGACAAAGAACTGGATTGAAGATTACAGGCAAAAGTCCGGTTTTTAGGATTTTTGCGGTTCATACAGCAGGATGTAACCTCTTTGCCGCCGCCCGGCGTCTAAAAAATGACTTGAAATTAAGTCTGAATACTAATAAAATAGATTACTGCCGTAGGTTTATCCGGCGGAAATGAGGAGTATTATGAAAAAGATTAAATTTATAATTGCGGCGGCTGTTGTTCTTTTGGCGGCTGTTGTTCTTACGGCAAAAGTGAGTACACAGGCGCCGGGCAAGTATGATGAAGTTATCGCAATGCCTGACCGCGGCAGTAATGATGCGCCCGAGGAATCAGAGCCTGAGGACACTGTAAAGCCGACGGCAAAGAAAGAAGAAACGGATGAACCCGTAAAGAAAAAAGAAACAGCTGTTTCCCGGCCGGAAAACACCGCAAAAAAAGGCGGAGCCGCGGAGCTTATAAAAAAGATAGCAGCGTCGCAGGAAAAAAGAAAGGCCCTTAAAACAGAAATAGAAATTGTGTCAAAAGATGCCGGAACCGGAAGCCTGCAGCGTATTATCGGAAATGTTCTTATAAAAAAAGAAGATAAATTCAGGGTTCATTATACCGAACCTGCCGAACAGATCCTGGTTTCCGACGGCGAGATGCTGTGGATGTATGTGCCGGTATTAAACCAGGTAATACGGCAGGATATAGACAAAGCGGATATGGATATGCAGTTTTATATAGAAATAGAAAGCTCCATAGAGTTTTTTGCGAAATACAGCGATACAAAGATGGAAGAAAAAGAGGATCATTACATACTGACAATGATACCCAGAGACAGAAAAAGAATAGATTACGAAGAAATAACCGTTAAAACAGGAAAGGATTCATTTTTCCCTTTTTATATGAGCATAAAAGACGAGAATACTTTTATACAGGTCAATTTTACGGATGTAAAAACATATACTGATGAAGAAATCAGCGGCAAAAAAGAGTTTGATGATTCTAATTTTGTGCTTGAAATTCCCGAAGGAGCGGATGTTATAGAAGGAAGCGAACTTATGGGATATTAAAAAGAAAAACATATATTTGAGAGGAGCAGTAGATGAAAAGAGGTTATGGAGATATACTGAAAAAAGCAAGAGAAGCAAAAGGGCTTAAACATGCGGATGTTCATAAGGAACTAAAAATATCCGTTGCTTATCTGAAAGGGATGGAGGATGAAGATGCGGCGGTTTTTGAGAAACCGGTTTATATGAAAATATTTCTGAAAACATACGCGAAATATCTGAAAGCGGATGAGCGGGAGATTGTGGATCTCTATGAAACAGACCCGGAAATAGAAATCCGGGAAAAAGAACTCAAGAAAGAGCAGAATGCCGGACGGTCGGAGCTCAGAGATGAAATTAATGAAAAAACCGATGAAAAAAATGAATATGAAACCGGACGGACAAAGGAAAAGGACGGGAAAAAAGAAAAAAGCGACAGGGCCGAGAAAATTGAATTCAGCATCAGAAATAAAAACCGTATAATTGCGGGGGCTGCGGCGCTTATTCTGATAATGGGGATAATTATACTCGTTATTGCGGGCAGGAGCCCTGAACCTGTTTCGGCTCCTGAAGCAGAAGTTTATAATGCGCCGGTTTCCGAGACAATAACGGTTGTGGCAAAAGGAAAAGACAGAGTCTGGATGAAGGTCAAGCACGATAAAGAGGAAGAAGAATTTTTTCTTGAAAAAGACGAAGAAAAAAGATGGGAAGACATTGAAAAGATCGTTTTTCTTGTCGGAAACGCGGGAGGCGTTGAATTTATCGCGGACGGCGATTCAATCGGAACAATAGGCGAGGAAGGCGAAGTAATAAACGGAATAGTTTTCCGGGCCGGGAAAAACTGGTTCATAGACAGGAATCAGGGGTTCAAAAACTCAAAAAGACCGGCGGAAAAGTCGCCTACAATAACTGAATCCGGGCTTATGTACTGAAAATTATCTGAAAAAGCAGAAAGGAGAAAACCATGGCTAAAGACGCGTCATTTGATATTATTTCAAAAGTTGATATGCAGGAAGTCATAAACGCAGTGGACCAGGCAATGAGGGAAATAACGACAAGATACGACCTTAAAGATTCAAATACCGAAATAGACCTGGACAGGGAGAAAAGGATGATCAAAATCACATCCGCTGACGATTATAAAATCAGGGCCTCAAATGAAGTGCTTAAAAATAAAATGGTTAAAAGAGGTATTCCTTTAAAGGCGCTGCAGGACAAGGAACCCTATGAATCAGGGCTCAATAAAATGATAATGGAAATTTCAATACAGGAAGGGATACCGCAGGATAAAGCGAAAGAGATAGTAAAGACAATAAAAGACGCAAAAATAAAAAAAGTTCAGGCGTCTATCCAGGGTGATACAGTGAGAGTGTCCGGCCCTAAAAAAGACGACCTGCAGGAAGTTATAGGCCTTTTGAAAGGGAAGGATTTCGGCATAGACATGCAGTTTGATAATTACCGTTAATGAATTTTAAAATAAAATATTTTCGCGGCCGAATGGAAGTCTTTTTCGGAGCGGATAAATGAAACTTGGAATAGTCAATCTCGGATGCCCGAAAAATACGGTTGATATGGAGTGTATGATATCGCTGTTGGGCGGGCCCGTGATTACCACAGACCCCGCTGAAGCGGATGTGATAATCATAAATACCTGCGCTTTTCTCAAAAGCGCAAGAAAAGAATCCGAAGAAGCGATAAGCGGAATGCTTTCTTACAGGAAAAACAATCCCGGCCTTAAAGTGATAGTTTCCGGATGTTTTGTGAGCAAGGACAGAAAAATGCTTGCGGAAAAATTCAGGGATATCCATTCCTTTGTGGGCATCAATGATATTTACAGCATAAAGCAGGCCGTTGAAAAAAGCGGCTCCTACTGCAGCGCCCCGCCTTTTACGTATAAAAACAATGATCATAATGTTATTTTAAATCCGTATTCTGTTTATGTGAAAATATCCGAAGGGTGCAATCATAAGTGTTCATTCTGCATTATACCGTCCATTAAAGGCAGGTACAGAAGCAGAGGAAAAAAAGACATTATAAATGAAGTGAAAAAACTGGCCGGAGCCGGAGTGAAAGAGATCAATCTTATTTCGCAGGATCTTTCTTATTACGGAAAGGATCTGAAAAAAAATGCGGGGCTTCCCGGGCTTGTCAGAGGCATACTGAACGCGGTTGATGAAAAAATATGGATAAGGCTCATGTATTTATATCCGGATAAAGAAGTACTTTCCGGGCTCGCGGATATAATGAAAAAAGACAGCAGGCTGGTAAAATATATGGATATACCGTTTCAGCATATAACCGACCCGATGCTCGCGTCCATGAGGCGCGGATACAGAAAAAAAGATATTACGGCGATAATCAGCATGCTCAGGGCAAAAGTTCCGGATATCACCCTGCGCAGTTCTTTTATTGCGGGATATCCCGGTGAAAGCAAAAAAGATTTTAATGAGTTAAAGGATTTTATACTTTCGGGCGCCGTGGATAAACCGGGAATATTTTTATATTCGGATGAACCGGACAGTTTTTCATACAGGCTCAAGGGAAAAGTTTCAGAGAAAACCGCTGCTTTGCGCTGCAGGTCATTAATGCTTGATTCAGAGAAGGTTTGCCTTTATAATAATAAATCAAAAATAAAAAAAGAAATGAGCGCGCTTGTTCTGGGAAGGATATCAAAAAACCGATATATCGGGCGTTTTGAGACGGATGCGCCGGACGTGGATAGTTTTGTTAATATCAGGGCGGATAAGAGCCTTAAAGAAGGCTCATTTATAAAGGCCGCCGTAAAAAACGCGGACAGCCGGAGTTTTGAGGCAGCTGCCGCGGGAATAAAAAAGAATAAAAGGAGCCGGAAGTGAAAAGAGAGAAAATCAAAAAATTACCGAACAGAATAACAATGCTCCGCATAATACTCACAATAGGTTTTATTCCGGCTGTTTTATCGCAGGATATGATAATGTCGTATGTGGCGCTGTTCATATTTATAGCCGCTTCATTCAGCGACTGGCTCGACGGCTATCTTGCGAGAAAATACGAGCTAATCAGTAATTTCGGAAAAATAATGGATCCTCTGGCCGATAAAATACTGGTATTTTCCGCGCTCTTATGTTTTATACAGCTTAATATTGTGCCGGCGTGGATGGTCATAATAATAGTCTCAAGGGATTTTCTTATTTCCGGCATGAGAATAATCGCGGCTCAGGAAGGAAAAATAATTATGGCGTCAACTTCGGGCAAAATAAAAACACTTATTGAAATGGCGGCAATACTGGGTATGCTGGTTCTTATATGCGTTAACGCTACACTGAATTATTACGGGCATGACCCCGGAGAGTTCAGAGGAATAAACATCGGACTTTATATGATGAGTCTTGTTCCGTATTGGCTGATGTTCATAGCGGCGGCCGCGGCGCTGATATCGGGGCTTGAATATTTTTTCAAGAATACAGCCCTTTTCCGGGACGATATCTGATGAAAAATATAATAGTTATTTACACTTCGTTTTTTTATACGGGCTTTTTTCCTAAGGCATCGGGTACGATAGCTACCGCCGCGTTTTTGCCCTTTTATTATTTCATTTTTGCGGGCATGCCGCTGTGGATGTATTTTCTGCTGACAGCGGCCATAACAGCCGCGGGTATATGGGCGTCAAATTATGCGGTGGAAATATTTAAAGCGGAGGACCCTTCAAAAGTTGTAATAGATGAAGTTTCGGGATTTCTTGTTACTATGATGTTTATACCTTTTACGCCGGAAAGAATGGCAATTGGTTTTTTTCTATCGAGATTTTATGATATAGTCAAGTTTCCGCCTGCCAGACAGGCGGAAAAGCTTCACGGCGGAACCGGAATAATGCTTGATGATGTTATTGCCGGTGTTTACGCTAACCTGACATTATGGGCCCTGATATTTCTGCGGCTTGATGCCGCCGCGGCGGAATTATTCCGGCATGTTTTCTTTTCTTGAAAAAAGCCCTTCCGCAGCTTTAATTCTTGAACGTCTTAAAAAAGACATAAATGTTTTTGCGGAGCCTGTTCCGGGGCCGTTTAAGGGGACGCTTTTTTCATACCTTGCGTGTAAAACGGATAAAAATGTAATTGTGGTGGCGCCTTCCGGAGATATGTACAGACTTTATTCGGAAATGCGCTCCATAACGGAGATAAAGGCCCCCGGAAAAGAAGTGCTTGTATATCCGGAGGATGACAGCCTGATTTACACCCGTATTAAATCTTCCGCAGGGATATCAAAAACACGCTCGCTTGTGTACAGGAAATCTTTTGAGAGCGGATCCCGGATAATAATAACCGACATTAACGCTCTTATGGAAAAAATAACAGGGCCGAAAGAGGTCAGTGAAAAAATAATAAAGCTCCGGAAAGGGATGAAGATAAAACAGGAAAAACTGGGGGAAACACTTTCGGAAAGCGGCTATCAGCGCTGCTTGAAAACAGAAAAAGTTTTTGATTACAGCATAAGAGGCGGGATTGTTGACATATTTTCCCCGGATTTTGATTATCCTGTCAGGGTGGAATTTTTCGGGGATGAAGTGGAATCGCTGCGGTTTTATTCTCAGGACACCTATAATACCACAAAAGAAACAGACGAACTTGTTTTGTTTCTGTTCAATCCCGGAGAAAAAACAGGGAAAAAGACATCTTCTCTTATGGATTTTTTCAGTCCTGAAAACACGGTTTTTTTTATTGATGATATGGATGCCGTGAAAAAAGAAATAATGGAAAAAACAGAAAAAATAGAAAAATATATTCTGGAAAGCGAATCGCTGGAGAAAATATACGGGCTGCGCACGGTTTTGGCGAAAATGGCGCCTTATACAAAACTGAAAACATACTCTGTTGAAAAAAACAGGGGAGCCGTGAAAATACGGGCCCGTTTAAATCCTGTATTTAAAAGAAATATTGAGTCGTTTTATTCGTATATCGTCAAAGAGGCCCGGGAAAAAAGAAATGTAATAATTGTTTCCGACAACGAGGGCGAAACAGAGCATCTTAAGGATATTATCAGGGAAAGGAACGCGGAAACAGACGGCAGAACCGCGCAGGTGCGGGAATATATAAACGGCGATATTGAAAAAGGCTATGTTTTCCCGGAAGGCTCGCTTACGGTGATATCAAACAGGGAAATATTTGAACGCTATAAAGGAAAAGTGCTCGGGCGCCTGAAAGACGGAAATCTCAGAAGAATAAAACATGCGGTTGAACTGGAAAAAAACGATCCTGTGGTGCACAAGGAGCACGGGATAGGCGTTTTTGAGGGGATAAAAAATCTGACAGTTGACGAAAAAGCCGGGGATTTTATTTTGATACGCTACGCGGGGGATGATAAGCTCTATATACCCATAGACAGGATCAATCTGATAGATAAGTACGTGGGTTCGGAAAAACTGCCTTCTCTTTCAAAACTCGGAACGGATTTCTGGAAGAGGACAAAAAAAGACATAGAAAAACAGCTGGAAAAAATGGCTGCCGAGCTTCTTGAAATATACGCAAAAAGAAAGACATCCGAAGGAATAAGGTTCAGGACATACGGGCATGCGGCTGAATCATTTGAGAATGCGTTTATATACGAGGAAACCCCGGATCAGGCCAAAGCGATTGAAGCGGTCAAAAGCGATATGTCGGGCCCGAAACAGATGGACCGTCTTATATGCGGGGACGCGGGCTTCGGAAAAACAGAAGTGGCAATGCGCGCCGCTTTTTTTGCGGTTCAGGACGGATATCAGGCAATAATAATGACAGCCACAACGCTGCTGGCTCAGCAGCATTTCAATAATTTCAGGGAGCGTATGGCGGATTATCCCATAAAGATTGAAATGCTTTCAAGGCTGGTGCCGGAGGCGGAAAGAAAAAAAGCGCTGGAAGGCGCAGCTGACGGAACAGCGGATATTATAATAGGGACGCATTCTATTCTGGGTTCAAAGGTGAAACCGGCCAATCCGGGTATTGTGATAATTGACGAAGAACAGCATTTCGGCGTAAAAAGCAAAGAGGAGCTGAGAAAAAAATATCCGCGCGCGGACCTTTTGACGCTTACCGCGACGCCTATTCCCCGGACCCTTTATTTTTCGCTTTCGGGAATAAGGGATATTTCGGTTATAAACACACCGCCGCCCGGCAAAAGGGCAATTGAAACATTTATTGTCAATGAAAGACTGTCGGTCGTAAAAGAAATAATATTACGGGAAATACTGCGCAGGGGGCAGGTTTTTTATGTGCATAACAATGTAAAGAATATAAACCGCGTAAAGGAAGTTCTGGAGGAAAATCTGCCGGAAGTCAAATTCAGGACCGCTCACGGAAAAATGAAAAAAAGCACGCTGGAAAATATAATGTCTGATTTTCTGAAAAAGAAATTTGATGTTCTTATAACCACGACCATAATAGAATCAGGGCTTGATATGCCGGATGTAAACACCATTATAATAAGCAATGCGGAAAATTTCGGGCTTACGCAGCTGTATCAGTTAAGGGGAAGGGTGGGCAGGCGCGACAGGCAGGCTTTTGCCTATCTTATGGTAAAGGACGTGTCGGGGCTGTCGGATATGCAAAGAGAACGGCTGAAAACCATTGAAAGCTACGCTGATCCGGGAGCGGGCTTTATGATAGCAATGAAGGACCTTGAACTGAGGGGCACCGGCAGCGTTATCGGGGTCAGGCAGCACGGCAATATGGAAAAAATAGGATTTGAAATGTACTGCGGCATGCTTGAAGAGGCTGTTGCGAAACTTGAAGACAGAGAGATCACAGTGCAGAAAGATACGGGAATAACAGTTAATTTCAAGGCGTTTATTCCGGATTCCTATATATGGGATACGGCGGAGAAGATAACAGTTTATAAAAAACTTTTTGCCGCCCGGGCTTTTGAGGATGTTGACAGTGTGGAAAAAAGCCTGAAAGATATATGGGGCCCCGTGCCGGAGGAAGTTGAAAACATACTTTTAACGGCAAAACTGAAAGTGTTCGGGAAAAGGATACAGGCAGATGAAATCATAATAAGAGATAATCAGTTCCTGATACTGTGGGAGGACGATGAGGATTTTAACAGAAAAGGTATTATGAGAATGCTCAAAAATATAAAAGGGGCCTCAGTGAAGCAAAGACGCGTAGAAATGAAGATTCTTTCCCGTAAACATCTGGCGGATCTGCTTTTAGAGGCAGGGGCGGATATGCCGGCTGCTGTTTAAGGCAGGTTGGCAAAACGCAGTTTGTTGTCTAATATTCTGTATGTTGATATACTTATTTTAGGTATGCCCAGCTGTTTTATTATCGCCGCGGCTTCGCTTTTCAGCGGTTCCGGCACGAGAAGGTTGAATTGCCCGGCTTTTTCCGAAATCTGTTTCCAGTGTATGGCGGTTCCTTCGGTTACCGTGCTCTCGGTTTCCACCTTAAAGATTATCTTAAACTGGGATTTGATTATGAGGTCCACTGATACGCCGTCTATTACGGGCGGCAGTTTGTCATTTGCCGTCTGCACGGAAACAGCGCCCCTGTTTGTGTAAAGATTTTTTAATGTCGCAATTATTGTATCGTGAAGCTTCATTTCCTGAGGTGATCTCATAGCCATTTTAACGACCTCCTGGATTTATTCTGCTGTTTTGCCGCAGGGAGGGCGGTGTTATTCCGCCCATTTGATATAACCCGGTATGAATTTTACGGAAAGATCGGGATGAGCGGGGATAACACGAACAGTATAATTTATTTTCCCCGAAAAAACCGGCTCAAGAAAAGCTTCAAAAACTTTCTTTCCGTCTTTGTCGCCCGTGAATTTCATGGGCACAGCGTTTATTTCAGTGAGTTTCTCTCCGCCGCGGTTGTATCCGTAATAGACTTCCGCCAGTATGTCGTTTTCCGAAAGCCCGGCGGTCTGGATCTCCGCGGTTACAAGTGTTTTTTCGCCGACCTTGATGTCAGCGTTCTTTTCCGCGTAAATTGTTTCAATTTTCAGTCCGCCCCAGTTGCGCGCTATATGGTATTTCCATTTTGATATGTTTTTTGCTTTTTCAAAATCGGAGTTTAATATCATGTCATGCTGAAGTCCGGCCGGTTTATAGAAGAATTCCGTATATTCCATTACCTGCCTGTGAGTGTTGAATATAGGGGCGAGTGTGGTCATTGATGTTTTCATTTTTTTGATCCAGTCATGCGGCTGGCCGTCTTTTCCTCTCTTGAAAAAAGTTGGGATAATGTCATTTTCAAGTATTTCATAGATTGAATTTGACTCTACTTCGTCCTGATATGCTATGTCTTCGTATTCTTCTCCGCGGCCTATGTTCCATCCGTTGTCTGCATCCGGTTTTTCGTCCCACCAGCCGTCTTTTATGCTGAAATTCAGACCGCCGTTAAAGATTGCTTTCATGCCTGATGTTCCGCTTGCTTCAAGGGGCCTTCTCGGATTATTCATCCATACATCAACTCCCTGAGTGAGATAATGAGCCGTATGAAGGTCATAGTCTTCAAGGAATATTATTTTGCCTTTGAACTCGTCTTTTTCTGATATCTGGACTATTTGTTTAATGAATTCTTTGCCCGCATCGTCTTTTGGGTGTGCTTTTCCGGCAAATATGAACTGAACGGGGCGGTCCGGGTCAGAAAGTATTTTTATAAGCCGTTCAGGATCCCTGAATATAAGGTTGGCCCGTTTATAAGTCGCAAATCTTCGCGCGAATCCTATTGTAAGAGCTTCCGGAGAAAGAGCTTCCGCGGTAGTATCAATGTCTTCCTGGGAAGCGCCGCGGGCCGTTAACTGTTCTTTCAAGGTCCGCCTTGCAAAGCCCACAAGTCTTTCTTTTCTTCTTTCGTGCGTGCGCCAGAGTTCTGTGTTGGGTATTTCATGTATTCTCTTCCATATTTCGTGATCATCGGGAGTGTCTTCCCATTTTGTTCCAAGATACCGGGAAAACAATTCCGATATTTCATTTGAGATCCAGGAAGGCATATGCACGCCGTTTGTTATGTGCTTTATGGGAACTTCCTCAATAGGGACGCCTGTCCAGATATCTTTCCACATATTGCGGCTTACGTGTCCGTGGAGCCTGGAAACACCGTTGTTGTGATGGGACATCTTCAGCGCAAGTACGGTCATGCAGAACCATTCTTCCGTATCTTCGGGATTAACTTTTCCGAATTTCAGGAAATCATGAAAACTTATTTTGAGATTTGATTCAATGTAGTTTTTAAGGTATTTTTCCATTAATTCTTTTGGGAATCTGTCATTGCCGGCGGGAACGGGCGTATGTGTGGTAAATACACTGGATGCGGCAACAACTTCCAGCGCTTCGTCAAATGTAAGTCCTTTTTCCAGGATAAGCAGCCGCACCCGTTCCAGTGCCAGGAATGCGGAGTGCCCTTCGTTCATATGCGTTACCGTAGGGTTAAGGTCCAGTGCTTTTAATGCAAGCATTCCGCCTATACCGAGAAGAAATTCCTGTTTTATTCTCATTTCCAGATCTCCGCCGTAGAGTTTTGAAGTGATCTCTTTATCGGCAGGGCTGTTGCCGGGAAGATTTGTATCAAGAAGATAAAGCTCTATTCTGCCTACCTGTACTTTCCAGATCTGATATTTTACGGTTCTGTGGGGCATATGAAGATCCAGCTCAAGAGGTTTTCCGTCCTTGCCGCAGACTTTTTTCAGCGGGGCAAGATTATAATCATGTATGATATATTTTTCCTGCTGCCATCCGTCCGAAGTAAGGTACTGATGAAAATATCCCTGAGAATAAAGAAGGCCCACAGCAATAAAAGGAAGACCCAGATCTGAAGCTGATTTTAAATGGTCCCCCGCAAGGACGCCGAGCCCCCCGGAATATATCGGAAGGCATTCCGCAAGCCCGAATTCCGCGGAAAAATAAGCGATCAGATTATCCGCGGGAAGATCCTCTTTGATTTTTTCATACCAACAGGCTCTTTTTGTATATGCTTTGACTTTTTCCGTTACTTTTTCCATTCTGAACAGAAAAGCTTCGTCATTTGCCAGTTCATCCAGTTTCTCCTGTGATATTCTGTAAAGCATTTTTACGGGATTATGGGATGTTTCGGTCCAGAGGATGGGATCAATGTCTCTGTAAAGAGAAAATGCTTCGGAATCCCAGGCCCACCACAGGTTATAAGCGGTTGCCAGCAAAGGCTTAAGTTTTTGGGGCAGATTCGGCAGTACGTTAAATTCTTTGAATTTCATAAGTTTGTATTCCTCCTTAAAAGGTCTGACAAAAAATAGTATTTTAAAGCGTAATTATTGTATCATAACTTAAAAAAAAAAAAAGAAAAAAGTTAAGCTGCCGCAGCTCTGCCGGATATCGGCTGATTTCCGGGATAATTTAAGGAGAAAGGCGCTGTTATTGCAGGTATCTGCAGTCAATCCAGCCGGTTTTTCCTTCCGGTATCTGTATAAGCGCTGCTCCGGGGCAGAAATTTCTCAGAATAGTTACATTTATTCCGGGTTTTAATACGGACAGGGAAGGGCCTGTGAGGTCTTTGGTGCGGAATACTTTTATGGCGGCATCCGCATCTGCTGAAATCACCGCGGTTTCTTTTGAAATTTCTTCGGATTTTTCGGGAGCCGCACAGGAATATACAGCTGTTAAAATGAAAAATACTGATAGAGAAAGCATAATTTTTTTCATATAAACCCTCCTTATTTTTTTTATAACTATAAACAAAAAAAAGGCTTTTGTCAAATTATCCGGAAAAAAACATCAAAGCAGCTGAAAGATTACAGCGCTGAATTTATAACTTGAAAACATATTTTTTTTGTTGCATAATAATTACGATAAAAAATCCTTAAGCCAAAGAAATCCGGATCATTGACAAGTGCGGGCCGGTCTGTTATCATTATCATAAGTTAAGTGATATACTGAAAGGAATTGGAGGTTCAATGAATATATCAACAAGAGGAAGATACGCGTTAAGAGCGCTCATTCATATTGCGGAATCATATGAAAAAGACGGAAACAAACCGGTTTCAATTAAAACTATCTGCGGCAAAGAAAAAATAAGCAACAGGTATCTTGAAAATATTTTTGTCAGCCTCAGAAAAGCAGGAATATTAAAGAGTCTTAAAGGCGAAAAAGGCGGTTTTATGATGGCCCGGGAACCTTCATTGATCAGTGTTTTTGATGTTCTTAATGCGGTTGAAAATGAAATGGCGCCCTCTAAATGTGTTTTGAATATAAAGGTGTGCGAAAATTCTTCAACTTGCGGAATGAGAACGGTATGGACGGATCTTAATGAAATAATACAGAGCCATCTTGAAAAAATAACACTTGATAAGATAGCCGGAAACAGCGGATCTTAAACGGAGAATGAAATGGAAAAAATATACTATCTTGACAATAACGCGACAACAAGAACGGAAGACCGTGTATTTGAAGCAATGAAGCCTTACATGACGGAGATGTACGCAAATGCGTCGGGCATTTATTCATTCGGACAGGATGCGAGAAAAGCTGTTGAGGACGCGCGGGAAACAGTGAAAGATTTTCTGGGCGCGCGGCACGCGAAAGAAATTATATTTACGTCGGGCGGAACAGAATCCGACAATCTTGCGCTCAAAGGCGCGGCCTATGCGGGAAAATCCAGAGGAAGGCACATAATAACAAGCGCCATAGAACATCATGCGGTGCTTAACACAGTGAAATTTCTTGAAAAGCAGGGGTTTGAAGCGTCTTATGTTCCTGTTGATGAAAGAGGAATTATCAGAATTGAGGAGCTTAAAAGAGCCATACGGCCCGACACCGTACTTATTTCGGTTATGTATGTAAACAATGAAACAGGAGTGATACAGCCTGTTGAGGATATTGCCCGGATTGCTTCGGAAAAAGGAATACTTTTTCATACGGACGCGGTTCAGGCCGGCGGGAAAATAGAACTGGATATGAAAAACAGCTCTATTGACATGCTGTCCCTGTCAGCTCATAAATTTCACGGCCCGAAAGGCACCGGTATTTTGTATGTGAAAAAAGGCACGGCTCTCGTAAAGCAGCTGCACGGCGGGCACCACGAATTTAATAAAAGAGCGGGCACCGAGAACATCCCCGGCATTGCGGGCGCGGCAAAGGCCTGTGAAATTGCGGCGGAAGAAATGAAGAGCGGAAAGTCAAAAAAAGAAATAAAACGCCTGCGGGACAGGCTGGAAAAAGGCATATCGGAAAAAATCCCGGAAATAAAAATAAACGGGGATACGGAAAACAGAGTTGACAATACCCTGAATGTCAGTATCAAATATATTGAAGGCGAAGGCATGCTTATGCATATGGATATGGAAGGCATCTGTGTTTCATCAGGCTCCGCGTGCACTTCGGGCTCGCTTGATCCGTCTCATGTGCTTTTGGGCATGGGAATGAGCCACGAGGATTCGCACGGGAGCATAAGGTTCTCCCTGAGTAAATATAATACGGATGAGGATGTGGAAAAAGTGCTTGAGGTCCTTCCTGCCGCGGCTGAAAGGCTCAGAAATATGTCGCCCCTGTGGAAAGAAAAAGAAGTTAAATAATATAAGGGAGAAAAAAATGGACAGTGAAAAAATCCTGGAAAAAATCAATAAACTGAGAAAAGAAAAAAAAGCGCTGATCGTGGCGCATAATTATCAGATTCCCGAGGTTCAGGATCTGGCGGACTTTACGGGGGATTCTCTGGGGCTTGCCAGAAAATGCGCGGATGCCGAAGAACAGATGATAATATTCTGCGGAGTGAAATTCATGGCGGAAACCGCCAAAGTTCTTTCTCCGGGAAAAAAAGTAATAATACCCCGCATTGACGCGGGCTGTCCGCTTGCGGACACAATAACGTATGACGAAATGCTGGAATACCGGGAAAAATATCCGGACCATACAATGGTAGGGTATGTGAATACAAATGCCGAAGTTAAAACACTTCTGGACTACTGTGTAACCTCCGCAAATGCGGTTGATATCGTGAAAAAAATAAAAAACGACAAAATAGTTTTTGTTCCCGATAAAAATCTGGGAGAATGGGTGAAAAAAAATGTCCCGGAAAAAGAAATAATACTGCATGACGGCGGGTGTTATGTGCATCATAAATTTACGGCCGAAGATGTTGATTCTTCCAAAAAAGCTCATCCTGACGGGGTCGTGCTTTCCCATCCCGAGTGCGCAGCAGAGGTTCTTGACAGATCCGATGCAATAGCTTCAACTTCTCAGATGATAACCTATATAAAAGAAAATCCGGATAAAAAGAAGTTTATTATAGGAACGGAAGAAGGACATATACATGCCATGAAAAAAGCCAGGCCCGACGCGGTTTTTTATTCACTGGGGACAGCGAAAACCTGCAGAAACATGAAAAAAACACTTCTTAAAGATGTTCTTTCAGCTCTGGAAAAGGAAGAGACAGCTGTTGTGCTGGATGAAGACATTGTAAAAAAAGCAATACTGCCGATCACGAGAATGGTGGAACTTTAAAAAGGGAGAAAATAATGAAATATTCATCCAAAGTAATGGAGATGTTTAAAGACACCAAAAATATGGGAAGAATAGAAAACGCCGATGCCGTCGGAAAGGTCGGCAACGCAAAATGCGGCGATATTATGTGGATATACATAAAAGTTGACGAAAATGAAGTTATAACGGACTGCAAATTTGAAACATTCGGCTGTGTGGCGGCCATTGCGACATCATCAATGGCAACCGAACTGGTGAAGGGGCAGAAAGTAGATAAGGCGCTTGAAGTTACGAACAAAAGAATTATTGAACTTTTGGACGGGCTGCCGCCTGAAAAACTTCATTGCTCCGTACTTGCGGAGGACGGCATTAAAAGAGCGATAGAGAACTATAAAAGAAAAAAACAGGGGCTTGAGCCTGTTTCTTATAATGACGAAGAAGATTCCCACGGCCATGGAGAAGAGGAATAAAATATGCGGAGTGAAAAAAAAAACTTAAAATAATCGCGGGTATGAGCGGGGGCGCTGATTCCTCGGCTGCTGCGGCTGTTTTAAAGGAAAAAGGGCACGAGGTTGCCGGCATTACGCTTTCATTGTGGGACGACGCTTCCCGGTGCTGTAATTATGAGGATATAATGGACGCAAAAAAAGTATGCGCCCGGCTCGGAATAAAACATTACACCATTAACGCAAAAAAAGAATTCAAGGAACAGGTTGTGGATCATTTTGCGGGGGAATATCTTAAAGGAAGAACACCCAATCCGTGTATTATATGCAATGAGAAAATAAAGTTTGAACTGCTGATAAAAAAAATGAAGCAAATGGGATTTGACCGCGTTGCCACGGGGCACTACTGCGTCATAGGGCGGCGAAACGGCAGGTATATTCTTAAGCCCGGAAAAGACAGGGCAAAAAGCCAGGAGTATTTTCTTGCGGGCGTAAAAAAAGCGCATCTTCCTTTCATTGTATTTCCTCTGGGAGGACTTGAAAAAAAAGAAGCCGTAAAAAAAGCGGAGGAAGCCGGCCTTGCCGCGGAGAAAAAAGAAAGCCAGGAAGCGTGTTTTTTAAAGCCCGGCGAAACGCCGTTTGAATTTATAACCGGGTACACAGGAGCGGTGAAAGAACCTGCGGGCCTGTATTCGGTGAAAGGGGAGAAACTGGGAGTTCTTAAATACGGATATTATAAATACACCATAGGGCAGAGAAAAGGGCTGGGCTATGCGTTTAAAGAGCCTCTTTATGTAACCGCGATAGACCCGGAAAAGAACAGAGTAACTGCCGGGCCCGCGCGGGACCTTTTGAAAAAGAAATTTGAGATAAATAATGTAAATATTATGTATGATATGGATTCCCGGGAATTCACGGGTAAAGTAAAGATAAGATACCGGCAGAACGCGGAGCCTGCGGCCGTGAAATTAAGCGGAAAAAAAGGGGTGATTGAATTTAAAAAACCCGTGTCCGCGATAACTCCCGGACAGACCGCGGTTTTTTATAAAAACAACGGCGTGATTGGAAGCGGAACCATTGAAAAAATAATAAACTAAAATGCTTTTCAGGAGGCTTAATATGGACACGCAGGACCTGATAAAAGAAATTCTGGAAGAAACAAAAACAATAGCAGTAATCGGGCTGTCGCCCAAGAAACACAGAACTTCGCACAGTGTTTCGGAGTATCTGCAGGGAGAGGGATACAGAATAATACCTGTTTATCCGAGGGAAGAAACAATAATGGGGGAAAAGGTTTACAGAAAGACATCCGAAATACCGGAGGATATTGACACGGTTTTAATATTCAGGCGCACTGAAGAAACCGAAGCCGCGGTTGATGACGCGCTTTTAAAAAAACCATCGTATATATGGATGCAGAAAGGAATTAAGAACGAAAATGCCGCGGCAAAAGCGGAAAAACAGGGTGTTAAAGTTATTATGGACAGATGCATGTATGTTGAACATAAAAGGCTTAAATAAAAACACGAAAAAAATACGGATAATCGGCTGTTTTTTTGCTGAAATGTAAAATGAATTGCAGCAGCTGAATTATCCGTAAATACATTGAAATACAACTCCTACCCCTTAGTGGGGCGCCCCTTTATCCGCAAGTTCGAGGCAAGATGAGCGGTAGATAATATAACGGCAGGCACAGCCGCTGCATCACCTTCATCTTAATCTTTGTTTGTTTTTTATTTTCCTCTCCCTCTATGGGAGAGGACAGAGTATGTTACAGGCGGTATTATGCCTGTTACATACTCTTGGAG
>CAYTNY010000032.1:0-21665 GCA_964439215.1 uncultured Spirochaetia bacterium
GCTATCCAGCAGGCGCCGAGGCCTTCCGCTGTAATGGCGAGAAGCATATTTTCAACGGCGCCGCAGCCGTCCTCTATGTAGTATTTTGTATCTTCGCATATAACAATTATGGCGGCGGAAGCACCCGCAATAAATTTTCCGTTGTTCCCTATTATCCCCGCAAGTTCCTGTATCCTGTCCGCCTCTGTTACTGCCGCGAATTTCCAGGGATGAACCGATCTTGCGCTCGGCGCCGCCGCGCCTGCCTCCGCTATTCTCTCAATTACACTTTTTTCTATTTTTCCTTCTTTTTTGTACTTTCTTATACTGCGTCTTTTTCTCACAACATCATAAAACTCCATTCTCCGCCTCCTTTTCGCCGTTTGATTATTTTTTCTTCTGTTTCAGACCCGCTGTTTTTTCCGCAAACTTAAGCTCATCTTTCTTTGTTTTTAATTTTCCGTCTAATTTCGCCTCTGTGATCCTTGAAAGAATCTCCGTATATTCCGGCCCGGGTTTAATACCCATTTTTTTCAGCTCTCTTCCCGTTGTTTCTATGGAAACAAATCTGAGTTTTTCAATATACATTTCTATGCGATTCACAACATACTCGCTTTCGCATACCGCCATAAAATACCATAACGTTTCCCTGTCGTATTTTTTCAGCAGTTCATATATCCTGCTGTTTTTTACGCTTTTTTTATGCAGTGCGGCAAAAACTTTTTTTTCATCCTGTTTGCAGTGCTCCATGATCCTTCTGCACCGGGTATTTAATTTCAGCCTGCCCGCAAGCCTGCCCGCGGCCTCTTCGCTTAAATTATATACAAGAACCGTGAAATAAAGTTCAAGCGGCTTTATGCCGGGCGCGATTCTTTTTATTTTTCTGAAATAACCTTCCACCACAGGATCAATTTTCCACTGCCGGCTCAGTTTGGACAGAACATTAAGCTCCTGAAGCCTTTTCATTGGCTTTAGCGGATTCTCCTCATTCAGCAGAATAAATATTTCATCTCTTATTCTTTCTCCGGAAAGGCCTTCAAATATATTGTACTTGATTGTTTCGTTTATAAAGCGCAGCGTGTTTTCCTCTATTTTAAAATTCAAGCGCTGTTCAAACCTTACCGCTCTCATTATCCTCGTAGGATCGTCAATAAAGCTCATGTTATAAAGAGTTCTTATAACTCCCTCTTCCAGGTCCCTGTAGCCGTTAAAATAATCAGTAAAGCGCCCGAACACATTTTTATTTATCTGCACCGCCATTGCGTTGATCGTGAAATCCCGCCTGTAAAGATCATACCTTATCGGCGTAAACTCTATTTCCGGAAGCGCCGCGGGAAATTCATAAAACTCGGCTCTTGCGCTGGTAATGTCTATTCTCTTTCCGTCCGCAAGAAAAACTTTTGCGGTTTTAAACCTCTCAAAACCCTTATATGCCCCGCCGAAATTATCCGCAAGAAACTCCGCAAACTTCATCCCGTCGCCCTCAACCGTAATATCTATATCCATATCCTTTTCCTGCAGAAAAAGATCACGGACAATTCCTCCCACAAGATAAACATTTACCCCGAAATCATCCGCAAGCTCCCCTATTTTTTTTATAAGAACATATATTTCTTTGTCCAGCTTTTCGGACATTTTATTCTTCATATTCAAATGTTCTTCCACAAAAATTATTCTTTCTTTTTTCAAAGGCTTTTCCCTGTATAAATATTCCAGAATATCGGTTCTTGTTACTATGCCTTTGAGTTTTTCATTTTCCACCACCGGCAGGTGACCGATTCCGTTTTCCAGCATTATGTGCTGCGCCTGCACAATAGGAGTGTCTTCCCGTATGGTTATTACTTTTGTACTCATGTATCCGCCCACCGGGATTGAACCGAGATTATGCCTTATTCCTTTCTCTATATCCGCCTTTGTTATAAATCCGGCAAGTTTTCCGTCCTTTACCGCCGGCAGCCCGTTATTGTCAAAACGCAGGCAGACTCTGTAAGCCTCTTCCATTGTAAGGTCCGTTGATACCGCCCTTACAGGCGAAGACATGATGTCTTTTGCCGTATATTTCTCGGATATGCCCTGCATCAGGCTGCGGTAAACTTTATCTTTTACGCTTTTTATGCTTATCCCTTTTTTTACCGGAACAACGGCCGCTGCCGCGGTTTTATGCCCTCCTCCCCTGAATTCCTCCGAAACCCTGCGTATATCAATATTTTCATCCAGGCTTCTGCCCACGATAAATATTTTATTCTCCATCTGAACAACGGATACAATAGCGTCAGCCGTATTCATGCTCATAATAAAGCCCGTGACATCCGAAAGCTGCCTGATATGCTCGGTAAATCTGGCATATGTTATTATTATTTTGTATCCTTTCGCTTCATAAAACTGCATATTCGCCGTAAGCCTGTTAAAAAGTTTTATCTGGGCGGATTCAAAATTCTCTCTCAGAAAATCAGAAAAGGCTTTCATATTAACGCCCATTTCCATGAGTTTCGCCGCTGCTTTTATATCCGCGGGAGTTGTATTCGGATATGAAAAAGATCCTGTGTCCGAATACATCCCCAGCATAAAAAGCATTGCCTCTTCTTTTGTTATCTCTATATTTCTTTCAAACAGTTCTTCTACCAGATAAGTTGTGCAGGCTCCATACGTTATATCTATCTTCTTTACATTTTTTCCCGTTATTCTGTCATCCATATTATGATGATCATATACAATAACTTCTGTCTTTTTGCCGTCAATAAGCTTCCTGAGCGCCGGAGATATTACCCTTGTCATTCCGTCAACAATAACAACCTTTTCAACCCTGCTGAAATCTATATCCCTGTCCTTTAAAAGCCTGAATTTATATTTATAAAAAGTGTGGAATTTTTTCACCGGTTTGTTCAGGTTCCACGGCATATATAAAACAGAATTTTCATAAAGTTTTGAAGCCGCAACCATTGCGGCCAATCCGTCAAAATCAAGATTTTTATGGGATGTTATGATTACCATCAGTATTCCTCATGATACTGATCTTTCATTCTTTCTACTTTCGGACCGACCTCAAACTCATAATAATTATAGCCTGTTTTTCTTCTGTTTTTATCCATAAGTATTATTTCCATTTTATGCCGCCCGGGCAGGACATCAGAAGGTATGCCGAATTTGTCGCCGTCAAAACTGTCAAACGCCTCGCCCGAATCAAACGGAAACGAAACAGAGTCAGGCTCAATTTTCTTTATCAGTGCGGAATCCTTAAAATAAACCTTATTTTCCGGATCCTTAAGCCTGACCTCTGCTTTCAGGTCCTTTAGTTCTTTATGAGTGTCATTTATTACAAAAAACAGTTTCCAGAGTATTCCGAATCCCAGAATATCTCCTGCCGAAACCTTCTTTGTCATAAGCCTGTAACCCGGATACACGGGCTGAAAAGCCCTCCTGAGAGCCTCATAACCCGCCTTGGGTTTTCTGTAATAATCAACCACTGCCCAGGTTATTGACGGCCAGCACTCGCAGAACATAAAATGCAGGAGGCCGCCGGTCTTCTTATACTTTCTCATTCTGAAAGTTTCTGTCTGCTCAAATATCAGATCTGCCTGATATTTCTGGGAATTAAATATAAATTCCTCAATAGAACCGCCTGTCTTCACCCCCGCTATATCCAGTGTGGTTTTGCACTGAAAATCGTGATACT
Source organism: uncultured Spirochaetia bacterium (assembly GCA_964439215.1). GTDB lineage: Bacteria > Oederibacteriota > PGYV01 > PGYV01 > CAYTNY01 > CAYTNY01. The sequence goes on from CAYTNY010000032.1 coordinate 3,653, forward strand.
CCCATTTCCGCCAATTCGGCGGCCACATATCCTCCGGCTCAAATGTTTTTTTCATGGTGGATAAGCACGGAAGCGCCTGGGCGCCGTATTCGGTCAGCATAAACGCTTTATCCGCAGTGTCAAAAGTGGATGCTGAATTGGAAAAGTTGTCGTCATAATACCATCCCTGATAAGGATGCTGCGAAAAATCCGAGGCCTGCTCTATGTATCTTACGGGATCCTCGGAGACCGCTGCCCTGTATAAAACAGGGTCCAGCTGCTTTTCATTCACAAAAGGCTCGTTGTGGCAGCACCATATAACAATGCCTGCCCTGTTATAATGCATATTTATCATATCTCTCAGCTGTGATACGGCATTTTCCATAAACGCATCCGTTGTTTCATATCCCCACTGCAGCGCAAAATCCTGCCACACCATAATCCCCTGCCTGTCAAGCTCCCTGTAAAGTTCCTCCCTGTTAACGTGGGCGTGTATCCTTATCATATTCATATTCGCGGCTTTTATAAGGGCCGCGTCTTTTTTTATCTTTTCCGGCGTGTATTCAGAGAGCCACTGCGTGGGTATTATGTTTGAGCCTTTTATAAAGATTCTCCTGCCGTTGAGATACCAGCAGTTGTCGTTTCCTTTTTTAAATTCCCTTATCCCTGCCGTATCCTCAAAGACATCCCTGATTCCGTCCGGCGCCTTAAGCTCATACCTGAACCTGTAAAGATCCGGCCTGCCGTGATCGTGGCTCCACCACAGTCTCGGCGATTCAAGATCACGGTACATCACAACACTGTTGAGCCCTTTTTTTATAACCGCATTCTTCTTAAAAACATTTTCTCTGCCCTTGAATGTTTCCGGCGTCATCCTGCATCTGATATCTCCCTCAACAGTTTCACTGCCGTGGTTGTAAATCAAAACCTCGCTTTGAAGGTTCCATACTCCGTCGTCTTTTAAAAGCGGAGTAATCTTTACATTCAGTATTTCAACCGCGTCAACAGCAGTTATAAATACGCTGTTCCAGATGCCTCCCGTATTTTTATCCTGTCCGAAGTCCTTGTTCCAGGACCCGGGCCTCGCGTCGTGGTGGTTAAATATCCCTTTTATAAGTATTTTCTTATCCGGCCATATTTCCTTTGATTCAAGCGGGGAGTTAACAACAGCTTTTACGGTGTTTTTTCCGTTTTTTATACTATCTGTTATTTCAAATCTGAATTTCTGAAAATACCCTTCGTGGCTGCCTGCTTTTTTTCCGTTTATAAAGACATCGCAGAAATAATCAACCCCTGTAAAATCAATATAATATATCCTGCCCTTTTCTTTTTTTATCTCAAAATCCCTGGAATAAACAGCTCTGCCCGATATATCATGGCCCTGAAGATACCAGTTTGAAGGCACTTTTATCTCTGTTTTTTTGTTTTTATGCTCAAAACCCCATATCCCGTCAAGTTTTATTCTTTTTTTCATGTTTTTCCGCCTTTTCCCGGATTTACCCCTTTATCCGCTTCAGATATCTTAAATTTCAACGTTAAACGCTTCATATTTTCAAAATATTCTTTTTTTTTACTCATTATATAGTTTAACACCGTTATTTTTATGGTGGGCGCGGAGGGAATCGAACCCACGACTTTCAGCTTGTCGAGCTGACACTCTAACCAACTGAGCTACGCGCCCTTTAATTTTCCCGCCGAAAACGCTTGAAACAACCCTGCGTCAGGCGTCTCTTCCGGCGGTTAAATAATAATGCTTTAATCTTCCGCTGTCAAGGTGTTTTTGTGGGGTGTGGGGTGTGGGGTGTGAAAACATTGAGTTTTGAGTTTTGAGTTTTGAGTTTTGGGATTTGGGATGAGCCAAACATCCAAGCCGCCAAACCTCTAAACTTCCAATATGAACCTGGAACTGTTCTTTGTTGTTCCCCAAAACTCAAACCCCAAAACTCAAAGCTCAAGGTTTTATCCCTCTTCCCTCTGCAGTTCCCTGATTATCATATCCCGAATCCGGGCTTTGTATTCAGGCCGGCAGTATTCAGGAGCAATAAGTTTTTCTTTATCCGCTTCGGCGGTAAAGCGCATAATAACAGTTTCCGGGGGGAGAATTTTTATTACTTGTGCGGCTATCTCAGCATATTGATCTATACTGAGGAGTCCAAACTTCTCTTTTTTATATATAGCCGCGAGTCGGGTCCCTTCTATTATATGCAGGGGATGTATCTTAACCGCATCTATACCGGCGCCCGCAAGAAGCAGCGCGCTGTTCCTGAAGTCTTCCGCGGTTTCCCACGGGAAACCGATTATTATATGCGCCGCTGTCTTTAAACCGTGTTTTTTTGTTTCATTTACAGCCCGGGTAAAATCAGACACGCCATGGCCCCTGTTTATTTTCAGAAGTGTATCTTCATTCGCTGACTGCAGTCCGTATTCAACCCAGATTTCCCTCATCTTGTCCTTATACGAGGCAATGAGTTCAAGTATTTCTTTATTGACGCAGTCGGGCCGGGTTCCTATATCCATACCGATTACTTCTTCAAATCCTAGCGCAGTATCATAGATTTTCTTCAGGTTTTCCGGAGATGAATAGGTATTTGTATTTGTCTGAAAATATACCAGGAAGCGGGTTTTACCGCCGTATTTCCGCATACCTTTTGATATGCCGTCCTTTATCTGCGTGTGCAGAGGGATATCAGAATTATTCCCGGGCGGAACGCTTCCCCCGCTGCAGTAAATGCATCCTCCCTCTCCTTTTGTTCCGTCAATATTTGGGCAGGTGAAAGGAAGAGAAACCGTGATTTTCTGAACACGGTGATTATATTTCTTTCTGAAATAATTATTAAGCGATAGATAAGGAAGGTTCACTGCGCCCCCGCGCCTTTCGGCTTTTTCACTCCCCGCCAAGACTGTCCATAACATCCTGGGAAATATCAAAATTGGCATAGATATGCTGCACATCATCGTCTTCATCAAGAAGATCCATAAGCCTGAGCATTTTTTCCGCGTCTCTGCCTTCAAGACTTACATAATTTTTCGGCACCATTGTTACTTCCGCAACACTGTATTTTACGCTCTTCTCATCAAGCGCTTTCTTCACCTGCTCAAAAAGAGACGGCTCCACTATTATATCATATGAACTTTCTTCGTTTTTTATGTCTTCCGCCCCCGCATCCAAAACAATCTCCATCAGCGTTTCTTCGTCAATTTCTTCTTTCGGCACCGAGATGTATCCTTTTTGTTCAAACTGCCAGGCAGTCGCGCCGGGCTCCGCCATACTCCCGTTATTTTTGGAAAGTATTGCCTTAATATTGGCCGTGGATCTGTTTTTGTTGTCAGTTGCTGTTTTTATCAGCATCGCTGTTCCGCCCGGGCCGTAGCCCTCGTATACCACTTCCTCGTATACAACGCCGGGAAGCTCTCCCGTGCCTTTTTGAATGGCTTTTTTTATATTATCCGCCGGCATATTGACCGCTTTTGCTTTAGCCACGATGGTTCTCAGGCGCGCGTTTGAATCGGGATCCCCGCCGCCTTCTTTCGCGGCAACAATTATTTCCCTTATCACTTTGGTGAACATCTGTCCTCTTTTAGCGTCCATCGCACCTTTTTTTCTTTTTATGGTGGCCCATTTGGAATGTCCGGACATTTTTTCCTCCGCCTGCTTTATCTTTTAAAATGAATTATTTGCTTTTAAAACGGCTTTTTCTTCTGTGTTTCTTTCTTTTATGCGTTTTTATTTTTGCACGGTGTCTTTTCTTGCCGCAGCCCATCACTTTCCTCCTTTATTTAATTCAAGCGTTTTGCTCATATTTTTTTATTTATTTCTCCGTCAACCTTCATGCATACTGCTTCAGACTCGGCAATAAGCACATTGTCCGAATCACGGTAAAGCTCCCCTTTTATCACAAAGGTTCTGCTCTTCTTTTTCAGATAGAACGCCTTTGCGGTAACAGGTTCTCCGACAAACAGAGGTTTTCTCAGCTTAATTTTAAGTTCAAAACTAACAGCTAAAATACCGTCTTTTCGTATCGGTAAATTTACCATAATTTCATCCAAAAGTAAAGAAATCATTCCTCCGTGAACGTGTTTTTTATAGCCCTGAAATTCCACGGGGAACGCGTAGGAACAAACCAGTTTTTCCTCTTCCTCCCTGAACTTCAGCTTCATTCCTATGGGATTTCGGCTGCCGCAGCCTATGCAGTAATCATCATCGTCCCAGTTGCTCATAATTTTGCCACAATATCTTTTCCTATAATCGTTTTTTCAAGATTTTCCTCAAAAGGCGCCCTGATCACCCCTTTTTCAGTTATTATGGCGCTGATAAAACGCGCGGGGGTAAGATCAAAAGCAGGATGCCGTGCTTTTGATTTTGGCGGCGCTGTGGATTTGCCGTTTATCTTTAAAACCTCGGCTTCAGGCCTTTCTTCTATGGGAATATCCTTTCCGTTTTTAATGCTGAAATCAATTGTTGAAGAAGGCGCCGCAACATAAAACGGAATATGATTCATATAGGAAAGAACAGCAAGCGTGTATGTCCCTATTTTATTGACCGTATCCCCGTTTGCCGCGATCCTGTCGGCTCCGACAAGAACAACATCCGCCTCTCCCCTGCTTATAAAATGCCCCGCCATATTGTCGGTTATTATTTCATAAGGTATCCCCATTTCCGCAAGTTCAAATGCCGTAAGCCTTGCCCCCTGCAGATAGGGCCTTGTCTCGCCGACAAGAACAGAAACTTTCTTTTTGGCGGCTGCCGCCGACCGTATTACACCAAGCGCGGTTCCGTGCCCCGCGGTTGCCAGCGCACCCGCATTGCAGTGCGTAATTATTCTGTCTTTGCTGCGTATAAGCTCTGCACCGGATTTTCCGATCGCTTTGTTATTCTCATGGTCCTCTTTGTATATTCTCACCGCTTCCTCAACTATCATTGTCTTCAGGCTGTTGAATCTCCGCTCTTTATTGCTCTCCGCAAAAGCAAGCATTCGTTCAACTGCCCATTTCAGATTTACTGCCGTGGGTCTTGTGTCAATAAGCGCCTTTGCCGCGGTTTTCATTTCCTTTTGCAGCTGTTTATAATCCTTCGCTGTACTTTTTTTGACTTCCATGGCAATGCCGAATGCAGCCGCGACCCCGATAAGAGGCGCTCCTCTCAGTTTCATATTTTTTATTGCCTTTGCCGTTTCTTTGTACGTCCTGCAGACAATATATTTTTTAGTAAACGGCAGCAGCGTCTGGTCAAGTACTTTCAATGTTGAATTTTTCCACTCCAATGCGGCAGTTTCTTTCTTCATGGCTCCTCCGGTTCAGTTACGGCATAAAAACCGTGTTTTTTCTGTAAATAAATATGCTTATTTACAGTTGTTTTATAAGTTTTTTCATTATCGCGGTGAGTTTCGGCTCGGCTTTTGCGGCATTGCCCAGTATTTCCTTGATATCAACGGGTTTCAGGCTGTCCGGCGCACATTCATCGGTTATTACGGAAAGCGCCAGCATTTTAAGCCCGCAGTGAACCCCGGTTATTATCTCGGGCACGGTTGACATTCCCACCATATCCGCAAATGCCCCCATCATTCTGTATTCTGCCCTTGTCTCCAGATTCGGGCCCGTTACTCCCATATAAACACCTTCATTGAGCTTTATATCCAGTTCCTCCGCCGCCTTATGCGCCATTGCGATCAGGTCCTTTGAAAGCGGCTCAAACATATCCGGCCAGCGCGGCCCAAGCGAATTATCATTCGGGCCTATCAGCGGATTACCGCCCATAAAGTTTATGATATCCTCTATCACCGCTACTTCGCCCGCTTTAAAAGAAGGATTTATTCCGCCGCTTGCGTTTGATATAAAAAGATATTCTATTCCAAGCTCCTTCATTACCCTGACAGGAAATGCCACCTGTTTCATTGTATATCCTTCATATATATGAAAACGCCCTGACATTGCCGCGATCTTTTTCCCCTCCATTTCTCCGAACAAAAGCCTGCCTGAATGGGTTTCCACGGTAGAAACCGGAAACCCGGGTATGCGTTCATAGTCTATTTCTTTTTCTATGTTTATTTCTTTTGCCAGCCCTCCGAGCCCTGTTCCCAGAATAATCCCCATATCCGGTTTAAATCCTGAAATTTCTTTTTTTATCATTTCAGACGCTTTTTTAATTTCTTCTTTTAATTCAGGCATTTCCATCCTCCAGTTTTTTCAGGAATATATCCGCGCTTAATCCTTCCACAGCCATTACCTTGTCCCTGCTTTTCAGTCCTTTTACTATTTCAATATGGTTCTTTTTCAGTCCTGTCTTTTTCATGAGAAATGCTTTTATTTCCTCATTTGCCTTCCCGTTCTCGGGCGCGGCAGTTGTCTTTATTTTAAGGCCCCCGTTATAAATCCCGGCAATTTCGTTTTTTTTCGCGTTTGGGACCGCCCTGACATTAAAGAAAAACTTCTCCCTGCTTCCGCGGATCTCAAGCCCTTCCATTACGCTCCCGGAAAAAGCAGATTAACAAGCATTATAAAACCTGTTTTCAGGAGCATAACAACAAGTATAGCTATTATGGGAGCTATATCTATCCCGCCGGCCGCCGTGGGAAATAATCTTCTTATCCACAAAAGCAGAGGGTCAACCAGCGAGGCGACAAATACAAAGAACCCCCTGAACCTCAGGACAACATCCTGCCTGAGCCACGTCATAAACGCCCTTATAACTATCAGGATTATATATATCTGCGTAAGTCCGTCTATAAAAGCAAGTATAAAATTTTTCATCTCAGTTCCCAAGCTCCTTTGCTCTTTTTTCCGCGGCCCTTACCGCCCTGCGTATTATTTTATCAACATTGTTCTTTTTCATGACATCAACAGCGCTTTGTGTTGTCCCGCCTTTTGACGTTACTTTCATTCTGAGTTTCTCTATCGGTTCCCCTGTCTGCATTATCATCTTTGCCGAGCCGTACATTGTCTGAGCTATGAGTTTTTTTGCCGCCGCGGGCCTCATTTTCATGTCAGCCGCCGCTTTCATCATTGCCTCCGCAAAATAAAAGAAATACGCGGGCCCGCTCCCGGATACCGCGGTTACGGCATCCAGCATTTCCTCGGAAAATTTCTCGCATACCCGGCTGAAAGTTTCAAGTATCCGCACAGCCTCTTTTTCTTTAACCGCAGAAACTCCTTTTCCCGCGGCATAACCGCAGGCGCCTTCCCCCAAAAAAGCGGGCGTATTCGGCATAACCCTTATCACACCTGTTCCGGAAGGCAGGGACTCTTTTATGCTTTTAACGGATATTCCCGCCATAACACTGACCGCAAGCAGGCTGTTTTTCTTTATTTTTTTCAGGCCTTCCGCCGCACCTTTAAAATCCCCGGGTTTTACGGCAAGGAAAATTATATCTGATTCTTCCACTATATCGCCTGCGTTTTTTGCTTTTATCATTTTGAAATTTTTCCTGCAGTAATTCACGGCGCGTACGCTTTTATCATACCCGTAAAGATAATACTTTTCCCGCAGTTCTGAATCATATACGCCTTTTAAAACTGCCCGGGCCATGTTCCCTGTTCCTATAAAGCCAATTACTTTTTTTTCCACTTATTCCTCCGGATAATTTCTTCCGCCGAATATGGCGCTTCCCACCCTTATTTCATTGGCGCCTTCCAAAAGCGCTGTTTCAAAATCGCCTGACATTCCCATTGACAGCGTTTCAAAATGTTCAGAGGCAAGCTGTCTTTTTATATTTTCAAACACCTTTCTTGCTTTTTTAAAATAAGGCGCCGCGTTCTTCCCGTCCTCAAAATAAGGCGCCATAGCCATAATACCCCTGACTTTTACGCCCCTGATGCCCGCTATCCTTCCGGCTTCTTCCGGGGCCCTGTCTGCCGGTATTCCGAACTTGGCCTCTTCATCCGATACTTTTATCTGTATAAGAACCTCCGCGGTTTTCTCTTTTTTCAGACTTGCCGCGCCAATTTTCCCGGCGATTTCCGGACGGTCAACCGTATCCAGCATATCAAACAGATCCAATGCTTTATTTGTTTTATTTGACTGCAGGTGCCCTATAAGATGCCATTTCAGATTATTGTTTTTTCTGCTGATAATATTTATTTTCCGGGCAGCTTCCTGAACTTTGCTTTCTCCAAAATGAATCAGACCCTCTTCAACCGCGCATTCTATATGTTCAATTGAAAAAGTTTTTGACACAGCAACAATAGTTGCTTTTTTATTTATTCTTCCCGCTCTTGAGATTATATTCTGAATATTTCTTTTTATTCTGTCACATTCCGGCTGCCGCATTTATAACCTTTGCATATTTTTTATTATTATAAACTATTTATTTGTTTTTTCAAGCGTTATGCAGGTTTTATTCTGATAAAATCCAAATTCTTTCCGCTATACGGCGCTTTTTGTACGCAATGCTGCCGCAGAAATCTTTTTTTGCCATATGAAACCTTTATGCCGTTTTTTCAGTATCCTGCTTTGGCCCTTTCAATAATTATCCTGACCGGATAACTTTTATATCTTATTGAAATCCTTGTATCGAAATAAAGTTTAAGCCTGTCCCCTATCTTTATTTCATTTTTATCAGACTCCTCCGTAACGATCCAATATGTATTATCATCGTGCGAAACCATATAAACAGTTCCGTCGGCAAGTTTTATGTAAAAAGGACGGTCATCATACTCTTCATTGTCTTCCTCGTTTTCCTCTCTTTTTTCTTCTTCGCCGGTTTCTCTTTCTTCCACATATTCACTGTCAATTTCTTTTTCTTCCTGCTCATCGTCTTTTTTTTCTCCGGAAAGTTCCTCTTCAGATTCAACTATCTCATACTCCTCGGAGCTTTCATCCACAATATCAAATTTCTTTTCCCTCAAATTATCCTGTTCTTCGTTTTCGCTTTCTCTTTTTATAACCCATCCTTCCACATACGGATTAAAACGTCTTGTTCCCGACGACTCAACCGCCCTTTCCCTGCCCGCATCCTGCGTGTCCAGATAAGCCTGCCTGTCATCATAGATATATACAGCATTTGCCAGCGCGACGCTTTTATTTCTGGGGCCCCTTACGACCAAAAATTTCCCTTCTTTCAGATGATCCCGGGATCCTTCTTTCTTTATAAATATTTTTGTGTTTTCATTTGTAAAAAACTCAACATGTCCGGTTCTTCTTCTGAGAAGAAATTTTTCTCCGTCTTTCTGCTCAAGAGCGCCCACCTGCATAAAAAGCCGCTTTGGACCGCTGTCTTCTCCGGTTTCTTTTTCCTCTGTGTTTTCCGCCGCTGCCGATGATACAAAAAACAGAATGCTAAATATCAGACCTGTCATTGGTTTTATTTTTTTCATCATTGTCGTCATCCCTGCTTTCTTCTTCCTGTGTATTGTCTTCCTCAGATTCCTGTGATTCCTTTTTTTCATCCGCGGCCCGTTTCTTCGGCGCTATAACAGTACCGCCTTCCTGCGCCTTTTCTTTTTCCGCCCTGAGATGAAACTCATCATAAATGCCCGTCAGCACAAAAGCTATGATCATATCTATTATGATAAATTTTACAGCCAGCAGAAAATAAAAATCCCTTGTAAAATCAAGCGCTATATAAAAAAGCCCGAAAAGCGGGACTATCTTTATGCCCCAGAGCATAAAAGCAAAATTCAGTCCCTTTCTTAAGAATCCTCCGGGAAGCGCTCTGTAAACGGTGTCAAAAATAACCGTAAAAACAAAGCCTGCCGCAAGCGCGGACAGCAGCAGTTTCAGTCCGAACTGAAACGTATCCTGTGATACCAGAAGCACTCCGAAATTCATTTTATAAATATCCTCAAAAAGCATAAAACCAACAGCCTCAAGAACCGCCAGAATAATCGTGACTACCAGTGTTACATTCGCGAATAATTTTACTTTTTTCATTTCATCCCCTTTTTTGATCCTTTTTCAGCATCCGGTTTTCTTATGTAAACCGGCTTTGCTCCGTAAAGATCCTCTTTTTTAATATTATCTCTGTTTTGCGCAAGAAGCCTGTAAAATGATTCCATCTCAATATGTTCCTTAACCTTAATGTCAATTTTACTACTTTTTTTGAAATATTCAACCAAAAATTCATCCCTTTTTATCAATACCGCGCATCCGCTTAAATTATCGGCAAAAAAGTCTTCTTTTTTCCTCAACAGCATTCCTCTGTTATCCGGCCGGATTTCCGCATCCCGGACCTCAAATCCCGCAGTATAAACTTCCCCTCTCCGGGCGTCTATAACAGCGGTAACATGCCCGTTTTTCACTTCCGCAGAAGCCGCAAGAATTTCAAGTGTTGAAACTCCAAAGAAAAGTTTGTCAAGCGACAAAGCAAATGCTTTCATTGCCGCAATTGAAATTCTCACGCCCGTAAAAGCTCCGGGCCCCAGAGTTGACGCAAAAACATCCACATCCCCCGGTTTAATGCCTGCTTTTTTAAAGCCGCTGTCAATACAATCCATAAAAACAGCATTATAGCGTTTTTCCGCGGGGAAATAACCTTCAAACAGTTTTTCATCATCCCTGAATACAGCGGCAGCAATCTCATTTGTGGAAGTATCTGTAAGCAATGAATACATTTTTCCGCCTTTTGTTTTTTATCCTGCAATTGGACGATCCGTCCCTTATAATTTCTTACATGCCCGTAAATTTAAATTTTCCTGTATACTTCAATACTTCTTGAACTTACGCTTTCGTGTTTTATGACCACCGCCGCCGTATATATGTCAAATAGATCAGGGGCCCTTTCCGGCCATTCAACTGCTGTTACTGCCTCTGTATCGGCAATATAATCCCTGAAACCAATGGTATCAAGTTCTTTGGAATCAAGTATCCGGTAGAAATCAAAATGATACAGGCTCATATCCCTGCCGGCATATTCTTTCACAATTCCGAAAGTCGGGCTTATCACCTCATCTTCGCTTATTCCCCAGAAAGACGCCATGCCTTTTATAAAATGAGTCTTGCCCGCGCCAAGATCCCCCCAAAAAGCGATTATATCGCCGGCGTGTATTTCTCCGGCCGTCTTCGCGGCAAATTCTATGGTCTGCCCGGGTGAAACGCTCTTTATTCCGTCAACCGGCCTGAATTCTTTTAAAAATGCTTCCATGTTTTTTTACTATCCGCCTTTTGTTTCTTTCCGTCTATGTCTAAATAAACGCCGCGGCCCGCCGAGATATACCCTATCTCAACCGCCCGCAGCCCGTGTTTTCCGCAGTACGCGCCAAAATCATCTGTTTTTTTTCCGGAAACAGTAAATAAAAGCCCGTAATCTTCACCGCCGTAGAGAACAAATTCTTCCGGAACCTTTTTTATTTTTTCCGCAAATGCCGCCAGCCTCTTTGATACCGGCAGTTTTTCATATTCTATACATACCGCGCAGGCACTTTCCTCCGATATCCTGTATGCGTCGCTTACAATACCGTCCGATATATCAAGACACGATGTAACCATACCGCTTTTAGCCGCGGCGCGGCTTTCGGATAAACCGGGTTCAGGCTCTGTATGTTTCTTTTTCATAATATTTATACCTTTTATGCCGGCGCACTTTTGGGGATTTTCAAAAGCATAAAGCCCGGCCGCTGATTCTCCGGGTGTTCCCGTTATAAACAGCCGGTCCCCCGGCTTTGCTCCGGTGCGCATCATAATTTCTTCCTGCCGGGCTTCGCCTATTACCATAACGCTTAAAAAAAACGTTCCGGCTCTTACTGTGTCCCCGCCGATCAGGCGGGCGCCGTGTTTTTCCGAATAATCAGAAAAAGATTTTATTATTTTATGTACATTAACTGTATTTTTCTTCAAAGGCAGTCCGAGATTGAGCAGCATATACTTCGGAACACCGCCCATTGCGTATATGTCGGATATATTTACCGCAGCTGTTTTTTTTCCGAGGCTTTCGGGTTTTATGTATTTCAGGTTAAAATGAACGCCTTCGGCCAGCGAATCCGAAGAAACAAGTATTTTTTTGTTTTTTGCGGGAGAAAAGACCGCGCAGTCATCCCCTATGCCCCTGATAAGCTTTCCGGCCGATGAACCCGCCGTTTTCTTTATTTTATTAATCAGTCCGAATTCATCCATTAATTTTTTATTTTATCCGCAAGAGCGTTTTGCCTTAATCTTGCGTATTCTGTCACTATTTCCGGAAAATCATTGACTATACCGGAATAAACTTCCATTGCTTTCTCTATGCGCCCTTCTGCCTCATATATTTTCCCTACATTCGTAAGGGCTTCGGCGCTGAGAAAACCCTTTTTGTAGGTTTCAGCGATCTTATTGTAATATTTTCTGGCAAGCTCATTATCTCCGGAATTCCTGTGCGCTTCGGCAATCCCGAAAAGAGCCTCGGCAGCCCAGTCTGTGCCGCGGAATTCTTCAAGTATTTGTTCATAAAGACTCAATGCCTTGCTTTTGTTAAATATTGAATTATGACATTCCGCCAGTTCAAGAACCAGCCACGCATACATATCCCTGTTCTCTCCCATGTATTCATCCACAAGTTCTTCATAAATACCGATCGCTTTTATATATAACTGCGCGTCTTTATATGCTTTTGCCAGGTTCATTTTTGCCTGCTTGATCTTTTCCGTATGCTCTTCATCCGCTGAAAACTTTTTGATTATTTTTTCGTATCGCGCCGCGGCCCGGTCATAATTTCTCTGTACCGCATCTTTTTCAGCGGCCGCCATCATCCTGTTTATGGCTTTTTCGGAATTACCCCATGCGGTTGTTTTATCTATTATATAAGCAGCCCCGCCGAGAATAACCGCGGCTAAAACAGTCAGAAGTATCTTATCCGTCAGATTGGTTTTTTTCACGGGCGCCGCGGATCCGCCTGCATTGCCGCGTTTCACTCCGGAAGTTTTCTTTTTTTTCTTTGTTTTTTTTGATTTTGCCGCCATTGATTTCCCCGGTTGTTTTTTTCGTTCTTAATCCGCTTCTATGGTTGTTGTTTCCGCATAGGTTTTCCCGTCTTCGGAAACCGCCTCTATGCGCGCGGTATATGTTCCTTTGGGAATCTGCATATTTAAAGGTATCATCATCTTAAAAAACCAGACATCTTTTTCTTTGTCGTATTTCAAAGGCAGTTTAAAGGCCCCCGGGACTTCTATTGTCCCGTAAACTTTTTTTATATCGCCGGTTGTTTTAACCACCGCCGACACAACAACTCCGGGCCTGAACCCGGTTTCCGGCGTTAATTTAAATGAAAGTATCTTGCCTTCCCCTTTTTCAAAAGACGCACACCCCGCCAGCAACAAAGAAAATCCAAGTATTGCCAGTAATATTTTTAAATTGAATTTAAACTTCAACTTCTTCACCCGGCTTCAGTTCCTCATTGAGCCTGAGCCTTCTGGAAATGTCTCCGGAAGCTCCCTGTGTATTGCTTATCAGTTCAAGCCCTATATAAGCCGGTGTAAAAAACAGTATTATTATCATCATTGTAAGTTTCAGGTTTTCCAGAAGCCCGTCGTAAGTATAAAGCGAAAATCTGGTGTTTGCCCATACAAGGCCTATAGCCGCCGCCACAAACAGAAAAGCAAAAAACAAAACAACTCTTTTGGTTTTTCTCGCCCTGTATGCGTTTGTGTCAAGGTCAAGCTGCAGATTGTCCAGTTCCGCTTTTTGCTCCATAGTAATCGGCTGATTGACAAGTTCGTCAATTTCTTTTTTTAATTTTGTATTTTCTATAAATACCACAAAGATCCAGACCCACATCAGAACAAAAAGCAGTGAAAGCAGTATCAAAAGAATCGGTACAATCATCAATATCCTCCCGGAATTTTATTTTTTTTCAGGGCCTTGTAAAGATTTCCGGCAATTTCTCCCGCTGTAATACCTTCGGGCCCTTTATCATCAGCCAGTATATCGCCTGACAGACCATGAATATAATTTGCTCCTATAGCAGCCCGGACAATCGGTATGGAATGCGCGGCAAAACCGCCTATAACTCCCGAAAGCACATCGCCGCTGCCCGGAGTCGCCATTCCTGAATTTCCGGTTGTATTTATATAAAAATTCTTTTCTCTGTCCGCTACAAGAGACCTTCCGTCTTTCAAAAGAACATTTATATTACACTCGTCAATAAATTCCTCAAGTATTTCAAATCTGTTATTTACAATATCCGCTGTCTCGTGTCCGCACAGGCGCGACATTTCACCCATATGCGGTGTCAATATAGCATCATTTTTAATCTTTTTCAAGCATTTTTTGTCCTGTGCGGCAGCGTTTATGCCGTCCGCATCCAGGACAAAAGGAATCTCAATATTTTCAACTATTTTTCTTATCAGTCTGAATGCGCCTTCTCCGCGCCCCAGGCCCGGCCCGATTATTGCGGTCTTGGCCTTTTGCGCAAACTTCATTATTAATTCATAGTTTTCTTCGCAAAGCATTCCGTCTTCCCCTGATTTAAGCGATGTCGTAACCGCTTCAGGGGGCCCGTTCTTAACCGCACCGTAAATGCTGTCCGGTATCAGCAGATTCACAACACCTGCTCCGGCTTTCAGCGCTCCCATTGCCGCAAGTATCACCGCACCGCTGAAACTCGGCGCGCCTCCCACTATAAGAACCGGCCCGAAATCCCCTTTGTTCGCGTTAACCGGCCTTGAAGGCGCCAGTGCGGACGCTATTTCAGGAGTTACAATAACACTCTTTCTCGGTTTACTTATAAGCTCCGGAGGAAAAGATATATCAGCGGATATAAGCTTTCCCGCGTACCCCGTACCCGGAAAAACAGCCAGCCCCCGCTTGGGAAGCCCGAATGTAACTGTAATATCCGCGTGCACCGCAGCGCCCATAACCGCGCCTGTATCGGAATTGATTCCTGACGGTATGTCCGCCGAAATAACGGGTTTACGCAGACTGTTTATAAACGCAATAATCCCGGCCGTGAATTCGTCTGTTTCCCTGTCAAGCCCCGTGCCGATTAAAGCGTCAACTATAAAATCCGCGGCAATAACGCGGTCCCTGATTTTTTCAATATCCGGTTTATCTTTGATATATATGATTTCCACGCCGTACTTTTCGGCCCTCTTTATATTTTCCGACGCAGACATTGAAGCCTTTGAAATATCCCCGAGAAAATAAACAGCCGCATCCGCGCCCTCGCACTTTAAGTGCCTTGCCAGCGCCGCGCCGTCCCCGCCGTTGTTTCCTCCCTTGCAGAACACGGCGGCTCTTTTAAAGGCAATGCTTCCCCATTCCTGTTTTACCGCATAAAGCATATTAACCGCGGCGTTTTCCATAAGAATATCTCCGGGTATCAGATAATCCTTAACCGCTGCTCTGTCAATCTCCCTCATTTCCTCCGCTGTCACCGCATACATATTTATTGCTCCCCTTTATTATTCAAGAATACATACCGCGGCGGCTGTTATCTCCGTATGCGTTATGCTTATCATTACTTTTTTTGCTTTTTTCTTTTTCAGAAGTTTTTTCACCGCGTCATTCAGGACAATCTCGGGTTTTCCGTTTTCATTGTTTACGGTTTCAATCTGCCTGAGGCTTATCCGTTTATTGTCCGAAACCGCCTTTATAAAAGCCTCTTTCACCGCAAACCTCCCCGCGAGATTCAGGCCGCTGTTTTTCTTTTTGCGGCAGTAGGACATCTCCCCCGGGGTGAATATTCTTTTAAGAAAAGAATCCGCCCCTGCAAGCTTCCTGAATCTCTTAACATCAACTACATCTATTCCCAGTCCTTTAATCATAATAATAATGCTATCACAACATCTTTTTCAAGGCAATAAAAAAACCGAGAGCGAATAACGGAGTTCAAGAGTTCAAAGACAAAGGCAAAGACTAAATCTCCCGGATAAGAACTGTAAAACTTTGAAACTACCAAACCAATATACAACAGTTATGCTTTTTATGTTCTTACCCCCTTTCCCAAAAGGGGGCAAGGGGGATTTAGTTTTTAAGGGCGGGCCCGGAAGCTAAACTTCAAAGCGAAATCCCCTTTTGAAAAATTGCCTCTTACCCACAATTCTTGTTTTAAGCGTTAACTTGTATTACAAAGCATCCTGCAGCTGCGTCACCCTCTCCCTATTCCTTTTTCGGTATTTTTCTGATTATATTTATAGCATGCAAACATTCATCCTTTGCTCATAGAGGGAGAAGAGAATGGTTTACCTTCCTATGTATTTTCGGATGTTTTAGGTGTTGCAATTCATTTTACATTTCAGCAGAGTACCGTCCACAAAAAAAGAATCCCGCAACCCCCGATTTTAATCCGCCGAATGCTGCTTCAGTTTCCGTTTTTAACCCTTTTAAAAACATTCGGATGTGCTGTTTTTTTGTAATCTGTCCGGAAATAATCAAACTTATTAAACTCTTTCGGGTTTGTAATTACCATATAATCAGGTTTTAAAATATTTACGGTATAATCGTAATCAAACTTCATATGTCCGGGCAGCGCTATAACAAGTTCAAAAAAAGAATTAATTTCCATCATATCTACCCTTGCTATATATTTGTCATTTTTTCCGAGAAAATCAATAAAATATCTCTTGTCTGAAAAATATGGTATTATTCCTCCCGCAAAAACAGCTATGGTATCATTTTTCGCTGTGTTTTCTTTAAGATAAAGCGCGGCATCCAGTCTGGACCTGGTAAAAGGAAGTTCTTCAACGGGTCCTTTTAAATTCACAAGACTTCTGGTCCCATGAAGACAATTGAAATTCACAAGAAAAATACCCGTCATAACAAAATAAGCGGCCAAAACATATTTCTTATTTTTTATTATCAGTCCCGTTAATTCACGCAGTGCGATACTGAACAAAACAAAGAAAACCGGCATCGCGATTGTCACATACCGGTTTGTCCCTCCCATTGCCTCCCACGCATCGCCTCCGACATATACACTGTAGGCCATCTGGGAAAAAGGAACCGCCAGCAAAAACCAAAAAACCTTTCCTTTTTTAATCAAAAACATTGGTATTAAAAAAGCGATCCAGTTCATATAATATAGATTTTTAAAAAGCATGACAAAACCTTTAAAAATCCTTAATCCCAGCGGAAACCCCGCGACCTTGAGATAATACGTGTTAGGCAGAAACTCTCCAAAATACATATATCTTGCCGCTGTCTGAACAGCAAAAAAAGATAAAAAGAAAATCAGGCCCTTTTTAAGATTTTCCCTGCGCATAATTAAAACAAGAACAAAAAATACCGCCATATCAATCCTGACAAGCGTGGCCAGCCCGCATGCCGCAAATATGAGGTTGTCGTTTTTTTTCATAAGTATCATATATACAACAGCTGTAACTATAAAAGCCAAGACACTGACTTCCATTCCCTGATAAAACCAAAAATTCAGCGGTATAAAGAAACCCGTCAAAACCACCGCTGCAAGCGCGGTTATTTTATCTCCTGTAAGCCTCAGAACTGTTTTTCTTACCAGAACAAGTGTGCCTATCATAAAAACCATAGCTGTCAGCTGAATAAAAAGCGATGTTAAATGCAGAGGAATGTTCAACAAATGCGGGATAGCCATATACATTGTCCATAAAAAATTGGTAAACCCCTCAACCCTTTCCCCAATGCTCCACACCAGACCGTTACCCATCGCAAAATTCTTGGCAAACTGCATAGAAATCATTGCATCATCAATAAGCACAAAATACCTTGTTCCGTTCATAACAATAGATGAATTAAAAATATAAAACAACCCATAAATAATGTAAACAACAAGAAACCCGTTAAATATTTTTTTGTCCATAATAATCACAACACTCCCAAAAATAATATATCTTAAATTTCATTGAGGAACATGATACATCACAAACTTTCAAAGGACAAGTTAAAATTCCCCCAAGAGTTCAAAGTTCAAAGTACTAAGGCTAAATCTCCCGGACAAAAACTGTAAAACTTTGAAACGGTAGTTTGCAAGTTTTATTGCAACATTTCATAGAATTAAAGTCTTTTTTTTCGCACATACCGGAACACTTAATTCATACAGTTATTTACGCTTCCCGCAGAGCGCCACCTTCTCTCATCAAGCCGTCCCTTACCCGCATCTCCTATTTAATCGTCAGCTTATATCATACAGTGTTCAGCCGCTGCATCACCCTCACCAAG
>CAYTNY010000033.1:0-20987 GCA_964439215.1 uncultured Spirochaetia bacterium
TCGTTATCGTAAGGGCAGGTACAGCCGCATCCTTTAGGGCGTTTGCCTGTTTCCCTATTCCGCCTTCCATTTGTTGTACCATGAATTAAGCAGCGGTACAAATTCATCGGTTGCCTTCTGATGCCCTTCATCTGACGGATGTGAATCTCCCGCTGTTTTTGGATAATACAGTTCATTTGAGGAATTGGCAACAATATGTTCTTCGGAACCGCTGTTTATACGATGATGATTGTCCGGATGCGTAAGCACATTGTAATAATCAAACGCATAAACGTTATCGTGGGCATAATCCGAGAGCCATCCTGTTTCCCTGTCCGCGAGCCAGTTTGAAAGTTCTCTCGTCAATACAGCGCTTGAAATATCAATCTCCGGCGGAGGTATTATCAATATGAACAGTTTATCTGTGTGATCCGCGAAATAACCCAGCAGCCCGTTATACATTGCCTGTTCATCCGCAATATCGCTTCCTACTTCGCTGTTAGGATAGCATGATTTAAACATGATCACTTCATTTTCACCGCCCGGATCCGGAATAACATTTGTATAATCGTAATGCGAGGAATTCGCGTATACTTCAGGCATCGATGTTTCATTGAACCAGCACGGCCAGTCAAAAGTATCCGTATAATTTCCCAGATCAGAACTGCAGCCTGCTTCAACATTGGAAACCGTCCAGCCGTAGTCCGCTTCCGTAACATAATAATTATTATTGTTTAATGCTGTCCCGAGCCCGCCGTGGGATGATGAAACCCAGTCAGAGCCTGTTGAGTGGTGTATCCACATAAGCCGGACTGTTGTTGACGGCGCCGTTGTGTCAGCGTCCCCCTGTTCGGCGGTTGCTGTCGGTGTGGGAGTTGCTGTCAATGCGGGGGTTAATACCTGTGTGGATGTTAATGTAAGTGTAGGAGTAAATGTCAACGAAGATGATAATTCGGGCTGCGCAGGATTGTTCTTTGGCGAGCATGAAAAAAGATAAAATACCTGTACGACAAATAAAAGCAGCATCAGTTTTTTAAACATAATTATCCCTCTCTTTTTTTTATTGCCCCCGCATATTTTATGACAATAACAGTCATAAAAAGTTTCTGATTATAATTTATTTTTCCATAAAATACTGTTAAAATCAATAATAAATATCTAAGGAGGATGTTTTTGAACAAACTTTCTTTATTAAGTGTTTTGTTTATTATCGTATTCACTGCTCCCGCATCCGCAGAATTCTCAATAAAAAACAGAACCTATAAAAGGCTTGAGAAAATCCGCAACCAAAAGAAAAAAATGGTTCTTGAATATTTCAGGGGCACTGAAAAAAAAGCCAAAAACGCCGCTGCGGACAAGGATCTTATCCGTATTTTTAACACTATCAAAATGATCTGCCGGAATCCCAAAAATCACGGCGCCGAAAACCTGTCAAAACACGAAGCTGAACTTAATATGCTGTATGTAAAAAAATACCTGAATTTCTATGATATACTTTTCGTTGACGAACAGGGCTATGTATTTCATTCAATAAAAAAAGAATCGGATTTTCACAAAAACTTTTTTAAACAGGGGCTGATAAGCCGTAATGATCTATCCCGCGGAAAAGAATTCATTGATTTCAAACATTATCCGCCGTCAGACGAGGCCGCTTCTTTTTTCTTTATAAAAATAAAAGGCGGCTGCCTTATTTTTCAGATGCCTTTAAATACAATAAACAGAATCCTCGCAAATAAAAAAAACACGGGAAAAACCACCGAAGTATATCTGGTAAATGAAGAACATCTTATGTTGACTGACTCCAGATTTTCCGAGGACAGCACCGCATTAAAACAGATTGTTGAGACCGAAACTGTAAAAAAAGCGGCAAAAATGAACTCGGGCCGCTTCATCACAAAAGATTACAGGGGTGTACGCGTATTCAGTTCTTTTGAAAAATTTTCTATCATGGGGTACAAATGGATCATAATAGCAGAAATCGATGAAGCTGAGGTTATCACCGAATATTTTAATAATATGAACAACAGACAGCGGGAAATACTGTATAACGAAGTGAAAAACTGCAGCCGTCCTCCGGTTAATATTTTTCCTCCGAAAAGCAAAAATGCGCTAAAAGTTGATATGAATGAATTCGCAAAATCCAGCGGCGGAAAAGATATATATACCAAAGGTGTCGGGACCTGCACATCTGTTGTTTTTGAATATCCGGATAAATTCGTTTACCTTTCGCACATCAGCCCTTTGGATTCTGTATATAAAAAAAATATTCTTACCAGATTTTTTTTGGGTGACAACAATTATTCATATTTCGAAAATCTGATTAACAACATTATGTATTTTGAGCTGGTCCCGGCCAAAACACATAAAATAAAGGTCTTTGTTATTGCGTCTCATACAGCGAGTATAAATGAAATTTCCGATAAACTGATACAAAAAGGTTTTATGTCCAACCAGATTTTTTTCGCATACGAGCCCCATGCTTCCAAAGCTGATGTTTATTACATAAACAGCGTAAATGCCGTATGCGTGAAATGGTATAATGATAATCACAAATTATTTAAAAAGGTCAATGCAGAATCGTACTGCAGCCTGTCACGGCTTATTAAGAACGTTTATGATTACTAACGAATAACCGTGAAATAAACCCGGCGCTGCCGGATGCTTTTTATCTTTATTTTTGCTCCTGCATCTGTTCATTCATCATCAGCGCGTCCTCCGGTATCCTGCACAAAAATCTTTTCAATGCCTCTGTCAATAAGCATATCGCCGTCGTAAAGATAGGCATAAATGACATGCGGACCCTTTATTTCAGGTATTATGGATAACGATATTGTTTTTTCGCCGCCGGCCTCAAGCCTGTCCACAGGCACATCATCCATAATCTCAACATCTCCGTCAGGAAGCTCCACAAAACATGCCAGTTCAAGAGTATTTGAGTCAGTATACCCTTTCAGGTGAACATCAAAGAAAATTTTATTCCCGGGCGGCTCATAAACCCCTGTCTGCGCCCTTACGCCTGTTATAGCCGCGGAATAATTTTTCAGTTTTTCCTCCAATACAGGCATATCATAGGTTATATGCCTGTCACGGCGGTTTGCTTCCACCATTGCGTACAATCCCGAAGAAGAAACAGCCTCTACGCTGAAATTAAGCAGGGCCTCTTCCCCCGGATTAAGATGATCAAAGTTTTTTACAGGATCAATTACCGTTATCGCGTCAAAGTCCACTGCTTTCAGCGTTACTTTAACATCCTTAAGTTTGCCCGCCCTTTTATTTCTGATTCTCATCATAATGTCATTGTTTCCTTTTTCTAATTTTCTGGGGCTGACTTCGTATTCAAGCACTTCCCCGTTCATAACAGCACCTCCGTTTTTTTATTTTTCAAATTTGCGGCAATTCCGTATTTCCAAAATATTTCCGGAGCAGCCGCAGCATAAACAAACTTTTTTGCAGGACTCAGGCTTTTATTTTTATGTTTATCCTGCTTTCTATTTTGTGCTTAAAACAATATTACATGAATTCTGTTTTTTTCGCATTATTAAACATCCACGAAATAATGACTTTTTTCCCGGCATCGCATTTTCCCGTACTCCTGCAGAAACACCCAAACCCCGCAATTTCGGGTTTAATATTGTATGAAATTACTGAAAGGAAAAAAAATATAGCCGCACCCCGGAACAAATACACCCGGTACGCCGCTTTGCAGTTTCATAAAATTGCGCCATATCCCGAAAAAAACTCAAGGACAATGGTCCTTTGCGGTTTGCCCCCCAAAAGAAATAATAAAGAAAACCTCCCAAACAGCACAGGGAAAGTTATATATCTGCCAAAACATACTGCACGGGCAGAGCCTGCATAAATGTTTTTATTTCCCGAAAAAACGTTATTCTGCCGTGCGGCATTATTAATCTATGGCATCAACAATTATGCTGACTTCTTTATAATTTTCACCGGTTCGTTTATCTTCCCATTCAACTTCCTCTGCGGTTCCGGCAAATGTATGCTGTTTCTCATCAAGCATAAGCCGCCGGGTCTCTGCCCAGCCGAATCTACGCTTGCCTGCTGCCAGTTTTACAAATTCTATATTCTGCTTCCGATAGTCTTCCGCGGTCCAGGTTTCATTTAAAACAAGCACATAATAATCAGGATTTATCTTTGAAGTGTAAACATCTATAACGTATCCTTTTACTTTCAGATACCTGCCTTTGTAAGAAGCGCTGTCCGCTCGCAGCTGCGACAGAGTTATTTCCCCTTCATTGGATATCTCTGCTTCTGCTTCTGTGCTGTATGCGGCTCCCGATGATTCTCTGTATTCGTCTATCAGTTTTTTAACTTTCACCCTCACCTGAGCGCAGTCCTGCCCGATATCATTTATGTTTTCTTCTATTTCATCAATAAGTTTCTCCGCGCCGGGAGCTGCTGCCTGCAGATAAGAAAATACACCTATAAACAGAACAATTAATATACTGCGCATGATAACACGTCCTTTTGCGCGGCATATCTCTTTTATCCGCGCATTATTTTATTATTTGCTTCCCGAATCTCAGATTTTTTTCCACTCTCCGGCTGCTTGGCGCCTCTGAATATATTCTCAGCAGGGGTTCTGTCCCGGAAAATCTGAACAGCAGCCACTCATTGTCATTTAATATATATTTTATGCCGTCAAGCCTGTTTACCGCTTTTATCTTTTTGCCCGCCGCAAAACCGTTTTTCTCCAGCTTATTTACTTTTTTATATATAAAATTACGTTCAGACTCTTTAAACTTAACATCAACCCGATCATACATATATTTCCCGTATTTTTCATCAAGCTCCCTTATTATTCCTGTGATTTTCTTTTTTTCTTTTGCAAGGAACTCAAGTACAAGAAGATTTCCGAGGATACCGTCCCTTTCCGGCAGATAATATCCAAAACCAACCCCTCCGGACTCTTCTCCTCCGATTGTGTTCCTGTCATCTATTATTTTCTCTCCTATATATTTGAAACCCACGGGTGTTTCAAGCAGTTTTATCCTGTTTTCCGCGGCAATCTTATCAAGCAAAAACGTTCCTGATATGGTTTTCACAAATCTGAACTTCATTTTTCTGTGTTTTAAATGATGCAGCATATGAAATACAAGCGTTTTATGAGGTGTCATGTACGCCCCGTTATTGTCTATTACTGCCATTCTGTCGCCGTCGCCGTCTATGGCGATCCCTATATCCGCTTTTGTTTTTTTTACTGTCTGCATAAGTTTCATCAGGTTCTTTTCTATCGGCTCCGGGTTTATTCCGCCAAAAAGGGGATCCCTGTGGTTATTTATAACTGTCAGTCCTTTATACCCGTCAAATATATTTTCAATATATCCCGCACCCGAACCATACATAACATCAAGCACGATCCTGATCCCGCTTTTTTTTATGAACTCAATATCCACCATTTTCCTTATGGCATCACAGTATTTTTTATCCATATTTATCGTTTCTATAAACCCGCTGCCTTTATTCACTTTTATATTTATTTTCTTTTTAGCAAACGCCTCCAGTTTTTCAGATTCTTCCGTGGATATCCCCGCGCCAAATTTATTTTTTACTTTAAAGCCGTTATACTGGGCGGGATTGTGGCTGGATGTTATCATTATTCCGGAATCCAGTTTCAGGGTCTTCACTGCCCAGGATACCATAGGTGTATGAACCGCCTTATCAAAAAAATATATGTAAAAACCGTAATCCCGCAGCCTTTCCGCGGTAAATTGAGCGTAATTCTCCGACATGAACCGATTGTCACAGCCAAGCGCTATACGCGGCTTTTTTATTTTTCCCAGAGTATAGGCAGCATAAGCGTCCGCGGCCTTTGACAGGTTTTCATATGTAAATCCTTCGCCTATTTTTGCCCGCCAGCCGTCTGTTCCGAATTTTATACCGGTCATTTCACAAAACTCCTGTTTTACTGTATTCAGTTGCTTTTGAACTGTCGCCGAGCACCGCTCCGTGCAGCATTACATTTGATTTTATAACACAATTCTTTCCTATTATACAGTTTTTTATAACAGCATTTTTCATTATAACGGCCCCGTCCCATATTATGCTGTTTTCAATTATGCAGTTCTCTCCGATAGTGCAGTTTTCTCCTATTATACTCAACGGAGCCACTAAGGCGCGCTTTTCAATTTGGACATTGTTCCCTATAACCGCAGGCCCTTTTAAAAAAGCACTTCGGGAAATTTTCAGATTTTTTCCCCTGACAACACCGTCTTTATCCGGTTTTTTCTCTTTTTCATCCGTTTTAAAACGTTTTTCGAGCACATCAAAATTTGCCTGCCTGTATTTATCAAGTTTTCCTATATCCAGCCAGTAAAATTCTGATTTAAAAGCCGACATTTTTCTGCCTGACTCCAATATCCCGGGAAAAACCTGTCTTTCAAGAGAATAATTCATATCCGCAGGTATCATATCAAGCACGCTTTTGTTAAATACATATATCCCGGCATTGATCCAGCGGTTTCCTTTTGTTTCCGTCCATTTCGGTTTTTCAAGAAATTTCTTTATCCTGTTGTTTTTATCCGTTGCTACAAGTCCGTAAGATGTGGGGTCCTCTACTTCAATAAGCGATATTGTTGCTGCTGCTGAGCTTTTTTTATGTTCAGCCGCAAGTTTTTTAAGATTAATATCCGTAAGAATATCTCCATTCATTACAATCGTCGTATCATCCAGGTATTTCTCCGCGTTTTTTACGGCGCCTCCCGTTCCAAGCGGTGTTTTTTCAAGAGCGTAATCCACTTTAATGCCGTATCTGCTCCCGTCCCCTATGACTTTTTTTATTTTCCCGGGCATATTGCATATGCTCAGCACGACTTCTTTTATTCCCGCTGCCTTTAAAAGATTAAACTGATATTCAAAAAATCTTTTATTTGCTATAGGAACCATGCATTTAAGCGTATTCAGCGTAAGCGGCCTTAACCTTGTTCCTTCACCGCCGATTAATATCAAGGCTTTCATTAAATCCCTCCGTTTTTTTATTTCTCTCCGGCTTTAAAGTATTCATACGTTTTTTCAACACCTTTTTCAAGGGGAATTTCCGGCTCCCATCCGAGAGCTTCTTTTGCTTTGGTTATATCAAGATAATTTTCCATAATATCGCCTTCGCGGAACGGCGCACACTCCGCATCTTCCCAGAATCCTGACGCTTTGCGGACACAGTCATAAAGCCTGTTTACATCCGAAGGTATTCCTGTTCCTATGTTAAACTCATCATTATCACCTTTATCAAGGCAGATCAGATTTGCCCTTGCGGCATCCTCAACAAAAACATAATCCCTTATGCATTTTCCGCCGCCGAATATAACGGGCTTTTTTCCTTCCAGTATCCTCTTTATAAAGATCGCCACAACACCCGCCTCGCCGTGCGGTATCTGTCTGGGGCCGTAAACATTGCTGTATCTTAAGATCGTATACTTCAAGCCATACTGAGCCGCATAAAATTTCACATAAAGCTCCCCCGCGGTTTTGCTTATTCCGTAGGGATTTTCCGCCTTGTACGGCGCAGTTTCTTTTACCGGAAGTTTTTCGGGTGTGCCGTATACCGTACCGCCGCTGGATATGAAAATAATTTTTTTAACTCCGCGTTCCGCGGCGGCGCTCAGAAGATTAATTGTTCCCATTATATTAACCGATGCGTCGCCTGCCGGATTTTTCACCGAGTCCGGGACGCTTATCTGCGCGGCGTGATGATTTATAACGTCTATTTTCTCTTTTTCTATAATATCATATACACCCTTTTTATCTCTTATATCCGTTTTATAAAGCACCGCGGCGGGGTTTACATTCTTCTCGTTTCCCATTGACAGATCATCAATCACAACCACTTCATGCCCCGCGTTAATATATGCGTCAGCAGCATTGGAGCCTATAAATCCCGCCCCGCCTGTAACAAGTATTTTCATATTTTCCTCCGTTTTTTTATCAAAACCGCAGAGTTTCAGTACGCGTCGTGATGAAAAACTTCAAGCACGGTTCTGATAAGTATCTTTATATCAAACCAGATATCCCAGTTTTCTATATAATACAGGTCGTATTTTATTCTTTCTTCCAGCGATGTATCGCCTCTGAGCCCGTTCACCTGCGCCCATCCTGTTATGCCTGCTTTTACTCTATGTCTTTCCATATACCTGGGTATCTGTGTCTCAAACCTTTTTACAAAATGCGGCCGCTCCGGCCTGGGCCCCACAAGACTCATTTCGCCTTTCAGAACATTTATAAGCTGCGGCAGTTCATCAATGCTTGTTTTCCTGATGAAGGCTCCTATACAGGTTGTCCTGCCGTCTCCTTTTTTCGCCCACACAGGACCCGTCTTGTTTTCGGAATCCATACGCATTGAACGGAACTTATACATATCAAATTCCTTATTATCCCTTCCCACCCTGCTTTGTTTATAAAAAACAGGGCCCTTTGACGTTAGTTTTATTATAACCGCGGTTAATACCAGAAGCGGAGAAATAACCGCAAGACCGAGAAAAGAACCTGTGATATCAATGGTTCTTTTAAGAACCCGGCTCCTTTTTTTTGTCAGCGGAAGCTCCCGGACCGTAAATACGGGTATGCCGTGCATCTCATTATAATCTATATTTTTGGTTATTATTCTGAGGACATCCGAAGCAATCATGAATTTCACCTTTTCATTTGACAGTATAGTATCCGTAATTTCTTTTCTGTTATAATCCGGAACCCCGACAAAAACCTCATCTATATCATTTTCTTTTATAAGCCGCGTCATATCTTTCAGGCTGCCAAGGTTTTTAACGCCAAAACGTACGGCTCCTTTTTTAAGACGGCTGTCAACCATGCCTATTAACTTATAACCCATCTCCGGGTGCCTTGCAATCCTTTCAATAAGAAGCCTTGAAACTTCCGTGTTTCCCGCGATTAAAAGGCGCTGAATTATAAGTTCTTTTTTTGAAAGATATCTGTAAACGCTTCTGTAACCATACCTCCACAATACCAGCACAACAGAGGATATAATCCACGTATAAACCAGAACAACACGCGAATATGAAAAATCCCTTATGCCAAAAGTAAACGACGCAAGTATAACAACAGAAACCGCGCAGCAGGCAAGAACCGCAAATGCCTCATCAAGCCTGTTATGCCCGCTTTGCAGCCTGTAAAGCCCCGCGTAATTAAACGCCAGAAGAAAAACCAAAACCACGACAGGCACGCCGTAAATATAATATTCCAAGGGCGCAATACCGTATCTCACATCAATAAGAACAGTGTAAAATCTCACATAATAGGCGGCCAGAAAAGATGCTGCCGCAAACAAAGCGTCGCCCGCTATTATTGCTCCCTTCATTATATTTGCAGTTGTTTTTTTATCCATTTCCCGCCTTTTCCGTTCTGTTTTTTATAAAATCCGTAATATTTTTCCTGAATATTTCTTCCGAAAACCGCAGTGCATTCCCCCTCACTTCTTCTATATCATAAACATTATCTTTTATTAATTCAAGTTTTTTAATAAAGTCCTCCTGTGTTCCGTCAAAAAACTCACCGGTTCTTCCTTCTTTTACTATTTCAGCGGCGCCGCCGGTATTAAACGCCAGAACAGGCGCGCCGCAGGCCTGCGCTTCAGCGGTTGTTATGCCGAAATCCTCTTCCCCGGGAAACAAAAACGCCCTTGTTTTTCTGTAATTTTCCCGTATAACTTCCCGCGGAACGCTTCCAAGAAAAGATATATTGGATTTTTGCGCCTGTTTTTTCAGGTCCTCAAACATCGGACCGGCTCCTATGACCCTCAATTCCTTATCCGGCATTCTGTTAAAAACATCAACAACAAAATCTATTTTTTTATACTCGGTAAGCGCGCTCACAACAAGAAAAAAATCTTCTTTCTCTGTGTTTTCACAGGGAGTAAAAAAATCCGTATCCACAGGCGGATATATGACATTCGCTTCTCTTTTATAATACCTGTTTATCCGTTTTGCAACATGCCCTGAATTCGCTATATAATAATCAACCCTTCCGGATACAGCGGCATCCCACTTTCTCAGAAACGGCATTATCATCTTTATAACCGCGTATTTTAAATATCCGTTCTTTTCAGCCGAAAAATAATTATGGAACTGATCCCACGCGTATCTCATGGGGGTATGGCAGTAACAGAAATGGACCGCACCCTTTTTTTTCCTGACGCCCTTTGCGGCGCAGTGGCTGGAAGATATTACAAGATCGTATCCCGCAAGATCAAAACTTTCTATGGCCGCGGGAAAAAGAGGAAGAAAATTCCTGTAATTTTTAAGTATCCCCGGTATTTTCCGCAAAAATGAAGTTTTAACCGTATGGTTCTTTATTATTTCAGAAACCGCGTTTTCATCATAAATAAGGGTGAATATATCGGCTTCAGGATACAATAAGCAGATCTGTTCCAGTACCTTTTCTCCGCCCCTCATACCCGTAAGCCAGTCATGTATTATCGCTGTTTTCAAAACCGTTCTCCAAGCATTTTTTTTATTTCCTCCAGAACCTTTGAAACCTTTATTTTTTTCATACATATATTGTCCGTACATTTTAAAAACTCTTTTTTATGGACGCTTTCGGGCTCATAACACGGCGGGCAGCTTTCATCCGCGGTTATATTTACGGAATTTCCGCCCCTTGCTCCGAACACATCCGGCGAACTGGGACCGAAAAGCCCTATCGTATTCACACCCGCGGCAGCGGCTATATGCAAAGGGCCCGTATCAGGGCCCGCAAAGCAGCTCATTTTGGAAACATAATACACAAAATCCGCCATACCTGTTATCACCTCCACAGCGCCCGGGACAGCTTTGGCAGTCTTTTCAACATTTTCCCTGTCCATTTCGCCCCCAAAAACAAACACCCCGGCTCCCCGCGCGGATATTATTTTTCCCAATTCAATAAAATTTTCAACGGGCCATCTTTTTGTAAACATCACGGTCCCCGGGTTTACCCCTCCTCCGGGAAACAGGCCTATATTGACCGTGGTATCCGGTATGTCAATCTTAACTTCGGGAGCTTCCGGAATCTTTATCCGGGTATGCCATCTCTGCCTCTGCGCCCCCGCCGCATCCGTTACCGAAAGATATCTTTCGGTTTCATGCAGCGCCGGATTGAATTCCGCGCTGAAATCCAGGCTCTTTCCGAGCTGTTTCCACCTGAACCCGCTGTTCCTGCGCGCGCCGAGCATCTGGGTAAAAATATACGATTTCCTGTCGCGGTGAAAATTAACCGCAATATCAAATTTTTCGCGCCGCAGAACCGCGGTTATTCTTAAAAACTCCGCGATTTTCCCGGGGTCAAACGTATGCACTCTGTCCGCTCCGTCAAGAAGAAGCGCTATATCCCTCACTCTGTCCGCGCACAGAAAATGAACCTCAGCACCGCTGTTTTTCAGGGCGCGCAGCGCCGGAGTAGTCTGCACAATATCTCCGAAGCTGTAAAGTTTTATGACAAGAACCTTTTTTCCGCGCAGGTTTTCCTTTTCTATACCCATTTCTTTATCCTTTCATATACCATCTCCGGTGTTATCCCGGTCATACAGATATGCCCTTCTTTTTCGTTGACACATACATTTGACTCGCACGGCCCGCAGTGAACCGGAATTCTGAATATTTCCAGTTTTCCGCTGTCCACCTTCGGCTTCCATCGTCCGTATTCAACAATATATCCCGCGATAACCGCGGTATTAACGCCCGAATAAGCGGAAAAATACTGCATAACAGAATCACTGCCTATAAACAATCCGCATCTCTTTATTACTGCAATGGTCTCCTCCCAGCCAAGGCCCACAAGATCAACAGTTCCCGGGATTTCAAATATCTTTTTCATCAGCCCTTTTTCCGCCGGCCCTCCGCTTATAAAAAAGACCGTTTCCGGGTTTTTTCCGCGTATCATATTTATAAGCCGGACATAGTTTTCCTCTCCCCACATCCTGGAAGCATAACCCGCAAAAGGGTGTATAAATATTTTTTTATTTTTTTCATGTCCGGATATTATTTTTCCCGCGGCTTCTTCGGCCGCAGGACCGCCGGGGAAATTCATTTCGATTTTTCCCGGAAAACTTTCAACCCCGAGAAGACGCAGGTTTTTGTCTATTTCGTGTTCATTCTTGTCATAAGACACGGCATTATCCAGCATAAATCCGCCGCCGGCGCATCCGTATCCCGTAATATATTTTACCCCGCCCATAAAAAGCGCGGCTATGTTCCTTATGTCCCCTCTGAGCTCAAAAGCCGCATCATACTTTTCTTTTCTTATATTCTTTACCGCTGCAAACAACGTTCTTAACGATAGCAGCCGCCCCCCGGAAAACCAGCCCTTATCAATCTTTATTATTTTTTTTATCCCCGGACCTCCTTTCAGCAAAAATGCCGTCTCCGCGGATACAAGGGCGTGAATCTCGGCTTCAGGGTATTTTTTAACAAGTCTTTCAAAAAAAGGAAGCGCCTGCACCACATCCCCTGCCTGGTCCGCTCTCACAACAAGAATTTTTCTGAATGACGGCGGCCTTTTTCTGAAAAACCGGAAAGGAAAAAAAATAAAATACCCCAGAATATCTATGATAAAAATTATTGTTTTTTTATAAGATTTTTTAAAAACGTATTTTTGCATCTATTTTTTCTTTTTTGCCGTTTTTTTTGCCTTTTTGCCTTTTTTCGGCCGCGAAACCCCCGGGCCGAGTGCAATTTCAATCACTTCATCCATAGTTTTCACAAAATGAAATTTCAGCGTTTTTTTAACATAGTCAGGAAGGTCTTCATAATCCTTTTTATTATAATAAGGCACTATAACCTCTTCCATTCCGTTTCTTGCGGCCGCTATTGTTTTTTCCTTAAGCCCGCCTATGGGTAGAACCCTGCCCCGCAGAGTTATCTCGCCTGTCATCGCGACTTTCTTTTTAACGGGTTTTCCGGTAAAGGCCGATATTATCGCGGCCGCAAGTGTTATGCCCGCGGAAGGCCCGTCTTTTGGTATTGCCCCTTCAGGCACGTGAATATGTATGTCTTTTCTTGAAAAATCCTCAGGCTTGAGCCCCAGAATTTCGGACTTGGACCTTGTATAGGACAATGCGGCCTGCGCCGATTCTTTCATAACATCCCCCAGTTTTCCCGTAAGGAGCAGCACACCCCGCCCTCTTACAATGCTCACTTCTATAACAAGAACATCCCCGCCGAACTCCGTCCACGCCATGCCTGTTGCAGTTCCTACATCATTCAGGTCAGAAGCCGGTACATCCTTGAATTTCGGAACACCCAGATACTTGTGTATATTTTTGGAAGTAAGGCTTATTTTAGAGAACCTTTTGCCGGGCATTACTTTTTCCTTTGCCGCTTTTCTGCATACGGTCTTTATTTCTCTTTCAAGATTTCTCACCCCTGCTTCGCGGGTATAATACTCAATAATGCTGTGTATGCCGTCCGCCGTAAAAAGCAGATCTCCGGCAGCCAGCCCGTGTTTTTCAAGCTGTTTGGGAATAAGATGTTTTTGAGCTATCTTTTCTTTTTCTTTTGACGTATAGCTGTTTATCTCTATAATTTCCATTCTGTCCCTGAGCGGGGCGGGTATCCCGTAAAGTGTATTTGCGGTGGTAATAAACATTATATCGGACAGGTCAAACTCCGTATCCAGGTAATGGTCCATAAAAGTCGCGTTCTGTTCGGGATCAAGCACTTCCAGCATTGCCGCGGCAGGATCTCCCCTGAAGTCAGACGCCATTTTATCAATCTCATCCATTAAAAAAACAGGGTTTCTTGTCTTTGCTTTTTTCACGGACTGAATAATTCTTCCGGGCAGCGCGCCTATATACGTTCTTCTGTGCCCTCTTATTTCAGCTTCGTCCCTTACTCCGCCGAGCGACAGTCTTACAAAATTTCTGCCCAGAGCATCCGCAACGGATCTTCCAAGCGATGTTTTCCCTGTGCCCGGGGGCCCCACAAAACAGATAATAGGATCCTGCATTCTGTTCTTCACATTTTTCTTTACGGCAAGATGTTCTATTATTCTTTCCTTGGGTTTTTCAAGCCCGGAGTGGTCGGCATCAAGCGTTTTCTGCACTCTTTTTATGTCTATAATTTCCTTGCTTTTTTTTGTCCAGGGCAGCGATATGAGCCAGTCCAGATAGGTTCTTATAACCGTGGCTTCGGCTGACATCGGCATCATCTTTTCAAGCCGGTCAAGTTCTTTTATTGCTTTTTCCTCCGCATCTTTGGGCATGCCGGCTTTTTTTATTTTTTCCCTGAGTTCTTCAAGTTCATTATATGCGGCATCGCCCTTGCCAAGTTCTTTCTGAATGGCTTTAAGCTGTTCGGATAAATAATATTCCCGCTGTGATTTTTCAAGCTGGCTCTTTACTTTGCCCTGTATCTTTTTTTCGATCTCAAGTATTTCATTTTCTCTTTTAAGTATTACGGATATTTTATGAAGCCTTTTAGCGGGATCCGAAGTATCCAGAAGGTCCTGTTTTTCTTCGTGTTTAAGCGTAATATGAGCGGCCATGACATCAGCCAGCCGCCCCGGATTATTTATATCCGATACGGACATTATTGTTTCAGGAGGTATTTTTTTATTCATTTTTACATGTTTCTGAAATTCCTCCAGCGTAACCCTTATAAGCGCCTCTGCTTCTTTGCTCTTTACCTCAGCCTCGGGAATTTCATCTATTTCAACTTCGTAATAAGGCGCCCGGCTCGTATATTCTTTTACCTTTCCTCTTGTAAGCCCTTCAACCAGAACCCTTATTGCTCCATCGGGAAGTTTCAGTATCTGAAGTATTTCCGATACCGTGCCCACATCATAAATATCTTTTTCCTGAGGGTCATCGGTTCTTGCGTCCTTCTGTGCGACAAGAAATATTATTCTATCCTGTTCCATAGCCGCTTCAAGAGCTTTAATGGATTTTTCTCTTCCCACAAAAAGCGGTATAACCATATTCGGAAAAATCACAAGGTCCCGAAGAGCCAAAAGCGGCATTTTTTTATTTTTTGAATTGAATTCTCTGGCAGTCATTTTTTCCATTTCTGCAGCCATATCCCTCTCCCTTCTATGCCGTTTTATTCTTTTTCATCGCGTCAAGTCTGTTCTTTTCGCCTTTTACCACTGCCTCATCAACAACCACTCTTTTAATGTCGTTTCTTGACGGCAGCTCATACATTATATCAAGCATTATATTTTCAACTATTGAACGTAGCCCTCTGGCGCCGATCTTTTTTTCTATAGCCTGTTTTGCTATTTCTTCCAGGGCCTCTTTGGTCATTTCAAATTCAGCCCCCTCAAGTTCCAGCATTTTTTCATACTGCCTGACTATGGAATTTTTCGGTTCGGACATAACTCTGACAAGGTCTTCGGTTTTAAGCTCCTTAAGAGCCGCAATAACCGGTATCCTTCCTATAAATTCGGGTATAAGCCCGAAATGTATAAGGTCTATCGGAAGTGTTTTCTCAAGCAGTTCTTTTCTTCTGTCTTTTTTTTCTTCCTGTTCGCCTTTATATCCGAAAACCTTGTTTTCGGTTCTGCGGCCGACTATTTTATCCAGCCCCACAAAAGCGCCGCCGAGAATAAAAAGTATTTTTTTTGTATTTATTTTTATATATTCCTGATGAGGATGCTTTCTGCCGCCTTTTGGAGGCACACTTGCCGTGGTTCCTTCTATGATCTTTAAGAGCGCCTGCTGGACCCCTTCGCCCGATACATCCCGGGTGATGGATACATTTTCGCTTTTCTTTGATATTTTATCTATTTCATCTATATATATGATCCCTCTTTCGGCATTTTCAACATTGAAATCCGCATTTTCAAGAAGTCTTAAAATTATGTTCTCCACATCCTCGCCCACATATCCGGCTTCGGTAAGGGTTGTTGCGTCCGCTATAGCGAACGGCACTTTCAGTATCCTGGCAAGAGTTTCCGCCAAAAGCGTTTTCCCCGAACCGGTGGGCCCTATAAGCAGAACATTGCTTTTAGAAAGCTCCACATCCTCTTCGGGCACCGGGTTCATTATTCTTTTATAATGGTTATAAACCGCCACGGACAGAACTTTTTTCGCTTGATCCTGGGAAATAACATATTTATTAAGTTCTTCGTTTATCTTTTTCGGATCCGGAAGATCGGAAAAATCCCCCGGTTTGTTTTTTCCTCTATCCTCATCCATCATTCCGGAAAATATCTTTACGCATTCGCCGCATACAGCCGAATCGTTCCCCAGAACCAGCCTTCCGGTTTCATTCTCGTTTTTTCCGCAAAAAGAACATCTTGTCATTATTCACTGCCCTCTTTTATCTGTTTTTTATTTTCTATAACATCGTCAACTATTCCGTATTTTTTTGCTTCTTCCGCTCCCATATAAAAATCCCTGTCCGTATCCTTTGCGATCTTTGATATTTTCTGCCCGGTATGCTTCGCGAGTATATTGTTCAGGCTGCGTTTTAATTTCAATATCTCTTTTGTATGTATCTCTATCTCGCTCGCCTGCCCCTGAACCCCGCCCAAGGGCTGATGGATCAGAACACGGGAATTTAAAAGCGCGTATCTTTTCCCCGGCGTACCGGCCGCAAGAAGAACCGCCGCCATACTGGCCGCCTGTCCCACGCATATAGTGGAAACCGGCGCCTGTATAAACTGAACCGTGTCATAAATCGCCATTCCTGCCGTAACAACTCCTCCCGGACTGTTTATATAAAGCGATATTTCTTTTTTGGAGTCTTCACCCTCAAGAAAAAGAAGCTGGGCGATTATAAGATTTGCAACGTCGTCATTTATAGGCGTACCCACAAAAATAATCCGTTCTTTAAGCAGCCTGGAATAAATGTCATAGGCCCGCTCTCCTCTTTCATTCTGTTCAACAACCATGGGTATAAGCGTCATAGTTTCCTCCGGTTTATTATTATACGTTATATTCAATAAGTTTCTCCATAACCTTGTCTTCCTGCAGCTTTGCCTTAAGCGCGTCCCAGTTGCCCTGTGCTTTTGACTGTTTTATCAGAGCATCCGCATCCTGCTTCATTTCCCCGGCTATTTTCTTTATCTCTGTTTCAACATCCTCGTCAGAAAGTTCAATCCCTTCTTTATCCGCCACTTTCCTTAAAATATACATTATCTTAACGTTGTCTTCGGCTGTCTGCCTCTGTTTTTCCCTGAGTTCGTTTTTGTCCATTCCCAGCCGGTCCATGGAAAGCCCCTGCTGCTTCATCGTGTTTTCATATCTTGTCATTATATTATTCAGTTCCTGCTCCACAAACGCGGAAGGAACGTCAAATTTATTGTTTTCAATAAGTTTTTTTATCACCTCGCCCGCGTTATGGCTGCGGATATCAGCTTCCGCCTGTTTTTTCAGTTCGGATTCTATTGTTTTCTTTAGGGCCTCAACGCTTTCATGCCCCCCGTTGCTTTTCGCGAATTCGTCATTAAGCTCAGGAAGCTCCAGTTTTTTCACGGCTTTTATTTTCACCTTAAAGAGCGCTTTTTTTCCGGCATATTTTTTATTAAAATAATCTTCGGGAAATTCCGTTTCAACATCTTTCTCTTCCCCGGCCTTCATGCCCGCGAGCGCTTCATCAAGGCCCTTGATAAGGTTTCCCGCGCCTACCTGGGACACCTGGTTATCGGTTGTAAGTTCAGACTCTGCCTTTCCATCCACAAAACCCACAATGGACGCTTCAACATAGTCTCCTTTTTCAACTTCATCTTTTTCCGCAGTCACGAGATTTCCTCTGTACTGCCTCAGTTTTTCAATCTCTTTTTCCACATCTTCCTGCTTTATTTCTTTCAGCTTTTTTGTTTCTATACCCATTTTTTTATAATCGGCGACTTCAAACTCCGGATGGGTCTCAACTTCTATTTTAAAGCTTATTTCTTCATTTTTATCATCCGTGAACTTAACATCCGAGAGCGCCGGATATGACGCTATGTTCAGTTCACTCTGTTTTATAACATCGGGATATGCGGCCTGTACCGCATCTTTTATTGTTTCTTCGCTTATTGTATCCCTGTATCTTGTTTTTATTATATCTTCAGGTACTTTGCCTTTTCTGTATCCGTCAACCTGCGCATTTTTGACAATACCTTCCATAACCTTTTCAAGAGATTTTCCGACATCCTCTTTTTCCAGGATCACCTCTATCTCTTTTTTGCATCCGCCGTTGTCTTTCACTTCAAATTTCATTAATAATTCCTCCTTGGTATTATATTCAGATTTTTGGTGCGAGGCGTGGGACTTGAACCCACACCCTTCCGGACCAGATCCTAAGTCTGGCGTGTCTGCCATTCCACCAGCCTCGCACCTTGCATTTTATTTATTTTATTCCGCTGTGCGGAGCCCGGCCTTTCAGCGTCTGCCGCGGCGCTTTAAACTCCGGCTTCATTTTGCCGGCACCCGGACAGTTAACGGCCTGTCTCCGCATATCATATAAAAATCAGGCATTTTTTTATGCCTGTTATATTACCATATCTCTTTTTCAGCTGAAGTATAAGTTTACAACATTTTGAAAAAAAATCCACGTTTTTATGGTTTTTTTTTGATTTTTTTATATTTTTCATTTTCGGTATTTTTATAGCGTTTTGCGTATTTGTCCCTTATTTTAAAGACTTTTTATGGTTTTGCGGCGGATTTCAAAGTTATAACTTCATAGACATCCATTGACGCTGTTTTCCCTTTAACTTTTATTTCTGTATGCTTTTTAACATTTACAATGTCTTTTACCATTTCATACGTTTTTTCACTGATTAAAATTTCTGTTCCAAGTTCTTTGTTCAGCGACTCAAGACGCGATGCAATATTGACATTATCCCCTATAACAGTATACTCCATCCTTTTTAACGAACCCATATTCCCCGCAACAACGACGCCGCTGTTTATGCCTATTCCTATTTTCAGCCTGTTTTTTCCTTCTTTTTCCCACTTTTCATTAAGTTCTGCCAGTTTCCCTTTCATCATCAATGCGGCCCTTACCGCGCGGCTGGCGTGGTCCTTATAATACAGCGGCGTTCCAAAAAGCGCCATTACCGCGTCGCCTATAAACTTATCCAGCGTTCCGCCGCTGTCAAAAACCACTTCTGTCATTTCGGTCAGATATTCATTGAGCATGTCCAGAACTTCTTCCGGCTCCATATTTTCCGACATTGAAGTAAATCCTCTTATATCCGAAAACAGTATTGACACCTCTTTTTTTTCTCCGCCCAGTTTCACCTCAGGGTTCTTCAAAAGCTCTTCCACAAGATTTTTTGACACGTATTTGGAAAATACATTTTTTATTTTCTTGTTTTCTTTCTCCTCAACGCCGACCTTATAAGTACTTATGCTCAGATAACACAGAACCATCGCGAATAAGGGGTCAACAAGCCTTATTATGTAATTATGCTCCGTAAAAAGCCATTGGGACGCCATGAAATAAACAGTTATTTCCGCCGCAAGTATTCCAAGCCCCGCAAAAGTTCTTATTCCGAATACCAGAAAACTGGTCGCGAGCCCTATTCCCAGAACCAGCCAGAACGCACTGAAATCATCCATCTGCTTCATGAAATTTTCAGTCATTATTGTATTTATAACATTTGCGTGTATTTCAACTCCGGGCATCATATTCCCTTTTTCGGAAAACGGCGCCAGGAAAACATCATGAAGTATTTCAGCGGTTGAGCCTATAAGAACTATTTTGTCTTTGAACAGTTCCGGATCCGCTTCCCCGTAATAAATGTCGTGAAATGATATCTGTTCAAATGTTCCCGGGGGGCCGGCATAATTTATAAGGAACAGGTTCCCTTTATACAGAGGAAGTTTTATATCCCCCCATCTTAATATACGCTGATTTATCTGCATAGGATCGGATTTCTGTCCGTAATAAGCGCCCAGCGCTTTAAGAGAAAGCGAATAATACCGGTTCCCGCCGTGATCAAGAAACATATAGCTTTTTCTGACATGCGTGTCATCATCAAATACATGGTGGACAATACCCGTATCATAAGCGTTCTTCATCAATGCAGGAACGGGCCGCTGCACCAGAGTTCTGCGGACCTTTTCATCCTGTTCAATAACAAACCTCGTCCCCAGAACAACATTTCCCGCTTTTTTTATCGCTTTCGCGAACACATAATCCTCTTTGGATTTTTCAGAGCCGGGTTCGGAATATACAATATCAAAAACAATGGCTTTCGCGCCCCATTTTGCAAGATTATCCGCAGCCTTTGCATATACATCCCTTGGCCAGGTCCACCTTTCCGGCATATTCCTGAATGATTCTTCGTCAATCGCGGCAATTACAACAGGGGCCCGCGGCTGCTGAGTTCCCCGGAGTTTAAAACGCAGATCTATGCTTCTGTTTTCGGACGTGTCAAAAAAACCGATTCTCGTTATTATAAGCGCGGCAACAGTCGCGATAATCCCGATTATGATAATAATACGGCGGTGGTATGTTTTGGTATGGCGAATTGGTTTCTTTTTCACCTGTCTCCTCCGCATTTCCAGGAACCGCGAATCTAATCCCGCCCCTGAAACGCCTCAAAGTTTTTTGCCGATAAATTCCTTTACTCTTACAGCCAGTTTCACGCTTTTTCCCGCCTCTTTCATATGGAAACACCTTCTTTTTCCGCCGCATACGACATACTGCCGATATGATTACTGCCATATTCGTAATCTTTGCTGTATTTTATTATTACATCATTGGGGAAATTATTTTCCAGCAGTTTTCTTTTGACCCGGGCAGTTGCTTTTGCCCTATCCGCAAAAGAAAGACTGTTTTCAATTATTATCATAAAATCCCAGTCACTATCATCATTAAAACTATCTTTTACCCTGCTTCCAAAAAGAATTATTTTTTTTCACTTTTAAGCTGTTTTCTTTCATCTCATCCAATATTATTTTTTTTGCCGGAAACGCTTTGTCGTCCATAAAAACCGCCCTATTTAACCGTATTTTATTTAATTATAACA
Source organism: uncultured Spirochaetia bacterium (assembly GCA_964439215.1). Classification (GTDB taxonomy): domain Bacteria; phylum Oederibacteriota; class PGYV01; order PGYV01; family CAYTNY01; genus CAYTNY01. Next base: position 20,887 of record CAYTNY010000033.1, read on the forward strand.
GAATGATTTTTGCAATACAATCAAATTTCAGTTCTATACCCTCAAATATAGATTGCAAGTTTTATTGCAACACTTAATAGAATCAAAGTCCTTTTTTTGCA